>JASGFF010000011.1:0-48709 GCA_047605685.1 Microbacteriaceae bacterium
CCGCCGCCGCGCCCGCGCCCGGGCGGGCGTCGCGGCCGTGCTCGTCCTCGCGCTCGCGGCCATGACCGGGATCGGCGTGCTCACCGCCCCGGCCCGCACCGCCACCGAGACGGCGATCGCGGCGGGCGAGTCCGCGATCGCCGCCGCGTCGGACGACAGCGCCACGGACGCCACCACGGACGCCACCGGGGATGCCGAGGCCGGCACCGCCGCGACCGGCCAGATCACGGGCGACCAGATCACGGGCGACCAGATCACCGCGATCGGCGACTCGGTGATGCTCGCCGTGGCGCCCTCGCTGCAGCAGGCGTTCCCCGGCATCGACATCCACGCCGCGGTCTCACGCCAGGCCTCGGCGGGCGTCAAGGTGATCCGCAGGCTCGCCGAGCGGGACGAGCTGCGCGGCGTGCTGCTGATCGGGCTCGGCACCAACGGCCTGGTGAGCACGGCCGCCCTCGACGCCATGATCGCGGCGGCGCCCGCCGGCGTGCGGGTGGTGCTCGTCACGGTGCAGGCGCCGCGCTCCTGGACCGCGGACGTGAACGCGACGCTGCGGGACTACGCCGCCGCGCATGCCGGCGTGGTCGTCGCGGACTGGCACCGCGCCATCCACGGCAAGCTCTCCTGCCTCGGCCCGGACCGGATCCACCCCACGAGCACCCGCGGCGGCACCGTCTACGCCCGCACCGTGCAGCAGGCGCTCGACGCGCTCGCCGACGACGGCTGAGCGCGCCCCGCCACCCAGCCCCGGCGATCAGCGCTCGACGACCGTCCCCCAGAGCCGCGCGATCGGCTTCATCACCGCGGGCCTGGCGAGCATCCAGCCCACGACGAGCACGACGAGCGAGAGCGCGAACACCGCGAAGCCCGCCCAGCCGGCGTCGTCGCTGCCCCGGTACATGTGGTTCAGGTTGCGCAGCGCCCCGGTGGCCAGCACGAGGGTGACGTGCACGACGACGAAGCCCACGAAGTAGAGCATCACCGGGAAGTGCACGGCGCGCGCGAGCCGCTCCGGATACCAGCGGCTGGCCCGCCGCCAGCGCGGCGACCAGGCCGAGGACAGCCGGATGCCGGTGACGAAGGCGAGCGGCGCGGCGAGGAACACGGTGACCGCGTAGCTGATCAGCTGCAGCCCGTTGTAGTTCGTCCAGCCGTCGTCCACCGGCCAGTCCAGGGAGGCGTACTGCAGGCCGGCCGAGATCGCGTTGGGCACCACCGCCCAGCTGGTCGGGACGATCCGCAGCCACTGCCCGGTGGCGAACAGCAGCACCACATAGAGGACGCCGTTGAGCATCCACAGCGCGTCGACCGTCAGGTGCGCCCAGAGCTGGATCGACATCCGGCGCGGGCTGCCCTTGGTGCGCACCAGCCGGGTGTTGTCGCGCTGCCAGAACATCCGGGGACGCTCCTTGGTGCGCAGCGCGAGCCCGCTGCGCACCAGCAGCACGAGGAAGAAGGCGTTGAGGAAGTGCTGCCAGCGCAGCCACGCCGGGAAGCCGACCGGCGCTCCCTCGGGCAGCGGCGCGGCGCCGGGATAGTCGGCCACGAAATCGACGACGGCCGGCTGCTCGCGCAGCCAGCGCGCCAGCAGCACGCCGAGGCCCAGGGCGGCGACCACGGCCGGGACGACCCACACCAGGCGCCCCCACCGGGAGCGCAGGAACGGCGTCCGGGCGGTGTCGGTGCTCATGCGGGAAGGCCTTCTGCGGTGCGGGGGCCCGCGGCGGGGACGCGGCGCCGATTCATCCTGCCACGGCGCGGACGGACACGGCGGGCGCGCCGCGTCGGTCAGCCCTGCTCGCCGTGGACCGCGAGCATCCGTGTCGCGAAATCCTGGCCGCCGAGCGATCCGAGGGCGAGCACCGTCTCGAACCGGCGCACGTTGGGGATCTGCCACACCCGGTCGAGCAGCAGCTCACGCAGCCGACGGTGGTCGCTCAACCGGAACCGGGCGATGAGGTCGTACTGCCCGGCGACGACGACGAGCTCCTCGAGCTCGGGGATGGCGCGGAACGCCTCGAGCGTCGGCTCGAGATCGTTGCCCGCCTCGAGGATGATCGGCATGTAGACGCTCACGTCGTAGCCGAGCCGGTCCCAGTCGATGTCGACCGAGTAGGAGCGGATGACGCCGAACCGCTCGAGGCGCGCGATGCGATCCGCCACGGCGGGTGCCGACATGCCCACGGCCCGGGCGAGAGCGCGCTGCGACTGCCGGGAATCGCGGGAGAGCTCCTGCAGCAGGGCGAGGTCGACGTCATCCAGCGGCACCCGGTCCGCCGGACGGTCGACGGCCCCGACGAGCGCGGACATCGGACTCTTCTTCGTCACCGCTGTTCCCTCCCCCTGCCGGTGGCGATGAGTCTATTGGGGCAGCAGACGTGTCAGGTCGGGGTAGCCGAGGTTCTGCAAACACACCTACGGCGGGGCCGTAGTGCGCACCTCTCTCACGAGACGACTCGTGAGGGAGGCCAGCGTGAAGGGCGGAGTGAAGCTGTTCCACGGCAGCGGTGCTGCCGCGCGCGCCTATGTCGAGGCCGACCGCTCCCGCGCTGACGAGTATTACCTCGGCGCAGACCAGGCCGTGGCCGAGTACGCCGTGATCGACGCGACCGGGGAGGTCACCGCCGCCCGCTCCCTGACCGCTGACGAGTACGAGGCGTGGGTCGATTGGGTGAACCCGGAGACTGGGGAGTCGATGGGCATCCCGCGCAAGGCGGGCGCGGTGCGTCGGGGGTCGCCGTTGTTCGCGGAGATGGTCATCAACGCCCCCAAGTCGCTGTCGATCGCCGCCGCCCTCCACCCCGACGTGTCCGACGCCCTTGATGCGGCGCAGCAGAACGCGGCGCGGGAGATTCAGCACTTTCTTGGTCGGCATTCGGTCACGTTGGCGGGGTCGCGCGGCGCGCAGGAGGTTCTGCCGGTCGAGCACATGCAGACCGTCGCGATCACGCACAAGACCTCGCGTGCGGGTGATCCGCACCGGCATATCCACTTCCAGATCGGTACGAGGGTGTGGGCGGGTGGGAAGTGGCGTGCCTTGACCACGGCGGCGTTGTTCCAGCAGCAGGGCGCGATCCGCGCCCTTGGCACGGCGGTGATCGCCGCGCATCCCGAGTTGGCCGAGGCGCTGCACCGGCATGGTCTGACCCTCGACCCCGTATCCGGGGAGGTCGTGGAGTTGGAGCCGTTCAACGCCGTCATGTCGAAGCGGTCGGCGCAGATCAGAAGCAACCTGGAACGTATGGAGGCCGAGTGGGAGACGGCGCATCCTGGCGAGACGCCCGGCCCGGTGTTGACAGCGAGGATGCAAGACGCGGCGTGGGCGTTCCAGCGGCCAGGCAAGAAACCCGCCGACCTCAAAGACGAGCAGTGGTGGCAGCAGGAACTCACCGACGCTGGCTACAACCCCGACCAGTTGCAGCACCGCGACACCGTTGCGCCGGCGTCGCTGGACGACCTCAGCGTGCAGCAGGTCGCTAGTCGTGCGCTGGATCGCTGCGCGGCGGCTGCATCGACGTGGACACCGCACACCGTGCGAGAGCACGTTACAAGGATCACCACCGAGGCAGGCGTGCAAGCCGCGCCTGCGGAGTTGCGTGAGTTCATCGACCTCGCCACCGGCCTCGCCGCCGGGGATTGCTTCTCGGTGCTGCCGCCGGGCATGGTGCAACCCGAGCACGTCGCCCATCTCACCAGCCTGGGCGTGGTCGCCGCCGAGACTGCGCTGCGCGACCAGCTCACCGCCGCAGTACCGGAGCGGGAGCCGCAGCATCCGAGTGTCGCTGAGGCAGCACGCAAGGCCGGGCTGGATACCGGGCAGACCGTGGCCGCCGCTGCGGTCGCCTCGACCGACCCGCTCGTGATCGTGGAGGGTGCGGCGGATGCGGGTAAGACCACCATGCTCGGCGTCGCCATCGAGGTCGCAGCCATGCATGGCGGGGCGTCGCGGGTGGTTGCGCCGACGTTGCGGGCGGCGCAGGTCGCGCACGAAGAACTCGGCGTGCCCGCAACCTCGGTCGCGGCACTCGTCTATGCGCATGGGTGGCGGTGGAACGACGACGGCGTATGGACACGACTCAGCCCCGGCGACACCGATCCTGCGACCGGGAACGTCTACAGCGGCCCACCGAAAGACGCCGTGCTCGCGGCTGGTGAGCGGGTGATCGTGGATGAGGCCGGGATGCTCGACCAAGACACCACCCTCGCCCTCCTGACCGTCACCGCCGAGGCTCGGGCGTCGGTCGCGCTCGTGGGAGACCGGGCGCAGTTGCCCGCCGTGGGTCGTGGCGGGGTGCTTGATATGGCGGCGCAGATTCGTGGCCGTACCTACGATATGACCGAACTCCACAGGTTCGCTGACCCCGAGTACGCGGCGCTGACGTTGGCCATGCGTGACCGGGAAACCCCCGGCGACGTGTTCGACCGGCTCGCCGCGATGGGCTTCGTGACCCTGCACACCGACGAGGACGCGGCTCGTGAGCACATCACCGCCCACGCCCACCACGGCGAGGCCATCACGGCCGCCACGAACGACGAGGCCGCCGCGTTGAACGAGCGCATCCGTCAGGGTCGGGTCGAGCGTGGCGAGGTCGACGACACGGTAACGACGGTCGGCAGCGACGGGCTGAGCATTGGCGCTGGTGACCTGATCCAGACCCGGAAGAACAGCAGCGACCTCGGGGGGGCGAACCGGCAGCAGTGGATCGTTCAGCATGTGACCGATGAGGGCACGATGTATGCCCGCGAAGTCGGCGGCGGAGGCAAGCGCCTGCGCACGGTCGCCCTCCCCGCCGAGTACGTGAGCGAGCACGCGCACTTGTCCTATGCCGCGACTGCCTACGGCGTGCAGGGCGCGACCGTCGATGCCTCGCACACGATGCTGTCCGAGGCGACGAGCGCGGCGGGCGTCTACGTCGGCATGACCCGAGGCCGCGACACCAACCGGCTCCACGTCGTCGCAGAAGACCTCGCCGATGCGCGGGCACTGTTCATCGAGGCGATGGAACGCGACCCGGCAGACCGTGGCCTCGACCACGCCACCGCCCAAGCCATCGACGCCGTGCAAGGTCTCGTCGCTGATGGCCCCGTGCAGCTTGTCACCGACGAACTCGCCCGCCTCACCGCCGAAGCCGAACGCGCAAAATCGGCGGCGGAACGCTGGGAGCAAACCGCCGCCAGATTCGACGCCCAACGTGCCACGCACAAGACCGAGGACGACGAGCAAGCCGACGTGCTCCGCCGCGCCGAGGACGAGGCAGCACGCGTCCGGGCCGAGGTCGCGGAACCGTTGACGGTGCAGGCCGAGACTGATGGCGCGGCCTATCTCGCCGCCGTCGAGCGCGAGGCGGCTGCCAGTGGCCGACTCGCCACCACCGGCAGGTTCAGCAGGCGCAAGGCCCGCGCCGAGCACCGCGAGGCGAGTGAGCACACCCGGACGGTTCGGGCGCAGGTGCGCGAGACGTGGGGCGAGCCACCCCGCGCCGCCGCGACGCTGCCCGAGTGGGCAGCACGACAGGCCGGGCGTCATGCCGAGGCCGACCGGCGCGTGATCGACGCCGCCCAGCACGTCGAGGCCGCAAGAGCCGAGCGTGACGAGACGCGGCAGCGGCACGAGCGGGGGCGGCGGGCGCTGTTGGTCAGCGAGTTCGGGCCGCAGGCCGTGATGCGCCACCGGGTCGGGATGCGACTGCCGAACCCAGCACAGCAAGCAGGTCAGGCGCGTCAGCAAGCCACCGCGCTACGAGCCGAGGCCGACTATCTCCGGGCTCTCCCGATCCGCGACGCCGCCGCACGGATCGAAGCCAGCCGCGCCGAGCACGAGGCACGGCAGCAGGCACTTGCCGAGCGTGAACGGCAACTCAGCGAGCCGACCGAACGCGACCCACGCCGCCACAACCCGCGACGCGACGGGCCAGCACGCGGCCTATGAGCATCGGCAGCATGTCGCGCCGGTGTGACGTTCACAGCAGACCCGTAACCCGAGACACAGACGCCAGGGTGATTGTCGGCCGTTCGACGTACGCTTGAAGACATGACACCGGACACCGCAACTCTGATCCGAGACGGCCTTGCGCTCGACGCCGATCAGCGCGCGGTCGTCGCTAACGCCCTGCTCGAAAGCCTCCATGATGCAGGCGACGCGAGCGAGGTCGATGCGGCCTGGCGTGCCGAGGCCACCCGGCGACTGGCCGAGGTGCGTGAGGGTGCGGTCGAGCTGGTGGATGCTGACGAGCACTACGAGCGTTTGCGGGCCTCGCTCACCGCATGACCCTGGCTCAGCGGGAGCACCCCGAAGCCGTCGCCGAGTTCGACGCCGCCGTGCGCTGGTATGAAGAGCAGGAACCAGGGATTGGCCTTGCGCTGATCGACCGAGCGCGGCAAGCCCGGAACGACCTCGACCAGTGGCCGGACGCCGCCCCACCGTTCACGACCGCTGACGATGGCACCGTGATCCGCAGCAAGGCTATTCGCAGATATCCGTACCGCATCGTCTACACAGTCGAGCCGGACACGATCCTGATCCTCGCCTACGCCCACGAGCGCCGAGAGCCGGGCTACTGGCTCCACCGACTGAACGACTGAGCAGCACGGCAGCATCGCCGCAGCCACAGCTTGGGCAAGCGCCACGAGTCATCGATACACTAGAGACGCACAGACGCGCAGACGCGCACGATCACAGGTGAGTGCGTTTGCAGAACCTCGGCTAGTCGGAGACCTCCCACCCGCCGTCGACGACGGGCGCGGCACCGGTGATGTAGGAGGCGGCGTCGCCGGCGAGGAACAGGGCGCTCGGCGCGATCTCCGCCGGGGCCGTCTGCCCGAGGGCCGTCCCGTCCACGCTCACGATCCGCCCGCCGCGTCGCCGCCGAGCGAGCGGAGCAGTCCGGATGTGCGGGTGCCCGAGACGAGGTCGCCGAGGCTGAGGAGCGTCTCGATGCGCAGCACGTGGGGGATCTGCCAGACCCGGTCGAGCAGCAGCTGCCGGAGCTGGGCCTGGTCCCGGAGCCGGAATCGCGCGAGCAGGTCGTAGCTGCCGGCGATGACGGTGAGCTCCTCGAGCTCGGGGATCTCGCGGAAGGCGCGCAGCGTCGGCTCGAGATCCTTGCCGGAGTCGAGCGTGACGGGCATGTAGACGACGACCTCGTGACCGAGCCGGTCCCAGTCGAGGCGCACGGTGTACCCGTGGATGACGCCGGAGCGCTCGAGGCGTGCGACCCGTTCCGCGACGGCGGGCGCGGACATGTCCACGCGTGCCGCGAGCCTGCGCACGGAGATGCGGGAGTCCTCGGCGAGCGCCTCGAGGATCGCGATGTCGGTGCCGTCGATGCGCACGTGCTCGTGCGGTCGCTCGACCGCGCCGACGAGCGCCGACATGGGCGACCTGCGGGGCGTCATCCTCGTGCCGCCGATGTCGGGAGCAGCGGCCGCGAGCCGCCGCCCGTGTCGGCGTACCAGCGGACGAGCCGTGCGATCCCGCGGCGCAGCGTCGCCTCCGAGGCCGAGAGCGAGATGCGCGCGAAGGATGCCGCCACCTCGCCGAACGCGCTGCCGGGGGCGAGCGACACGCCCGCCTCGACGAGGTCGAGGCAGGCGCTGCGCGAGTCGGCCCCGGGTGCGAAGGGCACCATGACGTAGAACGCCCCGTGCGGCACCGGCACGTCGATGCCGGCGCCCCGGAGCATCCCCACCACGAGGTCGCGACGACGCAGGTAGCTCTGCCGCATCGCGTCGATCTCCTCCCGCGGCCCGGTGAGGGCGGCGATCGCCGCGGCCTGGCTGACCTCGCTCACGCTCGACACGAGCGGCTCCTGGAGCTTCCACAGCGTCTCGCTCAGCCAGGACGGGCTCGCGACGTAGCCGACGCGCCACCCGGTCATGGCATAGGTCTTGGAGAAGCTGTAGACCCCGACGACGCTCTCCCGGTCCACGGCGACGGCTCGCGCCGGCTCGCCCTCGAAGATGAGCTCGTCGTAGACCTCGTCGGAGAGCACGAGCACGCCGCGCGAGGCGCACAGCTCGACGATGGCGCGCACGACCTCGCGCGGGAACACCGCTCCGGTGGGGTTGCCGGGGCTGTTGAGCACGAGCATCCGCGTGCGCTCTCCGATGAGGGCCGCGATGCGCTCCGGCTCCGGGACGAAGCCGCGCTCGGCGGGAAGCGGATACGCCACGGGCACCGCACCGGAGAGCCGGACCAGCATCTCGTAGTTGGGCCAGGACGGGTCGGGCACGAGCACCTCGTCGCCGGGCGAGAGCACCGCGGCCATGATGAGCTGGCAGGCCTGGACGCCGCCCGCGGTCACGATCACCTCCTCGGGCGCGTAGCGCACGCCGGTGCGCGCGGCGAGGCGCTCGGCGAGCAGGGCACGCAGCTCGGCCAGCCCGGCCGACTGCGTGTAGCCGACACCACCGAGCGCGCGCCGGTAGGCGGCCTCGGTGATGTGGCGGGGGGTGACGAAGTCGGGCTCGCCGATCTCGAGCCGGTCGACCGATCCCGGCTGCCGCGCGACGACGAGGTTGACGATCTCGCGGATGCCGGAGCCGCCGATGGCGTTGGCGTTGTCGCCGATCCGTCCGCTCACAGGGCGAGCCATCCGCCGTCCACGACCAGCGTGTGGCCGTGCACGTAGTCGGCGTCCTGGCTGAGCAGGAACGCGACCGCCCCGGCGATGTCCTCCGGGCGTCCGAGACGGCCGGCGGGGATCTTCGCCCCGGCCCGCGCGAGCTTCTCCCGTGTGTCGAGCACGGCCGTCGTGAGCGGTGTGGCGATCGTGCCGGGCGCGACGGCGTTGACGTTCACGCCGAGCGGGGCGAGCTCGACGGCGGCGGAGACGGTGAGCTGGCGGATGCCGGCCTTGGACACGTCGTACGCGGCCTCCGGCGTCGACGAGGAGACGAACGCTGCGGTCGAGGCGATGTTGACCACCTTCCCCCCGCCGCGCGCGACGAAGTGCGGGACGGCCGCCTGGATCGCGAGGAAGGCGCCGCGCAGGTTGACGTCGAGTTGCAGGTCCCACTCCTCGACGGTGTGGTCAACGAGCGGCTTCGCGATCGCGATGCCCGCGTTGTTGACGAGCGCGCCGAGGCCGCGCGGCCGTGCGGCGGCCGTGCCGACCAGCTCCCGCACGGAGTCGGGGTCGCCCATGTCGACGGCGACGGCGAGCGCGCTGCCGCCGCGGCCCGCGATGTCCTCGGCGACGGTCCGGGCGCGCGCGATGTCGACGTCGGCGACGACGACGTCCCAGCCACGTCCGGCCAGGAGCGTCGAGCACGCGGCCCCTATGCCGCCACCGGCCCCCGTGACGATGGCTGTACTCATGGTGTTCATCGGTGTTTCCTCACGTGTTTCTCTCCGGCGGTCGCCGCTCAGGCGAGCCGCCGCCGTACCTCGCCCAGCAGTTCGATGGAACGTCGGGTCGCCTCGTGCGCCACGCCCGGGTATTTGCACCGGAACATCACGTGCAACCCGTCGCCGACGATGTCGCGCAACCGGGCGAGCTGCCCGGCGACATCGTCGGGGGTGCCGAGGGACACCTCGGCCCGGCGCCGGGCGTGCTCCTCGGCGCTCATGCGCTCCGGATACCAGTCGGCGTACTCCTCGGGCGCGAGCCCGTACCAGTCGCCGTAGACACGACGCGTGTGCAGGTAGCCGTGCTGCACGGCGGCCCACGCGGCATCCGCGCCGTCGTCGTGCAGGAACCCGCCGAGCGTCAGATAGAAGCGGAACGGCTCGTCATCACGGCCGTGACGCTGCCGGGCCTCGCGGTAGAGGCGCACCCCCGTCGCGACCCGGTCGTAGATGTCGCGATTGTGTCCCGCCTCGGCGAAGGCGTCCGAGTCGGTCCCGCCGTCCATGATGAACGCGTCGGCGAGCCGCGCGGCCCGGTCGATCGCGGCGGGCGCGTGCCCGCCCATGAGAAGCGGGATGTGCCCCAGCACCGGCTTGGGATGCACCTCCACGCCGTGGCGCTGGAAGACTCGTCCCTCGAAGTCCACCTCTCCGGGACCCCACGCCTGCCGCAGCAGCCGGCACAGCTCCTCGGTCCGGCGCACCCGGGAGGCCCGCCTCACGCCGAAGCCCTGGTATTCGACGTCGCGGTAGCCGAGCGCGACGCCCAGGCGGAGCCGGCCGCCGCTGAGCTGGTCGACGAAGGCGGCGTCCTCGGCCAGACGGATCGGGTCGTACAGCGGGGCGAGCGCGACCGAGATCCCGACGCCGATGCGGCGGGTGCGCGCGGCGAGCGCGGCCGCGTACGGCAGCACGCTGCCGACGTAGCCGCTGTCCAGGAAGTGGTGCTCGGTGATCCACACCGCGTCCAGGCCCGCCTCCTCCGCGAGCTCCATCTCCCGCAACGACAGCTCGAGCTCCTCCGTCTGCGTGAGGCCCGTCTCCGGCAGCGCCTCGCCGCTGAACACTCCGAGTCCGATCTCCATCTGTTCGTCTCTCTCCGCCGGGCCTACGCCGCGGCCGTCGGTGTGTCGTGTCGCCAGCAGCGCACGAAGTGGGCCGGGGTCACCTCGACCTCGTGATGGGCCTCGGGGCAGTCGCCGCCGAGCAGCGGGCAGCCGTCCCGGCTCTCGGCGGGCTCGGGGACCGGGACGAGACCCTGCTCCGCGCGCAGCAGCCGCAGCGTGTAGGGATGCCGCGCGTCGGCGAAGATGTCGCCGGTCGCGGCCCGCTCCACGATGCGACCGCGGTGGAGCACGATGACCTGGTGGCTGATGGTGCGCACGACGCCGAGGTCGTGGGTGGTCATGAGATAGGAGATCCCGCGCTCGGCCTGCAACTGGCGCAGCAGGGCGATCACGTTGCCCTTGATCGTGACGTCGAGCGCCGAGGTGGGCTCGTCGAGCACGAGCAGGGCCGGTGACGCGGCGATGGCGCGCGCGATGGAGGCGCGCTGCAGCTCTCCGCCGCTCACGCGGTGCGGCCGCATCGGGGCGAACGCCGGGCCCAGCCCCACCGCGGTGAGCAGCTCGTCCACGCGGCCGCCCGGATCGGCGGGGGCGTCGGGGTCGAGCCGCAGCACCTCGCGAACGGAGCGGCCGATGCTGTGGGCCGGGTCGAAGGAGGCCAGCGGGTTCTGGAACACCATCTGCAGCTCGTGCCGCCGCGCGCGCAGTCGCGAGCCGCGCAGCGCCGAGAGCGGCGCGCCGCCGAGCTCGATCGAGCCGGCGTCCGGGCGGTGGAGCCCCACCACGAGCCGCGACAGCGTCGACTTGCCCGAGCCGGACTCGCCGACGAGCGCGACGGTGCTGCCCGCCGGCACGGTGAAGCTGACGTCGTCGACGGGACGGATGACGCGACGGCCGAGCCGCCCCCGCACCCGGAACTCCTTCCGCACGCCCGTCACCCGCAGCGCGGGCGCTCCGGCATCCACCGGCCTCGGCACCGGCCCGGCGGCCTCCTGCGGCCGCGCGGCCGCGACGAGGCCTCGGGTGTACTCCTCGGCCGGGGAGGACATGATCGCCCGCGTCGTCCCGCGCTCGATGACCTTGCCGCGGTACATGACCGCCACCTCGTCGGTCATCGAGGCGACGACGGACAGATCGTGCGAGATGAGCAGAAGAGCGCTTCCGGCGGCACGGATGCTGCGGTCGATGGTCTGCAGCACCTGCAGCTGGATGGTGGCGTCGAGTCCCGTGGTCGGCTCGTCCGCGATGACGAGCTCTGGCTCGCACACGAGCGCCATCGCGATCGACACGCGCTGCGCCATGCCGCCGGAGAACTGGTGCGGATAGTCGAGGGCGCGACGCCGGGCGTCCGGGATGCCGAGCTCGGCCATCAGACGCACGGCGCGCTCCATTGCCTCACGCCGGCCGAGCCCGAGGTGGGCGCGAGCGACATCCGCGATCTGGCGTCCGACCGGGACGACGGGGTTGAGCGAGCCGAGGGCGTTCTGGTACACGATCGAGACCCGCTTGCCGCGCACGGCCCTGAGCGCCCTCTCGCCGAGACCGGTGAGCTCTGTCCCGCCCAGGCGGATCGAGCCACTCGTGATCCGCACGCCGTCGGGCAGCAGACCGAGGATCGCGCTCGCGGTCGTGGACTTGCCCGACCCGGACTCGCCGACGATGCCCAGGCGCCGGCCGGGGTCGAGCTCGAGGTCGATGCCATCGAGGATGGTGCGCCCCCCGGCGGTCTCGACGCTCAGCCCGGTGACGGAGACGAGGCTCATCGGGTCCCCCCGGCGGTGATGCGACGGCCGATGCCGTCGAGCGCGATGACGGTGATGAACACGGCCAGCCCGGGGAAGAACGCCATCCACCACTGTCCGTAGGCGATGCGCGAGGCGCCGATCGCGATCATGGCGCCCCACTCGGGCTGCGGGACGGGGATGCCGAGGCCGAGGAAGCTCAGGCCGGCGATGACCTGGATCGCGAAGCCGACGTTGACCGAGAACTGCGACAGCAGCGGCCCGACGGAGTTGGGCACGATGTGGTGCACGATGATCCCCGGGCCCGTGCGGGCCGCGATGCGGGCGACGGCGACGAAGTCGGCCGCGAGCAGCGGTGCGGCGACGGAGCGCGCGACCTTGAAGAAGGCAGGGGTGTAGAACACCGCGATGATGCCGGCGAGCACCACCCGGCCGTTGCCGAGCGCCGCGATCACCATGAGGCCGAAGAGGAACAGCGGGATCGACTGGAACATCTCCGCGACCCGGGAGAGCAGCTCGTCGACCCAGCGCCCGAAGTAGGCGGCGGCGCTGCCGAGGACGAGGCCCGCGAGCAGCGCGACGGCGACGCCGGCGATGGACAGCATGAGGTCGGTGCGGGCGGCGTAGAGCACGCGGGTGAGGATGTCCATCCCCTGGGTGTCGGTTCCGAACCAGTGCGCCGCCGACGGTGCCTGGTCGGTCGCGGAGAGGTCGGTGCGCACGGGGTCGTAGGGCGTGATGAGCGGGGCGAGCGCCGCGAGCATGACGAGCACGACGAACGTGATCGTGGAGGCGTTCACAAGCAGGCGACTGCGCAGCGCGCGACGGAGGACGCCCCCGCGAGCGCGGGGCGCGGCGGTCGGGATGTCAGCTGCCACGGCGGATCCTCGGGTCGATGACGAGCGCGAGCACGTCGGCGATGAAGTAGAGGAGCAGGTAGACGGCGCTCGTGAGGAGCGCGACGCCGACGACCGGCGCGAAGTCGAGGCGCTGCATCGACAGCACGGCGTACTGGCCGAGGCCGGGCCAGGCGAACACGTTCTCGACGAGCACGGTGCCGCCGAGCAGGTAGCCGAAGGTCATCGCGATCTGTTGGACGAGCGGCGACGCGGAGGCCTTGAGCGCGTAGCGCGGGTAGGCGGTCTGCGGGGGCAGTCCCATGGCACGGGCGGTGCGGAAGTGGTCGCTGCGCAGGGTGCGGCCCACGACGTCCTGCGTGAGGGCGAGCAGCGCCGGGAACGAGGTGACGGCGAGCGTCACGGTCGGCAGCACGAGGTGCGCGAGCGCGCTGCCGAACGCCTCGCCGTCGCCGGCGATGGCGGCGTCGACAACGGTCATGCCGGTGACGGCGGGCGGGGACGCCACACCGATGTCGAGCTCGCCGGTGGGCGCGGGGGCGATGCCCCACACATAGCTGAACAGGAACACGAGCAGGATGCCGAGCCAGAACGACGGCATGGCGACGCCGAACCGCACGACCCCGGCCGCGAGGCGCTCCACCCAGCTCTTCGGGCGCATCGCGGCCCACACCCCGAGCGGCACCGTGATCAGCACGCCCAGCACGAGGGCGGCGAGGGAGAGCTCGAGGGTGGCCGGGAACACCGAGGCGAGCGCCGCCGTGACGCTCTCGTGCGAGAAGGTGGAGGTGCCGAGGTCCCCGCGCAGCAGCCCGCCGAGGTAGTCGAGGTACTGCACGACGAGCGGTCGGTTGTAGCCCAGTTGCTCGCGCAGCGCCTCACGCTGCTCGTCGGTGGCGTTCTGCCCGGCGAGCAGGTAGACGGGGTCCCCGACGCTGTGGGTAAGCAGGAAGACGATGAGGGTGACCCCGAGCAGCGCGGTCGCCGCGGTGCCCAGCCGCCGTAGGAGGAAGAGCCCTCCCGTCAACAGCGGGCTGCCGCGGAGCGACGCGGCGCTGCCCGGGGTCGTGGTCATCCGGTGATCCTCCTGCCTAGTCGCGGGACAGCGTGGAGAAGCGCAACAGGCTGTCGGGCTCGAGCACGAAGCCGTCGATGTCGTCCGCCATGGCGAGCAGGTAGTCCGGCTCGCCGAGGCTCAGGATCGGCACGTCCGCGTTGAGGGTCGCCTGCAGCTGGCTCGACAGCTCCTGGCGCGTGGTCGTGTCGAGCTCGGTGGCGAGCTTGTCGGCGATGGAGTCGACCTCGTCGCTGGAGTAGTCGTAGCGGTTGAGCACGGCGCTCGAGGTGTAGAACAGGAATGCCGAGTAGTAGGGGTCGTCGACGTAGCTGGACGAGCCGGTGACCATGAACGCCTGGCCCTCCTTCGCTGAGGTGCGCTCCGAGAACGCCGCCGGCGCGAGCTGGTTGATGTCCATCGTCACGCCGATCTGCGCGAGGTTGCTCTGCAGGGCGACCGCGAGCGCCTGGCCCACCGTGTCGGAGGTGGAGACGTCGAGCGTGAACTCGAAGCCGTCCCCGTAGCCGGCCTCGTCGAGGAGCTGCTGGGCGAGGTCGAGGTCCTCGGTCGTCACGCTCGTGTCGAGCGAGTCGTCGAAGCTCGCGGAGTTCTGCGGCCAGAGCCCCTGGGGCTCCTGCGTGTAGCCCTCCCCGACATCCTCGGCGAGCTCCTCGTAGGGCACGGCGTGGGAGAGCGCCTCCCGCACGCGCACGTCGCTGAAGGGCTCGAAGCTCTCGACCAGGCCCACGTAGTTCTGGGCGCGCGAGGGGACGTCGAGGATCTTCACGCCGTCCGTGCCCTCGAGGTTCGAGATGGCGTCGGCGGACAGCCCCTCCGCGATGTCGAGCGTCCCGTTGGCGAGCAGCTGGGCGCGATCGGTCTCTGAGGGGATGATCTGCAGCACCACGGTGTCGAAGTAGACGTCGTCGGCGTCGGGATAGTCGGGGTTCTTCTCGAGGACCACCTGGTTGCCGGCGTCGTAGGACTCGAGCGTGTAGGCGCCGCCGCCGAGGCTGTTCTGTGCCATCCAGTCGGTGGCCCAGGGGTCGTCGTCGGTCGCGTGCGACGCGATCTCGACGGAGTCGAGCACGGATGCGTCCTGATCGCGCAGGAGCATGCCGAACATCGGGCTCGGCGCGGGCAGGGTGATCGTGAAGTGGGTGTCGTCGACCTTCTGCACCTGCGACACGTCGGTGATGCCGGCCGTGTTGAAGATGAAGACCGGGCCGGTGTTGGTGGCGAGCGCGCGCTGGACGGTGTAGATGAAGTCGTCGGAGGTGATCGGGTTGCCGCTCGGGAAGGTCGCGCCGTCGGTGATCGTGAAGCTCGCCGTGAGGCCGTCGTCGGAGAGCTCGTAGCTCGCCGCCTCGCCCAGGATCTCCGAGGTGTCGCTGATCCCGTAGTCGTCGCCCTCGGTGACTCCGTATTTCGTCCACTGGAAGTAGGTGTTCTTGATGATCTCGTTGGCGATCGACTCGGAGGCGTTTCCGGGGTCGAGGGTCGCGGGGTCGCCGGAGACGCCGATGACGAGCGTGCGGTCGTCGTCGGAGCTCGTGGCGGTGCCGGTGCCGGAGGAGCAGGAGGCGAGGGTGAGGCCGGCGGCCGTGGCGAGCGCGATCGCTGACCAGAGCCTGCGGTGCCCGAGGGTGCGGGCACGGCCGAAGAGGGGTGACATGGTGGGTGCCTTTCGTGTTCGGAATGCGGGGGTACTGCGATGGGGTGGTGCGCTGGCGTCCGGGTGCGGATGCGGCGGCGTTTCGGCCCTCAGGCCGGTGCGCCCCAGCCGCCGCCGCCCCCGGTGTAGACCTCGAGAACCGTGCCCGCGGGCACCTCGAGGGCGTTCGTCTTGAGCCGCCGGGTGCGCGGCTCTCCTGGGCGTGTGACGTAGATGTCGGGGCCGAGGCCGTCCTCGCCGCCGAAGAGTCCCCACGAGGGGGTCCGGGAACGCTCGAACCAGAGGCTCAGCCTCGAGTCCTCGAGCACCTCGTATGAACGCTCGATGCCGTCGCCGCCGTGGTACCGACCGGCCCCGCCGGAGCCCTCCCGGAACGCGTGGCGGGTGATCCGCAGCGGGTAGCGCTGCTCGATCGTCTCGACGGGCGTGTTCTTGAAGTCCCCCGCGGCGGAGTGGATGAGCGCGTCCTCGCCGTCGGAGCCCTCCCAGGCTCCCCAGCCGCCGGCGAGGGACTCGCCGGACATGTAGGTCGGGGCGCCGAGCGCGTTGGTGAAGGTCACGTTCCAGGAGTCGCCGACGTGACCGGCGGCGGCCCGCTCGGGGACGGCCTCCGACAGCGCCCTCACGACGAGGTCCATGGCGAGCATGAGATGGGGGCCGTAGTGCAGGTAGGCGGCCTCGGCGCCCGGGTCGAAGCAGCTGCCCTTCGGGATGACCACCCGGAGGTTGCGGAAGGCTCCGCCGCTGGCCGGGGAGGTGGGGTTGACCAGGAACTTGAACGCCTGCTGGAGGGCGGACTCGGTCTGCACGCGTCCGGCGTTGATGCTCCCCCGCGACTGGGCGCTCGACCCGGTGAGGTCGATCGTCATGGTGTCGCCGTCGACGGTGACCGTCACGACGACGTGCACGGGCACGTCCTCGTCGATGCCGTCCCCGTCGAGGAAGCCGGACGCCCGGTAGACGCCGTCCGGGATGGCGGAGACGGAACGACGATCGTCGGCCTCCGCCTGCGCGAAGAAGATGCGGATGGCCGCCTCGACGGTCTCCCAGCCGTACCGGGCGACGATCGCCTGGAAGCGCTCCTCGCCGGTGCGGCAGGCGGCCACCTCGGCCATCAGATCGCCGACGAGGGCGTCCGGGAAGCGGGAGTTGAGCGCCAGGATGTCGAGGATCTGCTCGTCGAGCACCCCCGCATGCCACAGCCGTGTCGGCCCGATCCGCAGCCCCTCCTGGAAGATGTCGACCGAGTCGGACACGAAGCCCGCCTCCTTCGCGCCGACGTCGCTCCAGTGCGCCTTCGCTCCGCTGAACCCGCGCAGCACGCCGTCGACGAAGATCGGCATGAACACCGTGACGTCGTTGAGGTGGCTGCCGCACACCACGGAGTCGTTCACGATCCACACGTCGCCCTGGCTGAACGCCTCCCGTCCCTTGATCCGGATGACCGCGCGGATGGCGCCGGAGAGGCTGCCGAGGAAGAAGGGCAGGCCGGGCGCCTGGCCGAGCAGGTGGCCATCGGCGTCGTAGATGCCGACGGAGCAGTCCTTCGCCTCGTAGATGATCGGGCTGTAGGCGGAGCGGTACAGGTTGCGCCGCATCTGCTCGGCGCCGGAGGCGAAGGCGTGCTGCACGACCTCGACCGTCGCGGGGCTCGGGGCGACGGCGGATTCTGCGGTCATCGCTCGGTGCTCCTCTCCAGCAGGAGGTGCCCGGCGGGAAGGCGCACGGCACGCCATCCGGGCGGGACGACGGTGGTCGAGGTGGCCTCGATGATCAGGGCGGGGCCGTCGAGCCCGATGACGTCCTCGCGGCGGTAGACGGGGGCGGGGAGCGAGCCGGCGGCGAAGTGGACGAGCTGTTCGCCGATGGGCGTGCCCGCGGCGTCCGCCGGCACGCCGGCGCCCCGCTGCTCGAAGCGCTTGCCCGCGGTCGCCCGCACGGCGACGAGCTCGATCCCGGAGCCGGGGCTGGAGTGCCCGTAGCGACCGTGGTACGCGTCCTGGAAGTCGTCGACGAGCAGCTCGAAGCGCTCGGCCTGCCGCACCGGCACGGTGAGCGAGTACTCCTGCCCCGCGTAGCGCACGTCGGCGAAGAACTCGAGCTCGAGCTCGTGCTCGGGGATGCCCTCCTCGGCGAGCGTCGACACGGCCCGCTCGCGCAGGAGCTCGATCACGCCGGGCAGCTCGGTCGCGGCGCGCTGCTGGTCCCGGAAGAAGGAGCGCACGAAGTCGTGCCGCACACCGCCCTTGAGCATGCCCGCCGCGGAGAACGATCCGGGCAGCGCGGGGATGACGATGCGCGTGATCTCGAGCTCCTCGGCGACGTCGACCGCGTGCAGACCGCCCGCCCCGCCGAAGAACACGAGGGCGAAACCGCGCGGGTCCAGCCCGCGCTCGACGGTGAGCTCGCGGATGGCCTCGGCCATCCGGAAGTTGACGACCTGCAGGGACTGCTGGGCGAGGTCCACCGGCTCGAGGGCGAGCTGCGCCGCCACCGCGGCCACGGCCTCCCGGGCGGCCGAGGCGTCGAGGCTCAGGCTGCCGCCGAGGCGCTGCTCGGTCGGGATGCGCCCGAGCGCCACGTGCGCGTCGGTGACCGTGGGCTGGGTGCCGCCCCGGGCGTACGCGGCGGGCCCCGGCACGGCGCCCGCCGACTCGGGGCCGACGCGCAGCCGGCCCGCCGCATCGACGGAGATGAGGCTGCCGCCGCCCGCGCCGATCGTGTGCACCTCGACGGAGGGGGCGAGCACCGGCAGCTCCTGCAGCTCGTATTCGCTGCGCAGGGCCGGCTTGCCGTCGCGCACGATGGAGACGTCGAAGGAGGTGCCGCCCACGTCGGCGGAGATGAGGTCGGGGATGCCGAGCAGCTCGGAGAGCGCGGCGGTGCCGATGACGCCGCCGACGGGCCCGGAGAGCAGGGTGCCGATCGCGTGCTCGGCGGCGAGCCGGGCGACCATGACGCCGCCGTTGGACTCGTTGATGTACACCGGGACTCGCAGGCCGGCCTCGGCGAGGCCGTTCTCGAGGCTCTCCAGGTAGGCGCGCATGATCGGGGTGATATACGCGGACATGACGGTCGTGGACGTGCGCTCGTACTCGCGCCATTCGGGGGCGACATCCGAGCTCGTCACGACGCAGACGCCGGGCAGCAGCTCCTCGAGCCGACGGCGCACCGCGACCTCGTGGCTCGCGTTCGCGTAGCTGTGCAGCAGGCAGACGGCGACGGCCGTGTGGCCGCCGGCGCGGATGCCGTCGGCGGCCTCGCGCACGGAGGCGTCGTCGAGGGGTGTGAGCTCCGCACCGTCCGCGGCGAGCCGCTCGACGACCTCGAACGTCGCGTCCCGCCCGAGCAGGGGCTCGGGCTTGCGGTAGTGGAGGTTGTACATGTCGGGGCGGTGGCCGCGGCCGAGCAGGTAGGTGTCGCGGAAGCCGGCGGTGGTCACGAGAGCGACCAATGCGCCGCGCCGCTCGAGCAGCGCGTTGAGGCCCTGGGTGGTGCCGTGCACGAACACCTCGACGGCCTCGAGGCCGATGGCGGATTCCCGCAGCGCCTCGACGACACCGGTGACGAGGTCGGGCGGGGTCGAGAGCACCTTGGTCGTCGACAGGCCGCCGGTCTCGTCCTCGGCGACGAGGTCGGTGAAGGTGCCGCCGATGTCGATGGCGACGCGGTAGCGCATGCGTGTCCTTTCGCCGGTCACAGCCGGATCCGATCGAGCTCGTCGTCGAGGCCGAGCAGTTCGTAGCGCTGCAGGGCGATCGGCACGTTGCCGTCCAGCCACAGGCCGTCGTGGAAGCGCTGCAGATCGAAGGCCTCGCCCTGCACGCGGGCGGTGTCGGCGAGGAACGCCTCGATCTGGGTCTTGCCGATCTGGTAGGTCGAGCCCTGGACCGGGATGGCCGCGAAGAAGGCGGCCTCCTCGAGAGCGGTCGCCTCGTCCATGGGCACGCGATCGGCGAGCAGGCGGCCCGCCTCGGCGATGGAGAGACGGCCGGTGGCGAGGCCCAGGTCGACGAGGACGCGCAGCGCGCGCAGGCGCAGGAACGAGTGGATGACGTCCCGCGTCCCGGGAGCGTCATCGAACAGACCGGCCCGCAGCATGAGCTCCTCGTTGTAGAACGCGATTCCCTCGTTGGGTCCGGAGTCGTAGTAGCGCCGGCGCAGCGGGTCGGGGTGACGCCAGGAGAGCGCGAGCTGCTGGTAGTGGACGCCCTCGTGGACGATGCCGGCGCGCGGGTCCCGCGCGTTGGCGTCGTAGAAGTAGGGCAGGCCCGGTCGCGGCTCGGGCATGTAGCTCACGCCGTCCTCGTCGACGCGGTCGTCATCGGTCAGGTCGTCGGTCACTCCGAGGAACGCGAGCGGTTCCAGGTAGTCGGGCATCGGCGCGACGAGGTAGTGGCGCAGCGTGTCCGGCTGGCTGAGGATGCCGCGATCGACGTAGAACCGGCGGATGGCGAGCTCGTCGGCGCGCTCCCGCGCGACCTGCGCGTCGATGTCGGGCAGGAGCGGGGCACGTACGCCCGTCGCGGTGATCGCCGACTGCGCCTCGGCCCGTGCGAGCTCGCGCCGCCCGATGGCGAGCTGTTCCTCGACGGGGATGGGGTTGAGGGCGACCGTTCGCAGGAACTCCGCGACGGCGGCCTGACCCACCGGCGCCCACGGTGCGGCATCGGCCAGTCGTTCCTCGAGCCAGTCGCGGAAGGCGCCGAGCCCGGCGGCGGCGTGCTGCGCGGCCGATGCGATGCGCTCTCGCGCGGCTTGGGGGAGCATCGGCACGAGGGCGGCGGTGGAGCGCTGCACGCGAGCGTCTATGTCCTCGAGGAGGTGGATGGACTGTTCGGCGTATTCGCGCACGAGGCCGTCGGCGAGGTTCTGGCGCGCCCACCCGAGCACGGTGGGCACGTGCTCTAAGGCCCGGGCGATGCGCTCGGCGCGCGCCTCGGCGAAGCCGGGCGGGGCGAGCAGCTGATCGAACACGACGCCGATCGACTGGTCGATGTAGAACCCGGGGTGCGTGGCCCAGAGCCGCACGGTGTCGAGCTCGAAGCGGACGCGGGCGATCGCCGAGCCGAGCAGCGCGTGGTCGACGAGCAGGGCCCTGGCGGACCGGTCTCCGCCGCGGGGCGGCACCGGCATCGCGACCCAGTCGGCCTCGAACGATCCGATCGTCGCGCGATGTACGGGCACGTCCTCCGGGCTCCAGCGGGGCAGCCATCCGTCCGGCCGCCGGATGCGGGGGATGTCGTCGCTGGATCGCGGCTGCTGCGCGGCCCTCCAGGCCCAGAACCGCCCGCCGAGGGCGTCGATCGCCTGGGCGATGCGGGTGGGGTCGGGCGCTGCCACGGTCACCATGGAAGCGCAGCGAGAATTCCGCCAGGTAAAGTCTCGTTTCAACTTTGTAAAAACAAAGTTGATTGGCTAACAACCTTACGTTTGCATCTTACAAGGTGCGAGAAATTATCGATCGAATCAGACGGTCGGGAACAGGTCCTCATGGCTGTGCACGAGCATCCAGCCCGCCGCCCGGCGGCGCCAGACGGCCGATACCCGGATGAGCTCCGGGGGTGCGGCCGCGTCGACGTAGTCCACCTCGAGGACGTGCCGCCCCGCGGCGGTGTCGCCCCACACGTCGATGATCGGCTGGTGCGCGGTGATGGTCCGCACCCGTGGCCCCTCGGCCGATCGTGCCGCGCGCAGCGCGTTGAACTCGACCATCCCCCTCGCGAGCGCGGCGACGCCGGAGTCCCAGATCGTGCACTCGGCCGCGATGTGGGCGTCCGTCCTTGCGCGATCGCCCGTGAGGAAGCCCGCGTACATCGCCTTCTGCTCGTCCCAGATCTGCAGCTGGTCCGGGCTGAAGGCCGAGAGGTCGGCGGTGTCGATGAGGGTGTCCGGGAAGCGCACGGGGCTCCTTGGTCGGGTCTGCTGGGGCAGTCGCCCCGCCGGAGTTACGTATGTAGTGCTCTAGTGTTACATTCCTGCTGTTACTAACAACAGTCGGGACTTCAACTTGTCATTCGTCAACCCGGCGCCGTCCTGGCTCCGTGCGGAGGGCCTGTGGTCCACGCTCGGTGAACCGTGGACGGCCGCCGCCCTTGCCGACCTGGGCCCCGCCTGGCTCGCCCTCGATCAGCAGCACGGGCGCTGGGAGGATCGCACGACCGGCGCGGCCCTCTGTCTGGTCCGCGCCCCCGTGCTCGTGCGCGTGCGCTCGCTCGATCCCGCGCTCATCGGACGAGCGCTCGACCACGGTGCCGCCGGGGTGATAGCGCCGCTCGTCCAGTCCGTCGAGCACGCGCATGCCCTCGCCCGGGCGGCCCACTACCCGCCCCGGGGCGAGCGCAGCTGGGGACCGGTGCGCGCCGGTTACGACGGTCTGCGGGCGACGCCGGTGTGCGCCGCGATGATCGAGACCGCGGCGGCGCTCACCGAGGCGGCGGCGATCGCCGCCGTGCCGGGGATCGACGCCCTCTTCGTGGGCCCCTTCGACCTGGCCCTCGCCCTCGGCACCGACGTCGAGTCGCTCATCGACGACGGCGCCGTGCTGCGCGCGATCGCGGACGCGGCCCGCGAGAGCGGAATCGTCGCGGGGGCCTTCGCCGGCACCGCGGACCGGACGGCACGGCTGCGCGCCCTCGGCTACGAGTTCCTCGCCGCCGCCACGGAGGCCGAGCTGCTCCGTCGCGGAGCCGCTGCCCGCTGAGGACGCACCGAGGCCCGGCGGGACATCCCACCGGGCCTCGATCGTCTGCTCTCTGCGGCGGCGAGGGCTACTCGGCCTCGGGCGCCGCCTTGGTCGCTTCGGACGGCGCCTCGGACGGCGCCTCGGGCGCCTCCGCAGCCGCGGCCTCGGTGCTCGCGGTGCCGTCCTCGACCGCCTCGTCCTCGAGCGGCGCCGCCGGCGCCTCGTCCGTCGGCGCGGCCGACTTGGTCTTCGACGGGCGCTTCACCACGGGCTCGAGCACGAGCTCGATCTGCGCCATCGGGGCGTTGTCGCCCTTGCGCGGCCCGAGCTTGGTGATGCGGGTGTAGCCGCCCTCCCGCTCGGCCACGAGCGGCGCGATCCGGGTGAACAGCTCGTGCACGACGGCCTTGTCGCCGATCACGGCGAGCACGCGACGACGCGAGTGCAGGTCGCCGCGCTTCGCGAACGTGATGAGCCGCTCGGCGAGCGGACGCAGCCGCTTCGCCTTCGTCTCGGTGGTCTTGATGCTCTTGTGGGTGAACAGCGCGGCGGCGAGGTTCGCGAGCAGCAGGCGCTCGTGGGCGGGACCGCCGCCGAGGCGCGGGCCCTTGGTGGGGGTAGGCATTGTGTTATCTCCAGTGTGAAAGTCGGTCCGCTCGGGCCGGCGGATCAGGCCTCTTCGTCGTCGTAGCCGCCGTAGAAGTGGGCGCCGTCGAAGCCGGGCACCGAGTCCTTGAGCGACAGCCCCATCTCCACGAGCTTGTCCTTGACCTCGTCGACCGACTTCTGCCCGAAGTTGCGGATGTTCATCAGCTGCGTCTCCGAGAGGGCGACGAGCTCGGAGACCGTATTGATGCCCTCGCGCTTGAGGCAGTTGTAGCTGCGCACCGAGAGGTCGAGGTCCTCGATCGGCATGGCCATCTCGCTCGAGAGCACGGCCTCGGCGGGAGCCGGGCCGATCTCGATGCCCTCCGCCTGGGCGTTGAGCTCCCGGGCGAGGCCGAACAGCTCCACGAGGGTGCGGCCGGCCGAGGCGATCGCGTCGCGAGGGCTGATCGCCGGCTTGGTCTCGACGTCGACGACGAGGCGGTCGAAGTCGGTGCGCTCGCCGGCGCGGGTGGCCTCGACACGGTAGGTGACCTTGAGCACGGGCGAGTAGATCGAGTCGATCGGGATCTGGCCCTGCTCGCTGAACTCGCTGCGGTTCTGCGCGGCGGTGACGTAGCCGCGGCCGCGCTCGATGGTGAGCTCGAGCTCGAACCTGGCCTTGTCGTTGAGCGTGGCGATGACCAGCTCGGGGTTGTGGATCTCGACGCCCGCGGGCGCGGAGATGTCACCCGCGGTCACCTGGCCCGCGCCCTGCTTGCGCAGGTAGGCGGTGATCGGCTCGTCGTGCTCGCTGGAGACCACGAGGGCCTTGATGTTCAGGATGATCTCGGTGACATCCTCCTTGACGCCCGGCACGCTGTCGAACTCGTGCGGGACGCCATCGATGCGGATGCTCGTGACGGCCGCGCCGGGGATCGACGACAGCAGGGTGCGACGGAGGGAGTTGCCGAGCGTGTACCCGAACCCGGGCTCGAGCGGCTCGATCAGAAACCGCGAGCGGAACTCGGAGATGTTCTCCTCGACCAGGGTGGGGCGCTGTGCGATGAGCACGGTGGAGGTTCCTTTCGGCGAGAGCGTCCGCCATATGACGCTCACGGGAAGAAGGCGGGTGGCTGGGCCGCCGGGGGTGTGGAGTTGTGGGAGGTCCGCGAAGCGTGACCGGCGTGCGCCAGCGGCGCACCCGCCGCCCGGCGGCGCGGGGAGAACCGCGCCGGGACGGAGGTCCGGGGCAGAGGTCAGGGACGACCCCCGCCCGGGCCGGCGCTCAGACCCGGCGCCGCTTGGGCGGACGGCATCCGTTGTGCGCCTGCGGCGTCACGTCCTGGATGCTGCCGACCTCGAGACCCGCGGCCTGCAGCGAGCGGATCGCCGTCTCGCGGCCCGAGCCCGGGCCCTTGACGAAGACGTCGACCTTCTTCATGCCGTGCTCCTGGGCCTGGCGCGCCGCCGACTCGGCGGCGAGCTGCGCGGCGAACGGGGTCGACTTGCGCGACCCCTTGAAGCCGACGGCCCCCGAGGAGGCCCAGCTGACCACAGCGCCCGAGGGGTCCGTGATCGAGACGATCGTGTTGTTGAACGTCGACTTGATGTGGGCCTGGCCCACAGCGATGTTCTTCTTCTCCTTGCGGCGCGGCTTGCGCGCAGCTGCCTTGGGAGCGGCCATTACTTGCGCCCTGCCTTCTTCTTGCCTGCAACGGTGCGCTTCGGGCCCTTGCGGGTGCGAGCGTTGGTCTTGGTGCGCTGTCCGTGAACCGGGAGGCCCCGACGGTGGCGGATGCCCTGGTAGCTGCCGATCTCGACCTTGCGGCGGATGTCGGCAGCCACCTCGCGGCGCAGGTCGCCCTCCACCTTGAAACTGCCCTCGATGTAGTCGCGCAGCGCGATGAGCTGGTCGTCGGTGAGGTCCTTGACCCGGATGTCACCGCTGATGCCGGTGTCCGCGAGGGTCTTGAGCGCTCGGGTGCGGCCGACGCCGTAGATATAGGTCAGTGCGACCTCGACGCGCTTGTCGCGCGGGATGTCGACTCCTGCGAGTCTCGCCATGATGGCTTCTCCTGGATGTGTGGGAGGTCTGGACGCCGACGGTGCCGGGGCCTCCCGCCCCGGGTGTCACCCGCGGATGCCGCGGGGTCGTGTCGCCGTTCTTGTGTGTTTGGGTGGTGTCAGCCCTGGCGCTGCTTGTGGCGCGGGTTCGAGGAGCAGATCACCATGACGCGACCGTTGCGGCGGATGACGCGGCACTTGTCACAGATGGGCTTGACGCTCGGGTTGACCTTCATAGCTGTTCCTAATCGCTGTCCTCGTACCGCGCCGGCGTGGTCACCGACGGGCCGTTACTTCTCAGCGGGGGCTCACTTGTAGCGGTAGACGATCCGGCCACGGGTCAGGTCGTACGGAGAGAGCTCGACGACCACGCGATCCTCGGGGAGGATGCGGATGTAGTTCTGCCGCATCTTGCCCGAGATGTGGGCGAGGACCTTGTGCCCGTTGCTCAGCTCGACGCGGAACATCGCGTTGGGCAGCGCCTCGACCACCGATCCCTCGATCTCGATGACTCCGTCTTTCTTGGCCATGAACCTCTCGTCGCTGCAGTGTGCGCCCGCCGGTCTGCGGGTGGATGATGACGGTGGCCGACTGATCGGCGACATTCGGGCATGGCTCGACCAGGCCCGAAACACCAAGGATCGATCCTAGGCGATTCCCGGGCGTTTCGCCAAATGCGTGCTATGGGGCCGATCCGGGTCATCGGCGGTCAGGGCCATCGGCGGTCAGGGCCGCACCGGCACGACGCCGAGGCCGGCGAGGGCCGCCGCGCCGCCGTCCGGCGCGGTGAGCACCCAGATGCCGCCGGCGTGCACCGCGACCGAGTGCTCAAAGTGGGCGGCGTCGCCACCGTCATCGGTCGCGACCGTCCAGCCGTCGTCGAGCTCGTGCGTCTCGATGCCGCCGGTGACCACGATCGGCTCGATCGCGAGCGCGAGCCCCGGGCGCACGGCCGCGCCGGCCGCGCGCACCCGGTGGTTGAACACCGGCGGCTCCTCGTGCATCGAGCGGCCGATGCCGTGGCCGATATAGTCCTCGACGATGCCGTAGTCGCCCGCGGCGCGCACGGCGTCCTCGATCGCGGCACCGAGCTCACCCACCGCGCGGGCGCTCGCGAGCGCGGCGATGCCGGCCCACAGCGCGGCCTCGGTGGCGTCCGCGAGCCGCTGCCGGCGCGCGACCAGCTCGGGCCGCGCGGGGTCGGGGACGACCACGCTGAACGCGGCATCCCCGTTCCAGCCGCCGAGCTCCGCGCCGGAGTCGATCGAGACGATGTCGCCGGCGGCGATGACCCGATCGCCGGGCACGCCGTGCACGACCTCGTCGTTCACCGAGGCGCAGATCGTGTGCCGGTAGCCGGGCTCCTTGGCGAAGTTCGGCACGCCGCCGAGCTCACGGATCGCCCGCTCGGCGACCGCGTCGAGCTCGAGCGTGGTGACGCCGGGGCGGATGGCCGCGCGCACGGCCTCCAGCGAGGCCGCCGTGGCCAGACCGGGCGCGACCATCGCCCGCAGCTGCTCGGGCGACTTGTACAGGCCCCGGCGCCGGATCACGCTACGCCAGCCGGATCACGCGGCGGAGGGCACGAGCCCGCGGCGCCCGAGCGCGGTGAGCACCCGCGCCGTCACCTCGTCCACGGGGCCGAGGGCGTCGACGCGCTGCACGATTCCACGGGCCGCGTAGCTCTCGACGAGCGGCGCCGTCTCCTGGGCGTAGAGCCGCTGGCGGTGGCGGATGGTCTCCTCGGTGTCGTCGGAGCGGCCCTGCTCGTGCGCACGCTTCAGCAGCCGCTGCACCACCTCGTCCTCGTCGACCGCCAGCTCGATGACGGCGTCGAGCTCAGCTCCGGACGCCGCGAGCAGCGTATCGAGGAAGGCGAGCTGCCCGGTCGTGCGCGGGTAGCCGTCGAGCAGGAAGCCGCTCGCGGCGTCCTGCTGGCCGAGCCTGTCGGCCACGAGCTCGTTGGTGAGCTCGTCGGGCACGAAGTCTCCCGCGTCCATGACCGCCTTGACCTTGAGGCCGAGCTCGGTCTCGTCCCGCACGTTCTCGCGGAAGATGTCACCCGTCGCGATCGCCGGCACCCCGTAGCGCTCGCTGATGCGCGCGGACTGGGTGCCCTTGCCCGAGCCGGGCGCTCCGACGATGAGCAGACGGACGCCGATCGGCGTCATCGCAGCAATCCCTCGTAGTGCCGCTGCTGCAGCTGGGAGTCGATCTGCTTGACCGTCTCGAGGCCGACGCCGACGATGATCAGGATCGAGGCGCCGCCGAACGGGAAGTTGCTGTTGGCGTTCACGAGGGAGAGCGCGATGAGCGGGATGAGCGCGATGAGGCCGAGGTAGAGCGAGCCGGGCAGCGTCACCCGGGTGAGCACGTAGTCGAGGTACTCCGCGGTCGGCCGGCCGGCGCGGATGCCGGGGATGAAGCCGCCGTACTTCTTCATGTTGTCCGCGACCTCCTCCGGGTTGAACGTGATCGCGACGTAGAAGTAGGTGAAGCCGACGATGAGCACGAAGTAGATCGCCATGTAGAGCGGGTGGTCGCCCTTGGTGAGGGTGTTGTTGATCCAGGTGACCCACCCGGCCGCCGTCTCTCCGGTCGCCGGCTGGTTGAACTGGGCGATGAGCGCGGGCAGGTAGAGCAGCGAGGAGGCGAAGATGACGGGCACGACGCCGGCCATGTTCACCTTGATCGGGATGTAGGTGTTGTTGCCGCCGTAGGTGCGCCGGCCCACCATCCGCTTCGCGTACTGCACCGGGATGCGCCGCTGCGACTGCTCGACGAAGACGACGAGGCCGACGATGACGATGCCGACCGCGATCACCAGGAAGAAGGTCTCGTAGCCCAGCGACTCCTTGATGCTCCACAGCGAGCTGGGGAAGCGGGCGGCGATCGAGGTGAAGATGAGCAGCGACATGCCGTTGCCGATGCCGCGCTCGGTGATGAGCTCGCCCATCCACATGATGAGGCCGGTGCCCGCGGTCATCGTGATGACCATGAGCACGATCGCGTACCAGGACTCGTCCGTGATGAGCGAGGAGCAGGTGGTCGTGCTGGTGCTGCCGAACAGGGCGCCGCTGCGGGCGACCGTGATGAGGGTCGTCGACTGCAGCACGCCGAGGGCGATCGTCAGGTAGCGCGTGTACTGGGTGAGCTTGGCCTGGCCGGCCTGGCCCTCCTTGTAGAGCGCGTCGAAGTGCGGGATCACCACGCGCAGCAGCTGCACGATGATCGAGGAGGTGATGTACGGCATGATGCCGAGCGCGAAGACGCTCAGCTGCAGCAGCGCGCCGCCGGAGAACAGGTTGACGAGCTCGTAGAGCCCGGAGGCGTTCGAGTTGTCCGCGAGGCACGACTGCACGTTCGCGAAGTCCACGAACGGCGCCGGGATGAACGAGCCGAGCCGGAACAGGGCGACGATGCCGAATGTGAACGCGAGCTTGCGACGCAGGTCGGGCGTGCGGAAGATCCGCGCGACGGCTCTGAACACGAGTCCTCCAGGTTATGCCTGAGCGGGTAGCGGAGCCCGGTTTCTGCCGGGCCCCGCTGGCCACGCTCGATCGCCGACCGCGGTCGGCGGCGCGTAAGCGCCCTTGCTACTTTAGCGAGCCCGTTACAGGGTCGTGACCGAGCCGCCGGCGGCGACGATCTTCTGCTCCGCGGAGCCGGACACCTTGTCGACACTCACCGTGAGCTTGACCGAGATGTCGCCGGTGCCGAGCACCTTGACCTTCTCGTCCTTGCGCACGGCGCCCTTGGCCACGAGGTCGCTCACCGTGACCTCACCGCCCTTCGGGTACAGCTCCGCGAGGCGCTCCAGGTTCACCACCTGGTACTCGACCCGGAACGGGTTCTTGAAGCCGCGCAGCTTCGGCGCCCGCATCACGAAGTTGATGTTGCCGCCCTCGAAGCCGGGCCGCACCGAGTAGCGGGCCTTGGTGCCCTTGGTGCCGCGACCGGCGGTCTTGCCCTTGGAGCCCTCGCCACGGCCCACCCGGGTGCGATCCTTCTTCGCGCCCGCGGCCGGCCGCAGGTGGTGCACCTTGAGCACGGCGGGACGCTTCACGACGTCCTCGGCCGGCTTCGGCGCCGGGGCCTTCGCAGCCGGGGCCTTCGCAGCAGCCGGGGCCTTCGCAGCCGGAGCCTCCGCCACCGGGGTCTCCGTGGCCGCAGCCTTCGCGGCGGCGGCCTTGGCGGTGCCGGTCTTCGCGGTCGCCTTCTCGGCGGCCGGCTTCTCGGCAGTCGGCTTCTCGGCAGTCGGCTTCGCGGCGGCCTTCGCCGTGCTCGCCTTCGCCGGGGCCTTCTCGGCGGCCGGCTTCTCGGCGGCTGGCTTCTCGGCGGCGGCCTTAGCGGCCGGAGCCTTGGCGGCGGCAGCTTTCGCAGCCGGAGCCTTCGCCGTGGCGGCCGTGGCGGCCGGGGCCTTCGCCGCCGCATCCGTCTTGGCCGTGGCGGCCTTCGCGGCCGTCGGCTTCTTCGCAGCCGGAGTGGTCTCTTCCTCAGCCATCAGTCAATCTCCTCGACCTTCACGAGGTGGGCGACCGCGCGCACGTAGCCACGGGTCTGCCGGTTGTCCTCGCGGACCACCACGTCGCCGATGCGCTTGAGCCCGAGGCTGCGCAGCGTGTCGCGCTGGTTCTGCTTCTCACTGATCTTCGACTTGATCTGGGTCACCTTGAGTCGGGCGGCCATCAGACACCTGCCTTCGCTCGGGCGGCCTCGGCCGCCGTCTTCGCCTCGGCCTGCGCACGCAGCAGGCGAGCCGGGGCGACCTGGTCGAGGTCACGGCCACGGCGGGCGGCGACGGCGCTCGGCTCCTCGAGCTGCTTGAGCGCCTCGACGGTCGCGTGGACGATGTTGATCGTGTTCGACGAGCCGAGCGACTTGCTCAGCACGTCGTGAATGCCGGCGCACTCGAGCACGGCGCGCACCGGACCGCCGGCGATGACGCCGGTACCGGCGGACGCCGGGCGCAGCAGCACCACACCGGCCGCGGCCTCGCCCTGCACCGGGTGGGGGATCGTGACACCGACGCGCGGGACGCGGAAGAAGTTCTTCTTCGCCTCCTCGACGCCCTTCGAGATCGCCGTCGGCACCTCGCGGGCCTTGCCGTAGCCGACGCCCACGAGGCCGTTGCCATCGCCGACGATCACGAGCGCGGTGAAGCTGAAGCGCCGACCGCCCTTGACCACCTTCGACACGCGGTTGATCGTCACGACACGCTCGAGGAACTGGCTCTGCTCGCGGTCGCGGCTGCCGCGGTCGCGGTTGGGGTTGCGCTCACGACTGCCGCGGCGCGCCTCGCGGGGCTCGCTCGTGGTGTCCGTCGCCGGCGCATCCGTCGTCGTGACGGCCACCTCAGCGTCCTGGGGCACGGTGGTCTCCTTGTTCGTCTCGTCGCTCACAGCGCCAGACCTCCCTCGCGGGCGCCGTCCGCCACGGCGGCGACGCGTCCCGCGTACTTGCTGCCACCGCGGTCGAACACCACGGCCTCGATGCCCGCGCTCTTCGCGCGCTCGGCGACGAGCTCGCCGACACGGTGCGCCTTGGCGGTCTTGTCACCCTCGAACGTGCGCAGGCCGGCCTCGAGCGTCGAGGCGGAGGCCAGGGTGTGGCCCTTCGCGTCGTCGACCACCTGCACGAAGACGTGTCGGGCCGAGCGCGTGACGACCAGACGCGGACGCGTCTCGGTGCCGACGATCTTCTTGCGCAGGCGGGCATGACGGCGGGCCTTCGCGGCCTGCTTGCTCTTTCCTCTGGTTCCGAGCGCCATGATCACTTACCACTCTTTCCGGCCTTGCGGCGGACGTTCTCGCCCGCGTAGCGCACGCCCTTGCCCTTGTACGGCTCGGGCTTGCGCAGCTTGCGGATGTTGGCGGCCACCTCGCCGACGGCCTGCTTGTCGATGCCGTTGACGGTGACCTTGTTGTTGCCCTCGACGGTGAACGAGATGCCCTCGGGTGCCTCGAACGTGATCGGGTGCGAGTAGCCGAGCGCGAACTCCAGGGCGGTGCCCTTGGCGGCGACGCGGTAGCCGGTGCCGACGACCTCGAGGCCCTTCGAGTAGCCCTGGGTCACCCCGACGATGTTGTTGGAGATGAGCGTGCGGGTCAGGCCGTGCAGCGAGCGCGAGGCGCGCTCGTCGTCGGGACGGGTGACGAGCACCTGACCCTCGTCGAGGCTGACCTCGATGGGGCTCGCGACGGCGAGCGAGAGCTCGCCCTTCGGGCCCTTGACGGTGACGGAGGAGCCGTCGATCTTCACGTCGACACCGGCCGGGATGTCGATGGGGAGCCTACCGATACGGGACATGACCGGTCACCACACGTAGGCGAGGACTTCCCCACCCACGCCCTTCTGCGTCGCCTGGCGGTCCGTGAGGAGCCCCGAGGAGGTGGACAGGATCGCGACGCCGAGCCCGCCGAGCACGTGCGGGATCTCGGTGGACTTCGCGTAGACGCGCAGGCCGGGCTTCGACACCCGCTTGATGCCGGCGATCGAGCGCTCCCGGTTCGGGCCGTACTTCAGCGAGATCGTGAGCGTCTGGCCGACACGCGCGTCCTCCACCTTCCAGTCGGAGATGTAGCCCTCCGCCTTGAGGATGTCGGCGATGTGCGTCTTGAGCTTGCTGGACGGGAGCGACACGGTGTCGTGGTACGCCGAGTTGGCGTTGCGGACACGCGTGAGCAGGTCCGCGACCGGGTCTGTCATTGTCATGACGGTGGTTTCCTATTCTCGGCCGGTTTCGACGCCCCGTGCAGGGACCCCGACCTCGCCGATCGGTGGGGATGGGTGGTCAGTCGTTGGCCTTGAAGGGGAAGCCGAGGGCGCGCAGCAGGGCGCGACCCTCGTCATCCGTCTTCGCGGTGGTGACGACGGTGATGTCGAAGCCGCGGACGCGGTCGATCTGGTCCTGGTCGATCTCGTGGAAGATCGACTGCTCGGTGACGCCGAACGTGTAGTTGCCGTTACCGTCGAACTGACGGTCGGACAGTCCGCGGAAGTCGCGGATGCGCGGCAGCGCGAGCGTCACGAGACGGTCGAGGAACTCCCAGGCGCGGTCGCCGCGCAGCGTCACGTGCGCGCCGATCGCCTGCCCCTCGCGCAGCTTGAACTGCGCGATGGACTTGCGGGCCTTGGTGACGACCGGCTTCTGGCCGGTGATCCGGGTGAGGTCGTCGACCGCCCCGTCGATCACCTTGCTGTCGCGAGCGGCCTCGCCGACACCGGTGTTCACGACGACCTTGACCAGGCCGGGGATCTGCATGACGTTGGTGTAGCCGAACTCGTCCTGCAGCGCCTTCTTGATCTCGGCGTTGTACTTCTGCTTCAGGCGGGGCTGGTTCGTGCCAGCCTCCACGGCAGCGGTGGTGCTCATGTTCAGAGGTCCTTGCCTGACTTCTTCGCGTAGCGCACGCGGACCGTGCGCTTCACGCCGTCCTTGACCTGCTCCTCGACCCGGCGGCCGACGCGGGTCGGCTTCTTGGTCGAGGGGTCGACGAGGGCGACGTTGGAGATGTGGATCGGGGCTTCCATCGTCTCGATGCCGCCCGTCTTGGTGCCGCGCTGGGACTGGCCCACGCGGTTGTGCTTGGTGACGTAGTTCACGCCCTCGACGATGACGCGGTTCTGCTCGGCGAGGACCTCGAGGACCTTGCCCTGCTTGCCGCGGTCGCCGCCGCGCTCGGGCTTGGCGCCCGAGATGACCTGAACCAGGTCGCCCTTCTTGATCTTCGCCATGACTAAATGACCTCCGGGGCGAGCGAGACGATCTTCATGAACTTCTTGTCGCGAAGCTCACGGCCGACCGGGCCGAAGATGCGGGTGCCGCGGGGCTCCCCGTCGCTCTTCAGGATGACGGCGGCGTTCTCGTCGAACTTGATGTACGAGCCGTCCGAGCGACGGGTCTGCTTGACGGTGCGGACGACGACGGCCTTGACCACGTCGCCCTTCTTGACGTTGCCGCCCGGGATCGCGTCCTTGACGGTGGCAACGATGACGTCGCCGAGACCGGCGTAGCGGCGGCCGGAGCCGCCGAGCACGCGGATGGTGAGCAGCTCCTTGGCGCCGGTGTTGTCGGCGACCTTGAGACGGGACTCCTGCTGGATCATGGCCTACTTCGCCTTCTCGAGGATCTCGACCAGGCGCCAGCGCTTGCTGGCACTGAGCGGGCGGGTCTCGTTGATGAGCACGAGGTCGCCGACGCCCGCCGAGTTGGCCTCGTCGTGGGCCTTGACCTTGGAGGTGCGCCGGATGACCTTGCCGTACAGCGGGTGCTTCACCCGGTCCTCGACCTCGACGACGATGGTCTTGTCCATCCTGTCGCTCGTGACGTAGCCGCGACGCGCCTTGCGGTAGCCGCGGACGAGCTCGGCCGTGTCCTCGGCCGTCTCGGCGGCCGTGTCCGTTGCCTTCGCCATGCTCAGGCCTCCTTCGTGGTGTCGTCAGCGGCGTCCGCCGCGGGGGCGGCCGGCGTCGCCGGCTCGGCGACCGCCGGGGTGGCCCGGATGCCGAGCTCGCGCTCGCGCAGCACCGTGTAGATGCGCGCGATGTCGCGCTTGACGGCCCGGATGCGGCCGTGCGACTCGAGCTGGCCGGTGGCCGACTGGAAGCGGAGGTTGAACAGCTCCTCCTTGGCCTTCTTCAGCTCGTCGAGGAGCCGGCTGTCCTCGAAGGTGTCGAGCTCGCTGGGGCTGAGCTCCTTCGTGCCGATCGCCATTACGCGTCGCCCTCCTCGCGCTTGATGATGCGTGCCTTGAGCGGCAGCTTGTGGATGGCCCGCTGCAGCGCCTCGCGCGCGAGCGTCTCGCCGACGCCCGAGACCTCGAAGAGCACCCGACCGGGCTTGACGTTGGCGACCCACCACTCCGGCGAGCCCTTGCCAGAGCCCATGCGGGTCTCGGCGGGCTTCTTCGTGAGCGGGCGGTCGGGGTAGATGTTGATCCACACCTTGCCGCCGCGCTTGATGTGGCGGGTCATCGCGATACGCGCGGCCTCGATCTGGCGGTTGGTGACATAGGCGGGCGTGAGCGCCTGGATGCCGAACTCGCCGAACACGACCTGCGTGCCGCCGGTGGCCTGGCCGGAGCGGCCCGGGTGGTGCTGCTTGCGGTGCTTGACCTTACGGGGGATGAGCATGACTTAGGCCTCCGCTCCTGCCGCGACGGGAGCCTCGGCGCGCGGGCCGCGACGACGGTCGCCGCGCTCGGGGCGCGAGGACTTCTGGGCCGCCTGCTCGCGAGCGAGCTCCTTGTTCGTGATGTCGCCCTTGTAGATCCAGACCTTCACGCCGATGCGGCCGAAGGTGGTCTTGGCCTCGTAGAAGCCGTAGTCGATGTTCGCGCGCAGGGTGTGCAGCGGCACGCGGCCCTCGCGGTAGAACTCCGAGCGGCTCATCTCGGCGCCGCCGAGACGGCCGGAGACCTGGATGCGCACGCCCTTGGCGCCGGCGCGCTGCGCGCCCTGCAGGCCCTTGCGCATCGCGCGGCGGAACGCCACGCGGGCGCTCAGCTGCTCGGCCACGCCCTGGGCCACCAGCTGCGCGTCGGCCTCGGGGTTCTTGACCTCGAGGATGTTGAGCTGGATCTGCTTGCCGGTGAGCTTCTCGAGGTCGGCGCGGATGCGCTCGGCCTCGGCGCCGCGGCGGCCGATGACGATGCCCGGGCGCGCCGTGTGGATGTCCACACGGATGCGATCGCGGGTGCGCTCGATCTCGATGCGGGCGACACCGGCACGGTCGAGGCTCGACTTGAGCGTCGAGCGGATCTTCACGTCCTCGGCGACATAGTCGCTGTAGCGCTGGCCCGGCTTCGTCGAGTCGGCGAACCAGCGCGACACGTGGTCGGTGGTGATGCCGAGGCGGAAGCCGTACGGGTTGACCTTCTGTCCCATGGTTACTTCCCTGCCGTGGCGACGTCGGGGGTCGCCAGCTTGATCGTGATGTGCGAGGTGCGCTTGAGCACCTGGAAGGCGCGGCCCTGCGCCCGCGGCTGGAACCGCTTGAGCGTCGTGCCCTCGTCGACGAAGGCCTCGGCGACGAACAGGTCCTGCTCGTCGAGGAACTCGTTCGTGGCATCCGCCTTCACGCGCGCGTTGGCGATGGCCGAGGCGACGAGCTTGTACACCGGCTCGCTCGCGGCCTGCTGGGCGAACTTCAGGATCGCGAGGGCCTCGACGGCCTGCTTGCCGCGGATGAGGTTGACGACGCGACGGGCCTTCGTGGGGGTCACGCGGATGTGACGCACGCGGGCGATCGACTCCACCATTTCCTTACCTCCAATACGCCACCGCCTCTCAGCGGCGACGCCCCTTCCTGTCGTCCTTCTCGTGGCCGCGGAACGTGCGGGTCGGCGAGAACTCGCCGAGCTTGTGGCCGACCATGGCCTCGGTCACGAACACCGGGATGTGCTTGCGGCCGTCGTGCACCGCGATCGTGTGGCCGAGCATGGCCGGGATGATCATCGAGCGGCGCGACCAGGTCTTGATCACCGACTTGCTGCCGGACTCGTTCGCCGCCACGACCTTGCGGAGCAGGTGGTCGTCGACGAAGGGGCCCTTCTTGAGACTGCGAGGCATCTTCTTGCGTGCTCCTACTACTTGCGCTTCTTGCCGGCGTTGCGGCGACGGACGATGAGCTTGTCGCTGGGGAGGTTCGGCTTGCGCGTGCGCCCCTCCTTCTGACCCCAGGGGGTGACCGGGTTGCGACCGCCGCTGGTCTTGCCCTCGCCACCGCCGTGCGGGTGGTCCACCGGGTTCATGGCGACACCGCGGACGGTCGGGCGCACGCCCTTCCAGCGCATCCGACCGGCCTTGCCCCAGTTGATGTTCGACTGCTCGGCGTTGCCGACCTCGCCGATCGTGGCGCGGCAGCGGGCGTCGACGTTGCGGATCTCGCCCGAGGGCAGCCGCAGCTGCGCGTACGGGCCGTCCTTCGCGACCAGGCGGACGCTGGCGCCGGCGGAGCGGGCCAGCTTCGCGCCGCCGCCGGGGCGCAGCTCGATCGCGTGGATCACGGTGCCGGTGGGGATGTTGCGCAGCGGCAGGTTGTTGCCGGGCTTGATGTCGGCGGCCGGACCCGACTCGACGACGTCACCCTGCGACAGCTTGTTCGGCGCGAGGATGTAGCGCTTCGTGCCGTCGACGTAGTGCAGCAGCGCGATGCGCGCGGTGCGGTTCGGGTCGTACTCGATGTGCGCGACCTTGGCGTTGACGCCGTCCTTGTCGGCCCGCTTGAAGTCGATCACCCGGTACTGGCGCTTGTGGCCGCCGCCGATGTGGCGGGTGGTGATGCGACCCGAGCTGTTGCGGCCGCCGGTCTTGGGCAGCGGGCGCAGCAGCGACTTCTCGGGGGTCGAGCGGGTGATCTCGGCGAAGTCGGCGACCGAGGAGCCGCGACGACCCGGGGTCGTGGGCTTGTAGTTGCGAATGGCCATGTGTGTTTCTCCGAGGTCTTAGCCGACAGCCGTGAAGATGTCGATCGAGCCGGACTTCAGGGTGACGATCGCGCGCTTGGTGTCCTTGCGCTTGCCGGTGCCGAAGCGGGTGCGGCGGGTCTTGCCCTGGCGGTTGAGGGTGTTCACCGACGCGACCTTGACGCCGAAGATCTTCTCGATGGCGAGCTTGATCTCGGTCTTGTTGGCGCGCGGGTCGACGACGAAGGTGTACTTGCCCTCGTCGATCAGGTTGTAGCTCTTCTCGGAGACGACCGGCGAGATGATGATGTCGCGCGGGTCCTTGTTCGTGGCGCTCACGCCTCGACCTCCTTGGTGCCGCTCTTCGCGGCGACGAATGAATCGAACGCCGCCCTGGTGAAGACGATGTCGTCGCTCACCAGCACGTCGTAGGCGTTGAGCTGGTCGGCCCACAGCACGGTGAGCGCGGGGATGTTGCGCACGCTCCGGTAGCCGACCTCGTCGTCGCGCTCGAGCACGACGAGCTTGTTGCGGCCCGGCAGGCGGTCGAGCACGGCCGCGGCGGCCTTGGTGGACGGCAGCCCGGTGCCGAAGTCCTCGACAACGGTGAGGCGCTCGCCGCGGGCGCGGTCCGAGATCGCGCCGAGCAGGGCCGCCGAGATCATCTTCTTCGGGGTGCGCTGGGAGTAGTCGCGCGGCACCGGGCCGTGCACGACGCCACCGCCGCGGTGCTCGGGCGCGCGGATCGAGCCCTGGCGGCTGCGACCGGTGCCCTTCTGCTTGAACGGCTTGCGGCCGGCGCCGGAGACCTCGCCGCGACCCTTGGTCTTGTGGGTGCCCTGGCGCGCGGCGGCGAGCTGGGCGACGACGACCTGGTGGATCAGCGGCACGTTCGTCTGGACGTCGAACACGCTCGCGGGCAGCTCGACCGACCCGGTCTTCTTGCCGGCGGTGTCGACGACATCGAGCTGGTTGGCCATGCTCAGGCTCCCTTCACGGCGGTGCGGACGAAGACGATGCGGCCGCGGGCGCCGGGCACGGCGCCCTTGACGAGGAGGAGGCCCTTCTCGACGTCGACCGAGTGCACGCGCAGATTGAGCACGGTGACGCGATCGCCGCCCATGCGGCCGGCCATGCGGGTGCCGCGGAACACGCGGCTCGGGGTCGACGAGGCGCCGATCGAGCCGGGCTTGCGGTGGTTGCGGTGGGCACCGTGGCTCGCCGAGACGCCCTGGAAGTTGTGGCGCTTCATGGCGCCGGCGAAGCCCTTGCCCTTGCTGGTGCCGACGACGTCGACCCGCTGGCCGGCCTCGAAGACGTCCACGGCGAGCTCCTGGCCGAGCGAGTACTCGGCGGCGTCCGGCGTACGCACCTCGGTGAGGTGGCGGCGCGGGGTCACGCCGGCGGCGGCGAAGTGGCCGGCCTCCGGCCTGGTGGCCTTGCGCGGGTCGATCTGCCCGTAGGCGATCTGGACGGCCTCGTAGCCGTCCTTCTCCGCGGTGCGGATCTGGGTCACGACGTTCGGCGCGATCTCGATGACGGTGACGGGGACGAGCTTGTTGCCGTCATCCCACACCTGGGTCATGCCGAGCTTGGTGCCGAGAAGGCCCTTGGTGGTCTTGATGCTTGCCATGCAGGTCGCCTCCTCTAGAGCTTGATCTCGATGTTGACGTCGGCGGGCAGGTCGAGGCGCATGAGCGAGTCGACGGCCTTCGGGGTCGGGTCGATGATGTCGATCAGACGCTTGTGGGTGCGCTTCTCGAAGTGCTCCCGGCTGTCCTTGTACTTGTGCGGGGAACGGATGACAACCACCACGTTCTTCTCCGTGGGAAGCGGCACGGGGCCGACGACCTGGGCACCCGCGCGGGTGACCGTGTCGACGATCTTGCGGGCCGACGCGTCGAGACCGGCGTGGTCGTACGACTTCAGTCGGATGCGGATCTTCTGTCCCGCCATATCTGACTCTCTTCCTTCTCGCATCACGGGCGCGGGCCCGGCGGATGCACCGGCAGCCGAGCGTCTCCGCTCGAGCACCACTGTTTATCTGTCAATCACCGCGGCCGGCCTCGCCCCGCGCCGGAGGACGCTGGGCACGCCACTGTCCGGGACGGATCTCGAAGCCGATCCAGGCTGTGCTCTGCTCCCCGCGGCCTAGCTCTTCGCACCTTCGGTGCTGGCTATGCACTGCCCTGGGAGTGATCCGCCCGCACGCGAGCGAAGTGTTGAACCCGAAGAGTCTGCCACAGCCCGACACCTCGTGCAACCCGGGCGTGTCGCGCTCGGCGGCGAACCGGTATCGTGACTGACCGTGCCACCGGAGAGGTCGGAATACCGCGAGGAGATCGCCGCGATGGGCTTGGCTCTCCGGCTCGCCCGACGACGCCAGGGCCTCAGCGTACAGGCGCTCAGCGCCAAGGCGGACGTGAGCTTCGGGCTCATCAGTCAGCTCGAGCGGGGCATGGGAAACCCCTCGTTCGTGTCGTTGCAGCGGCTCGCCGAGGCGCTCGAGGTGCCGCTGCCGAAGCTCGTGAGCGGGGTCGCGAACCAGGATGCTCTCGTCGTGCGCCGCGCGGAGCGCCGGCTGCTGCCGTTCAGCCGCGACGAGCCGGAGTCCCGCCAGGTCGTGCGCGAGCTCATCACGCCGGCCAATCAGAGCGTGCTGCAGGTGATCCGCAGCACGGTGCCCGCCGGCTTCTCCAACGAGGGACGAGCGTTCCGGCACATCGGCATGGAGTGCGTCGTGGTCGAGAGCGGCTCGCTCGTGGTCGTGCACGGCGATCGCCGGGTGGAGCTCGAGGTGGGTGACTCGATGACCTACGAGTGCTCGGTGCCGCACTGGTGGGCCAACACGAGGGATGCGCCGACCGTCGTGCTCGGCGCGGTCACCCCGTTCGAGATCTGAGGGCCGCGATCTTCGCGGCGGCCCGCGCGCGGTCCGCGAGGTCGGCGGGCGCGAGGGCGAGCAGGCGGTCGATCTCGTGCAGCGGCTCGGCGGAATGATCGGCGCGCAGGTCCACGTCGAGGTCGCCCTCCGGCCCCGCCCCGCCCGTGGCCGCGAGGAGCGCGGCGCTCTGCGGCCCGCGGCTGTCGCCGCCCGCGGCCTCCCCGGCGCGCAGCGCCTCGACGGCCGCCGCCGCGAGGTCGAGCGTCGAGCGCACGCCTCCCAGCGCCTCCTCGATGCTGCGAGCCATGGCGCCGAGCACCGACGCGCCCGCGAGCAGGTTGCCGACGGCGATCCAGCCCGCTCCCCTCAGCTCGCCCGCCCATGCGCTGCAGCGCGCCCCCGTCATCGCGGCACCCTCGCCGTCGGCCCGGAGCACCGCGAGCTGGCGAAACGCGATCGCGGGGTCGCGGCGGGCCATGCCCTCGATCGCGGCGCTCGGCGGCAGCCCGCGGGCGAGCCCGTCGAGCAGCTGCGGGCGCAGCGCCCGGTTGGTGTACGCCTGCGACGCTGCGGCGCCCAAACCCGGCACGAGTGCCGGCACCGCGTTGCCGACGGCGAGCGAATAGCTCGCGGTGGCGATCGCGAGCGCGCCCGAGCGCGCCGCCAAGACCGTGAGTGTCACCCGATCCATCCCCGTTCGGCTCTCATGTGACGATCGTGTTTCCAATCTGCGCCAGCGCTTGCCGACTCGCTCGAGTCAATCACATACTGATCGAACCATCAATAACTTGATCGTTGGAGGCAGACGATGAAACACCGACTCCCCCTCGCCGCGGGCACCCTCGCCGCCGCGCTCGCCCTCGCCCTGTCCGGATGTTCGGCCGGCACGGGCGTCGACGTGTCGAGCAGCGGCGAGAGCATCCTGCGCGCCGCCATCGCGGGCGAGCCGGACCAGCTCGACCCGCAGAAGACCAGCTCGTACTTCTCCTTCGAGGTGCTCGAAAACGTCTTCGACACCCTCGTCGAGCCGGACGAGAACCTCGAGATGCAGCCAGCACTCGCGACCTCCTGGGACCTCAGCGACGACCAGCTCGTCTGGACCTTCCACCTGCGCGAGGGCGTGACGTTCCAGGACGGCACCCCGTTCACCGCCGACGACGTCGTGTACTCCTACGACCGGATCATCGACGAGGAGCTCACCAACTCCTGGCGGTTCAGCACCGTCACCGCTGTCACGGCCGTCGACGACTCCACCGTCACCATCACGGTGAGCGCGCCCACCCCCAACCTGCTCTCGAGCATCGGCGGCTTCAAGGGCATGGCGATCGTCGAGAAGGCGAACGTCGACAGCGGCGAGATCGCGACGAATCCGATCGGCACCGGTCCGTTCGCGTTCTCCTCCTACACGCCGGGCGACTCGATCACGCTCACCGCCAACCCCGACTACTGGGGCGGAGCCCCGGCGATCGACGAGATCGACTACACGTTCGTCTCCGAGGGAAGCACCGCCATCGCCTCCCTGAAGGCCGGCGAGATCGACTGGACGGACTCGATCCCCGTGGAGCAGCTGGAGGATCTGAGCTCCGACGACACGCTGACCGTCGGCACGACGCCGAGCAACGACTACTGGTACCTCGCGATGAACGAGAACCGCGCGCCGTACGACGACGTGCGCGTCCGCCAGGCGATCGCCTACGCGATCGACCGGGATGCGATCGCCCAGGTGGCAGGGTACGGCACGGCGACCGTGAACGAGCTCGCGATCCCGACGGGGAGCACCTGGTACACGGCGTACGACACCTACTCGACCGATCTGGACAAGGCGAAGTCCCTGCTCGCCGAGGCCGGCGTCGGCGACTTCACCATGGACCTGCTCGTCTCCTCCGACTACCCGGAGACCGTCTCGGCGGCCCAGCTCATCGCCGACGAGCTCGAGCCGCTCGGCATCACGGTGGAGATCCGCACCCTCGACTTCGCCAGTTGGCTGGACGAGCAGAACTCCGGCGACTTCGACATGCTCATGATGGGCTGGCTCGGCAACATCGACCCGGACGACTTCTACTACGCGCAGCACCACACCGACGGCGCGAGCAACGCGCAGGGCTACTCGAACCCCGAGGTCGACGAGCTGCTCGACGCGGGCCGCACCGAGACCGACGTCGAGGCGCGCAAGCAGATCTACGCACAGGCGGCGACGATGATCGCCGACGACGTCAGCTACATCTATCTCTACAACCCCTCGGTGATCCAGGCGTACTCGTCGACGCTCACCGGCTACGTGGTGCGGGCCGACCGCGCGGTGCGCTTCCGCGACGCGAGCCTGGACTGACGGGCCCGGACTGACGGGCCCGGACTGATCGGGACGACGAGAGCGAACGGATGACGATGACGGCGAGAACCCCCACCCTGCACTTCGTGGCGAGCAGGCTGCTCTACACGGCGGTCGTGCTCCTGGGGGTTCTCGTCGTCGTCTTCGCGCTCATCCACCTCGTGCCCGGCGACCCGGTGCGGATCGCGCTCGGCACGAGATACTCGCCGGAGACCTACCGGGCGCTACGGCACGCCTCGGGGCTCGACCGCCCGATCGCCGTGCAGTTCCTGTCCTACCTCGGCGGCGCCGTGACGGGCGACCTCGGGGTGAGCTTCCGCAACGGGGAGCCGGTGACGCTCATCCTGCTCGACCGGCTCCCCGCAACGCTCTCCCTCGCCGGCATGGGCGTCGTCATCGCGCTCGTCATCGCACTGCCGCTCGGCACCCTCGCCGCGCTGCGCGAGGGGCGCACGGTCGACGGCATCATCCGCGTCCTTGGCCAGTTCGGCGTCTCGGTCCCCGACTTCTGGATCGGGATGCTGCTCATCACCCTGTTCTCCGCCGTGCTCGGCCTGCTGCCCTCCTCGGGGTACGTGCCGCTCGCCGAAGACCCCGCGCAGTGGCTCCGGCGGGTGACCCTGCCGGCGCTGACCATCGGCCTCGTCGCCGGCTCGATCATGACCCGGTACGTGCGGGCGGCCGTCATCGACGTCGCGAGCGCCGGCTACGTGCGCACCGCCGAGTCCAAGGGGCTCGGCCGCGCCGCCATCGTCGTCCGCCACATCGGCCGCAACGCGCTCGTGCCCGTGCTCACGATCACGGGCATCCAGCTCGCCACGATGCTCGGCGGCGTCATCGTCGTCGAGGTCGTCTTCGCCTGGCCGGGGCTCGGCCGGCTCATGTACGACTCCGTCGCCGCCCGCGACTACCCCGTCATCCAGGGCGCCGTGCTGATGATCGCCGTGCTGTTCCTCACGATCAACCTGGTCGTCGACGTCCTGTACTCCGTCATCGACCCGAGGATCCGGCTGTCATGAGCGAACTCCCGAGCCCGACGATCGACGAGCGGATGCCGCGGCCCGGCACCGGCACCGGCACCGGCACCGGGCGCGGCCTCCTCCGCTCGCTGCTCACGACCCCGCTGAGCGGCGCGGGGCTCGTCGTGCTGCTCGTGCTCGTGCTCGTCGCGGCGCTCGGACCCGTCGTCGCCCCCTACGGCGTCAACGCCACCGACGTGCTCGACGCACTGCAGCCGCCGAGCCCCGCGCACTGGTTCGGCACCGACGACCTCGGACGCGACGTGCTCACCCGGGTCATGCTCGCCGCGCGGGTGTCGCTGCAGGTCGCACTCGTGAGCGTCACGTTCGCCCTCGTCGTCGGCACGGCCGTCGGCCTGGTGTCCGGCTACCTCGGCGGCTGGGTCGACACCGTGCTCATGCGCGCTATCGACGTGATGTTCGCGTTCCCCGTGCTGCTGCTCGCCCTCGCGATCGTCGCCATCCTCGGCCCCGGCCTCACGACCGCGATGCTCGCGATCGGCGTCGTCTACACGCCGATCTTCGCGCGCGTGACCCGCGCGAGCACGCTGAGCATCACCCAGGAGCCCTATGTGAAGGCCTCCCGGGCGATGGGCACGCGGCGATCCCGCATCCTCGTGCGCCACATCCTGCCGAACATCAGCGGGCCGCTCATCGTGCAGACCTCGCTCTCCCTCGCGTTCGCGATCCTCTCCGAGGCCGCCCTGTCCTTCCTCGGCCTGGGGGTGCAGCCCCCGCAGCCATCCTGGGGGCGGATGCTCTTCGACGCGCAGGGCTTCCTCTCGACCGCCTGGTGGCTGAGCGTGTTCCCCGGCGCCGCCATCTTCGTCACGGTGCTCGCCTTCAACCTCGTCGGCGACGGCCTGCGCGACGTGCTCGACCCGCGCCACCGCACCCGGACCCGATCGAGGAGCACCCGATGACCGACCGGCCCGTGCTGTCCGTGCGCGATCTGCGCGTGTCGATCGGAGCGCGGCCGATCGTGCGCGGCGTCTCCTTCGACGTCGAGGCCGGTGAGACCGTCGGCATCGTCGGCGAGTCGGGAAGCGGCAAGTCGATGACCGTGCTCTCGGCGACGGGGCTGTTCCACGCCGCGGGGGCGCGGATCACGGGATCGTCGTCGCTGCGCGGCACCGAGCTCGTCGGCGCGAGCCCTCGCACCCTGCGAGCGGTGCACGGCGACCGGATCGGCTTCGTCTTCCAGGATCCCGCCACCTCGCTCAACCCGCTCCTGACCATCGAGCAGCAGCTCGTGGAGGGCCCGCGCACGCACCGGGGACTCACCCGGCGCTCGGCACGCCGCCGCGCCCTCGAGCTGCTCGAGGCCGTCGACATCCGCGAGCCGGAGCGCCGGCTCGCGGCCTACCCCCACCAGCTCTCCGGGGGCCAGAAGCAGCGGGTCATGATCGCCATCGCCATCGCGTGCGATCCGGCCCTGCTCGTCGCGGACGAGCCCACGACGGCCCTCGACGTCACGACCCAGGCCCAGATCATCGCCCTCGTGAAGGCGATGCAGCGGCGCACGGCCACGGCCGTCGTCTGGATCAGCCACGACCTCGGCGTGATCGGCCAGGTCGCCGACCGGGTGAGCGTGCTGCAGCACGGCGAGGCGGTCGAGCAGGCCGACGTGCACGATCTGTTCGACGCGCCGCGGCACGAGCACACGCGCACCCTGCTCGCGGCGCGGCCCGTGCTCGGTCGCGACCGGCGACGGCCGATCCCGGCGGATGCCGACCGCGTGCTGAGCGTCGCCGACCTCGACGTGCGCTTCCGGGTGCCCGCCGCCGACGGTCGGCACACCGTGCGAGCGGTCTCGGGCGTCTGCCTCGACGTGCACCGCGGCGAGACCCTCGGCATCGTCGGGGAGTCCGGCTCGGGCAAGTCGACCGTCGCGAACGCCCTGACCGGGCTGGTGAGGGTGAGCGGGGGGCGCATCGTGCTCGGCGACGCCGACGTGCTCGCGGCGACCGGCGCCCAGGCGCGCGCCATCCGCCGCTCGCTCGCCATGGTGTTCCAGGACCCGTTCTCGGCGCTCGACCCGCGGATGACCGTGGCCGCCTCGATCGCCGAGCCCCTCGTCGAGCACCGCCTCGTCGCCGACGCCGCCGCCCGCGCCTCCCGCGTGCGGGAACTGCTCGAACTCGTCGCGCTGCCCCCGGAGTTCGCCCGGCGGTTCCCGCACGAGCTCTCCGGCGGCCAGCGCCAGCGCGTGTGCATCGCGCGGGCGCTCGCCTGCGAGCCCGAGCTCATCATCTTCGACGAGTCCACGGCCTCGCTCGACGTCTCGATCCAGGCGCGCGTCATCGACCTGCTCGTCTCGCTGCAGGAGCGGCTGGGCACCGCCTACCTGTTCATCGGTCACGACCTCGCGGTCGTCGAGCGCATGAGCCACCGCATCGCCGTGATGCGCGACGGCGAGATCATCGAGAGCGCTCCGAGCGACGAGCTCTACCGGAGCCCGCGCACCGACTACACGCGCCGGCTCATCGCGGCGATCCCGCCGGCGCGACCGGCCTGAGCCGCCCCGCGGCGCCGACCCCGCCCGCACCGAAGACGACGAACCGAAGACGACGAGGGGCCCGCGGCAGCGCCGCGGACCCCTCGGGAGCAACCGGAGTGTTACTTGATGATCTTCGTGACCGTGCCGGCGCCCACGGTGCGGCCGCCCTCGCGGATGGCGAAGCCGAGGCCCTCCTCCATGGCGATCGGCTGGATGAGCTCGACCGTCATGTCGGTGGTGTCGCCGGGCATGACCATCTCGGTGCCCTCGGGCAGCGAGATCACGCCGGTGACATCCGTGGTGCGGAAGTAGAACTGCGGACGGTAGTTCGCGTAGAACGGGTTGTGACGGCCGCCCTCATCCTTGGAGAGGATGTAGGCGGTGCCCTCGAACTCGGTGTGCGGGGTGACCGAGCCCGGCTTCACGATGACCTGGCCGCGCTCGACGTCCTCGCGCTTGGTGCCGCGCAGCAGCAGGCCGCAGTTCTCGCCGGCCCAGGCCTCGTCGAGCTGCTTGTGGAACATCTCGATGCCGGTGATGGTGGTCTTCTGCGTCGGACGGATGCCGACGATCTCGACGTCCGAGTTGATCGCGAGGGTGCCGCGCTCGGCACGGCCGGTGACGACGGTGCCACGACCGGTGATCGTGTAGACGTTCTCGATGGGCATGAGGAACGGCTTGTCCTTGTCGCGCACCGGGTCCGGGATGGACTCGTCGACGGCCTCGAGCAGGTCGAGCACCGACTGGGTCCACTTCTCGTCGCCCTCGAGCGCCTTGAGCGCCGAGACACGCACGACCGGGGCGTTGTCGCCGTCGAAGCCCTGCGAGCTGAGCAGCTCGCGCACCTCGAGCTCGACGAGCTCGAGGATCTCCTCGTCGTCGACGGCGTCGCTCTTGTTGAGCGCGACGAGCAGGTACGGCACGCCGACCTGCTTGGCGAGCAGCACGTGCTCGCGGGTCTGCGCCATCGGGCCGTCGGTCGCCGCGACCACGAGGATCGCGCCGTCCATCTGCGCGGCACCGGTGATCATGTTCTTGATGTAGTCGGCGTGACCCGGGGCGTCGACGTGCGCGTAGTGGCGCTTCGGCGTCTCGTACTCCACGTGCGAGATGTTGATCGTGATGCCGCGCGAACGCTCCTCGGGAGCCGAGTCGATCGACGCGAAGTCGCGCTGCACGTTGGTCGCGGACGGGTACTTGTCGGCGAGCACCTTCGAGATCGCCGCGGTGAGCGTCGTCTTGCCGTGGTCGACGTGACCGATCGTTCCGATGTTCACGTGCGGCTTGGTCCGCTCGAACTTGGCCTTAGCCACTTGTCCTCCTCAGGACTTCTCTGGACAGCCGGATGGGTTCCGACCGTTCGGGGTTGGTTTGGTTCCGGGGCTACTCGCCGCGCGCCGACCCGCTCTCGCGAGCCAACGCCCGATACTAGTCGCCCTTGCTCTTCAGGACGATCTCGTCCGCGACGTTCTTCGGGACCTCGTTGTAGGTCTCGAACACCATCGAGTAGACGGCCCGGCCGCTCGTCTTCGACCGCAGGTCGCCGACGTAGCCGAACATCTCCGAGAGCGGCACGTGCGCGCGCACGACCTTGACACCGGTGGCATCCTCCATCGACTGGATCTGGCCACGACGGGAGTTCAGGTCGCCGATGACGTCGCCCATGTACTCCTCGGGGGTGCGCACCTCGACGGCCATGATGGGCTCGAGGAGCACCGGCTGCGCCCTGCGCGCCGCCTCCTTGTAGGCCATCGAGCCGGCGATCTTGAACGCCATCTCGGAGGAGTCGACGTCGTGCGCCGCGCCGTCGACGAGGGTCGCCTTGACGCCCACCGTCGGATAGCCGGCGAGCACGCCGACCTGCATGGCGTCCTGGATGCCCGCGTCGACGCTCGGGATGTACTCACGCGGCACCCGGCCGCCCGTGACGGCGTTGACGAACTCGTACGTCGTCTCCGCGGTCACCTCGAGCGGCTCGATCGTGATCTGCACCTTGGCGAACTGGCCGGAGCCGCCGGTCTGCTTCTTGTGGGTGTAGTCGTGCTTCTCGACCGTGCGGCGGATCGTCTCGCGGTAGGCCACCTGCGGCTTGCCGACGTTGGCCTCGACGTTGAACTCGCGCTTCATCCGGTCGACCAGGATGTCGAGGTGCAGCTCGCCCATGCCCTTGATGATGGTCTGGCCGGTCTCCTGGTTCTGCTCGGTGCGGAACGTCGGGTCCTCTTCGGCGAGCTTCTGGATGGCGGTGCCGAGCTTCTCCTGGTCGGCCTTGGTCTTCGGCTCGATGGCGACCTCGATGACCGGCTCGGGGAACGTCATCGACTCGAGGATCACCTGCGCGTTCGGGTCGCTCAGCGTGTCGCCGGTCGTGGTGTCCTTGAGGCCGATGACGGCGTAGATGTGGCCGGCGGTGACGCCGTCGACGGGGTTCTCCTTGTTGGCGTGCATCTGGAAGATCTTCCCGATGCGCTCCTTCTTGCCCTTGGTCGAGTTGATCACCTGCGCGCCCGAGTCGAGCTTGCCGGAGTACACCCGGATGTAGGTGAGCCGGCCGAAGAAGGGGTGCGTCATGATCTTGAACGCCAGGGCCGAGAACGGCTCGCTGGCATCCGCGTGCCGCTCGATGACCTTCTCCTCGTCACGGATGTCGTGGCCCTCGATCGCCGGCATGTCCAGCGGCGAGGGCAGGTAGTCGACGACCGCGTCGAGCATCGGCTGCACGCCGCGGTTCTTGAACGCCGAGCCGCACAGCACCGGGTAGAGCTCGCTCGCGATCGTGAGCTTGCGGATGGCGCCCTTGATCTCGGCGACGCTGAGCTCCTCACCGCCGAAGTACTTCTCGAGCAGTGCGTCGTCGCTCTCGGCGACGGTCTCGAGCAGCACCTGGCGGTACTGCTCCGCGCGCTCCACGAGGTCCGCCGGGATCTCCTGCACCTCGTACTTGGCGCCCATCGTCACATCGCCCTTGGCGTCACCGGGCCAGACGAGGGCGCGCATCTCGACGAGGTCGACGACGCCCACGAACGAGGACTCCGAGCCGATCGGCAGCTGCAGCACGAGCGGCTTCGCGCCGAGGCGCTTCACGATCGTGTCGACCGTGAAGTAGAAGTCCGCACCGAGCTTGTCCATCTTGTTGACGAAGCAGATGCGCGGCACGTCGTACTTGTCCGCCTGGCGCCACACGGTCTCCGACTGGGGCTCCACGCCCTCCTTGCCGTCGAAGACCGCGACGGCGCCGTCGAGCACGCGCAGGTTGCGCTCCACCTCGACCGTGAAGTCCACGTGGCCGGGGGTGTCGATGATGTTCAGCTGGATGTTGTTCCAGAAGCACGTCGTCGCGGCGGAGGTGATGGTGATGCCGCGCTCCTGCTCCTGCGCCATCCAGTCCATGGTGGCGGCACCGTCGTGCACCTCACCGATCTTGTGGGTGATGCCGGTGTAGAACAGGATGCGCTCGGTCGTCGTGGTCTTGCCGGCATCGATGT
>JASGFF010000012.1:0-46945 GCA_047605685.1 Microbacteriaceae bacterium
CGCCGAGACCGTCGATGGGGTTGCCGAGCGGGTCGACGACCCGGCCGAGGTAGCCATCGCCGACGGGCACGCTGAGCACCTCGCCGGTGCGGGTGACCTCCTGGCCCTCCTCGATGCCGGTGAACTCGCCGAGCACGACGACGCCGATCTCGTCCTCGTCGAGGTTCAGGGCGAGGCCGAGCGTGCCGTCGGCGAACGTGAGGAGCTCGTTGGCCATGACGCTCGGAAGACCCTCGACGTGCGCGATGCCGTCCGCGGCGTCCGTCACGTGGCCGACCTCCGTCGCCGTGGCCTTGCCCGGCTCGTAGGCCTTGACGAAGTCCTTGAGGGCGTCGCGGATCTCGTCGGGGCTGATGGTCAGATCTGCCATTGTCGTTACTTCCTTGGTTGTCGAAGTCGGGTCCGCGATCAGGACGCGAGCTGAAGCTTGAGGTCCGCGAGGCGCGCGGAGACGGTGCCGTCGATGACCGAGTCGCCGAGCGCCACGCGCACGCCGCCGAGCACGGCGGGGTCGACGAGGGCGTGGATGCGCACGTCGCGGCCCTCGACGGCGGCGAGCGCGGCGGCGAGCCGCTCGGTCTGGGCGGCGGTGAGCGCCCGCGCCGTGGTGACGGTGGCGATGGCGGTGCCGGCGGCCTCCGCGACGATGCGCGTGGCGGTGCCCACGAGAGCGTCGATGCGACGGCCGCGCGGCTGGCGGACCAGGTGCTCGAGGATCGCGACCGTCTGCGGCGCGGCCTTGCCCTCGAGCAGCCGGCGCACGAGCCGGGCCCTGGCATCGGCCGGGCCGAGCTTCGCCGAGACGGCGAGCTCGAGCTGCTGGTCGCCGCGCACCGCGGCGCCGAAGGCGAACAGCTCGGCGTCGAGCGCGAGCGTCGCCGGGGCGGAGCGGGCGAGCACCCGGATGCCGGCCTCCTCGACGCCGGCGAGCAGGTCGTCGTCGCTCGACCAGGGCACCGCGACCGCGGCGGCGAGCAGGGCGCGCGCACCCGCGGTCTGGGCCGCGAACAGGCGGTCGACGAGGGCGGCCTTCTCGGCGGCACCGACCGAGGGGTCGACCAGCACGCCGCGCAGCTGGGCGGAGTCGCCGATGACGCGGCCCGCGGCGAGGAGCTGCTCGCCCGTCGCGAGGTCGGCCGTGCCGAGCCGCGCGAGGGTGCCGAGCAGGGCCGCTCGCGCCTGGGTCGTCGCCGCGCCCATCAGCGGCTCGCCTTTTCCTCGGCCTCGAGGTCGGCCAGGAAGCGGTCGACGACGGCCTTGGCCCTCGCGTCGTCGGAGAGGGTCTCGCCGATGACGCCGGAGGCGAGGTCGAGCGCCAGGGTGCCGACCTCGGCACGCAGCGAGACGAGCGCGGACTGGCGCTCGGCCTCGATCTGGGCCTGGGCGCTCTGGGTGATGCGCGCGGCATCCGCGCTCGCCTGCTCCTTGACCTCGTGCGCGATCGCCGTGGCGTCGAGGCGGGCCTGCTCGCGGATGCGGGCCGCCTCGGCACGGGCCTCGGCGAGCTGCCTCGTGTACTCGTCCTTGGCCTGCGCGGCCTCGGCCTGCGCGGCCTGCGCCTTCTCGATGCCGCCCTCGATCGCCTCGCGGCGCTCGTCGAGCACGGCGTTCAGGCGCGGCAGCACCTTCCAGAAGAACACGATGAGGATGAGGACGAACGCCACCGCACCCCAGAACAGGTCGGGCGTCTCCGGCAGGAGGGGATTGGTGGTCTCCTCCGCGGCGAGCGCCGCCAGGAATGCGTCATGCATCCTGAACTCCTTCAGTCGAGAGGTGGATGCGGCTTACGGCTGCGCGAAGGGGATGAAGCCGGTCGCGATCGCAATGAAGGCGAGCGCCTCGGTGAAGGCGATGCCGAGGAACATCAGGCCCGTGAGGCGACCCTGCAGCTCGGGCTGGCGGGCGACCGACTCGATGGTCTTGCCGACGACGATGCCGACGCCGATGGCCGAGCCGATCGAGGCGAGGCCGAACGCGATCGGGGCGAGGTATCCGACGATCATGGGGTTTCCTTTCGGGAGTGGATGGGGTCCGGCCGCGCGGGGCCGGAGGTTCGATGGGTCAGTGCTCGTCCGCGAGCGCAAGCTGGATGTACACCGCGGCCAGGAACGTGAACACGTAGGCCTGCAGCGCCGCCACCAGGATCTCGAACAGCGTGAAGACGATGCCGAAGGCGACGGTGCCGACGCCGAGCAAGCCGAGGACGTTGCCCTCCGGCAGGATGCCGAACAGGAAGAACCAGCTCGCCGACCAGCACAGCACGAGCAGCAGGTGACCCGCGACCATGTTCATGAGCAGTCGGAGGGTGAGCGTGACCGGCCGCAGCACGAACGTCGACACGAGCTCGATGGGCGTCACGATGATGTACAGCGGCCAGGGCACACCCGCCGGGAACAGCGAGGCCTTGAAGAATCGCAGGCCGTTCTTGCGGATGCCGGCGTAGATGAACAGCGCGTAGGAGACGACGGCCATCACGAGCGGCAGGCCGATCACCGAGGTGCCGGCGATGTTGAACGGCGTGACGATGCCGGTGATGTTCATGCCGAGCGTGACGAAGAACATCGTCATGAGCGGCGCCATGAAGCGGCGGCCGTCCTTCTCGCCGAGCGACTCGACGACGATGTTGCGGCTGACGAAGCCGAGCACCCACTCGATCGCCGCCTGGCCGCGCCCGGGGACGACCTTCATCCGGCGGGTGCCGAGCACGAACACGAGCACGAGGGCGAGCACCACGATCAGCCGGATGATCATGATCCGGTTGAGCTCGAAGGGCGTGCCTTCGAACAGCACGCCGGCGGGGAAGAACTCGTCGAGCGATGGGCCGGTGAACGTCGCGCTCCCGTCGTCGTCGGCGGCGACGACGCCGGGCGCGATGAAACCGAGAGCGTTAGATAGCAGCGCTGTCTCCGAATATCGGGGCGTGCAACGGCACGCGACGATGGAAAGAAGGGGCCGCGCACGAAGGCGGCCAGGTCAGCCTATCAACAGGAGTGACTCGACGCGAACCGAGCAGCGCGCCGGGGACGTGCTCAGCGTCGCCCGTCCTGCTCGCCGGCACCGGGCAGGCTCACATCGCTCGCGTAGGGCACGCGCGAGCGCGCGATCGCGAGGGCGTCGACCACGAGCGAGCCGATCACCGCCGCGACGATCGACCAGAACAGCACCCGGGGCTCGAACCACGAGCCGCCGCGCAGCGCGAGCGCGAGCGCGAAGAACACGGCGAACTTCAGCAGCAGGCCGCCGAGCACGATGCCGAGGTAGCCGGGGTTGAGCATGTCGCCGCCGGTCACCCGGGTGGCGAGGATGATGCTCGCCGCCGTGAGGCCGAGGAAGACGAAGGCGGCGCCGGCACCGAGCAGGGCGCTGAGGAGCCCGGGCAGGCCGGCGACGGCGAGGCCGATGCCGCCGCCGCCGAGCGCCACCGCGAGGGCGAGGACCGCGCCGCCGGCGAGCACACGCCGCAGCAGGGGGATGGCGCTCATGCGGGGTCTGCCTTTCGCGGCGTCTCGGGCTTTCGCGGCGTCTCGGGCTTTCGCGGCGTCTCGGGCTTTCGCGACGTCTCGGGGTGCTCCGGCCCCTCGGGGGCGTCCGGCTCGCCGGCCCGGGGCCGGCTCGGGTCGAGCGGCTCGCGACGCAGCAGCGGCACGATGGTCGCCCAGGCGCAGACGAGCACCCCCGCGACGATGCCGATCGTCGCGGCCCACCAGGGCAGGAAGATGAAGGCGAGGAATCCCACCGAGATGACGGCCGTCCAAGCGTAGAAGATCGCGACGGCCTGGGCGTGCGAGTGCCCGATGTCGAGCAGGCGGTGGTGCAGGTGCAGCCGGTCGGCGGTGAAGGGGCTCGTGCCGGCGCGCACCCGCCGGATGACGGCGAGGGCGAAGTCCAGCAGCGGCAGCACCAGGATGGCGATCGGCAGCAGCACCGGGATGAACGCCGGCAGCAGCTGCCGGCCGCCCCAGCTCTGCGTGTCGACGGTCGTCGTGACCGTGATCGCCGAGGTCGCCATCAGCAGCCCGACGAGCATCGCCCCCGCGTCGCCCATGAAGATGCGGGCCGGGCGGAACGCCGGCGGTATCCGGAGGTTGAACGGCAGGAAGCCCGCACATGCGCCGATGAGGATCGCCGAGATGAGCGCCGCGAGGTTGAAGTACTCGCTCTGGCCGATGTAGACGGAGAGCGTGAAGCTGTAGAGGAAGAACACGCCGTTGGCGATGATCGCGACGCCCGCGACCAGGCCGTCGAGGCCGTCGATGAAGTTCACCGCGTTCATGACGAGCACCACGGCGAACACCGTGATGCCGAGCGACACCACCGAGGGCAGGATCGCGACGGCGCCGAACACCGGCACGGTGGCGATCGCGGTGCCGGCGCTGGCCAGGATCCAGCCGGCGATCACCTGGCCGGCGAGCTTCGTCCACCACTCGAGCTCCCAGATGTCGTCGATCACGCCGATGACGACGATGAGCAGGCTCGCGCCCAGCAGGCCCCAGATCTTCTCCGGCTCGCCGAAGATCAGGTCGAAGCGGCCGAGCGCGTCCGGGCTGCCGAGCAGCCGGACGTGGCTGAACAGGCTCGCCGCGCCGAAGGCCGCGACGACGCCGAGGAACATCGCCACGCCGCCGAGCCGGGGCGTGGGACTCACGTGCACGTCCCGCTCGCGGATCTTCGGGTAGAGCCGCAGGCGCAGGCTCAGCCGCAGGATCAGCCAGGCGAACACGAAGGCGACGACGGCGGCGCAGGCCGCGGCGAGGGCGTAGAGCCTCACGAGGGCCGGCCGATCACCGCGAGGATGTCCTCCTCGGGGATCACGCCCCGACGCACGATGCGCGGCTCGCCGCCGGAGACGAGCGCCGTCGCGTCCACGATCGTCGAGCCGGAGTCCCGGCCCTCGGCGGTGTAGCCGCGGCCCGCCGGGCCGTTGTCCAGGTAGACGGCGACCGCCTCGCCGAGCATGCCGAGGGCCTCGAGCGCCGTCATCGCCGCCGGGGCGCCGGTGGTGTTGGCGCTCGAGACGGCGAGCGGGCCGGTCTCGCTGAGCAGTTCGAGGGCTACCCGGTCCGCGGGCATCCGCAGCGCGACGGTGCCGTGCGTCTCGCCGAGGTCCCAGTCGAGCGACTCCCGGGCCGGCAGGATCACCGTCAGGCCGCCGGGCCAGAACTCGGCCACGAGCGCGCGCACCGCATCCGGCACGGTCTCGGCGAGGGCGTCGAGCGTCGGGATGCCGGGAATGAGCACCGGCGGCGGCGACCGCCGGCCGCGCCCCTTGGCCTCGAGCAGGCGCTGCACCGCCGCGGGAGCGAAGGCGTCGGCCGCGACACCGTAGACGGTGTCGGTCGGGATCACCACGAGCTCCCCGCGCCCGAGGGCGGCGCGGGCGAGCCGCGATCCCGTCATCAGCTCCGCCGGATCGGAGCAGTCGTAGATGGCGGCCATGTCCCGATCATGATAGCCGCGCCACCCGCTCGCCCCCGGGTCGCCCGCTCCCGGCGCGGGTGCCGTAGCCTCGGGTGCCGTAGCGTTGAGGCCGCCGTGGACCTCTACCTCTCCGACCGCCCAGGCCTCGACCGCCCCCGCTCCCCCGGGCGGGCGCCGGGGGGCGCGCGATGAGCCTGCTGTTCATCTTCGACATGGACGACGTGCTGTATCGCTACAGCATCCCGGCGCGGATGGGCCTGCTCACCGAGCTCACCGGGCACGACACGGCCGAGCTGCGCCGCCGCTGGTGGCACGAGCGCGGCGAGTGGGCGGCCGAGCGCGGCGAGTACGCGAGCGCGACGGAGTACCTGGCGGCGTTCTCGGCGGCCATGGGGATGCCGGTGGGCGAGGACGAGTGGGTGCGCATCCGTCGCGCCGCGATGCGGCCCTGGCCGGAGTCGATCGCCGCCGTGCGGCACGCCGCCGGGCTCGGCCGCGTCACGCTGCTGACGAACAACGGGCCGCTCACCCAGGCCCGGCTCGCCGACCTGGCGCCCGAGCTCGTGCCGGTGTTCGGGGAGCACCTGTTCACCTCGAGCCACTACGGCGAGCGCAAGCCCGAGCCGGAGGTGTTCCGCCGGGTGCTCGCCGCCTACGGCGCTCGCGCCGAGGACGCCTTCTTCGCCGACGACCTGCCGGTGAACGTCGCCGGTGCGGCATCCCTCGGCATCACCGGGCACGTGTTCGCCGGCCCGGCGGGCCTGCGCGCCGCGATCGACGCCTTCGCGCGCTCCCGCGGGGCCATATCGGTTGTGCAGGAGAAAACGCGCCTCAAGGCCGATATTTCGGATGACAGGACCGATAATCCTGCACAACCGATGGGCTAGGGGCGGCGGGCGACGGTCGCCCGGTCGCGACCGCCGAGGTCGGGATGCGTCGCGGCATCCCGCCAGCCGTCCGCGGCCAGCAGCGCCCGCAGCCGCGCGCCCTGCTGCTCGCCGTGCTCGACGACGAGGACGCCGCCGGGACGCAGCAGCGCGAGCGCGCGCACCGAGACCGCCCGGACGACGTCGAGGCCGTCCTCGCCGCCGTAGAGCGCCCGCTCGGGGTCGTGCATCCGAACCTCGGGGTCGCGCGGCACCGCGCCGACCGGGATGTACGGCGGATTCGCGACGACAACGTCGACACCGCCGTCGAGCTCCGGCAGCGCCTCGGCGAGGTCCGCGCACACCAGCCGCAGCCCGGGCACTCCGATGCGGCGCGCGTTGAGCCGCGCCCAGACGAAGGCGTGCGCGTCGAGCTCGACGGCGGCGACCGCGGCATCCGGCACCTCGGTCGCGAGCGCGAGCGCGAGCGCGCCGCTCCCGGTGCACAGGTCGACGGCGACCGCGCCGGGGCCGGCGGCGCGCAGCGCGTCGATCGCGAGCTGGGCGACCTGCTCCGTCTCAGGGCGGGGCACGAAGACACCCCGGCCGACCATGAGCTCCAGGTCGCGGAAGAAGGCGCGGCCGGTGATGTGCTGCAGCGGCTCGCGGGCGGCACGGCGCTCGAGAAGCTCCTCGATGGTGATCGCCTGGGCACGCGGCACCGAGGAGCCCACGATCGTGCGGGCCTGAACCTCGCCGCGACTCGCGTCGAGCACGTGCGCGACGAGCAGCTCGACGTCGACATCGGGGCTCGGCACGCCGGCGCGGGCGAGCACCTCGATGCCCCGGGTCATGATGGCGGGCAGCGTCACCTCGTCGCTGTCACCGAGGAGGCCGGGGCTGCCGGTCGCTGTCGTACTCATGGGCTCCAGATCGCGCGGCTCGGGTGCCGCGACGCCGACAACCCTAGACCCGAAGCGGCGGCGCGAGGCAAGTCACGATTCGGTCACTCCCGGCGACACGGGCGGCTTCAGGATGCGAGGGCGGCGAGCCGGGCCTCCTCGTCGGCGGCGATGCACGAGTCGATCACCGCACCGAGGGCGCCGTCCATCACCTGGTCGAGGTTGTACGCCTTGTAGCCGGTGCGGTGGTCGGCGATGCGGTTCTCGGGGAAGTTGTAGGTGCGGATGCGCTCCGAGCGGTCCATCCCGCGGATCTGCGAGCGGCGGGCGTCGGAGGCCGCAGCGTCCAGCTCCTCCTGCTGCCGGGCCAGCAGCCGGGCCCGCAACACCCGCATCGCCGCCTCCCGGTTCTGGATCTGGCTCTTCTCGTTCTGCATCGACACGACGATGCCGGTGGGCAGGTGGGTGATCCGCACGGCCGAGTCGGTGGTGTTCACGCTCTGCCCGCCCGGCCCGGAGGAGCGGAACACGTCCACCCGGATGTCGTTCGGGCTGATCTCGATCTCCTCCGGCTCGTCCACCTCCGGGAACACCAGCACGCCGGTCGTCGACGTGTGGATGCGGCCCTGGGACTCGGTCGCGGGCACCCGCTGCACCCGGTGCACGCCGCCCTCGTACTTCAGGTGCGCCCACACCCCGTCGGCCGGGTCGGTGACGCCGGGCGCCTTGATGGCCAGCTGCACGTCCTTGTAGCCGCCGAGGTCGCTCTCGGTGCGATCGAGCAGCTCGGTCTTCCACCCCCGGGACTCGGCGTAGTGGATGTACATCCGCAGCAGGTCGGCGGCGAACAGCGCCGACTCCTCACCGCCCTCGCCGCCCTTGATCTCCATGATGACGTCGCGGCCGTCGTCGGGGTCGCGGGGGATGAGCAGCCGGCGCAGCCGCTCCTCGGCGGCGGCGAGCTGCTCCTGAAGCGCCGGGACCTCCGCGGCGAACGCCTCGTCCTCGGCCGCGAGCTCGCGCGCGGCCGCGAGGTCGGCGGCGAGCTGCGCGTGGGCCGCGTGGGCGGCGACGATCCGGGACAGCTCCGCGTAGCGACGGTTCGCCCTGCGGGCCCGCACCGGGTCGGCGTGCAGCGCCGGGTCGCCGAGCTGGCCGCCCAGCTCCTCGTGCTCCGCGATGAGCCCGGCGACGGACTCGAACACGGGCTACTGCCTCTCGGCCGGCAGCGACCTCTGGACCGCGAACAGGAACTCGACGTTCGAGCCGGTCTCGGTGAGCTTGCCGAGCACGGTCTCGGCCGCCGCCTGGGTGTCGAGGCCGGCGAGGGCGCGGCGCAGCTTCCAGGTGGCGGCGACCTCGTCGGCACCGAGCAGCGTCTCCTCGCGGCGGGTGCCGGAGGCGGCCACGTCGACGGCCGGGAAGATCCGCTTGTCGGCGAGCTGGCGGGAGAGCCGGAGCTCCGTGTTCCCGGTGCCCTTGAACTCCTCGAAGATCACCTCGTCGGTCGCGGACCCGGTCTCGACGAGCGCCGTCGCGATGATGGTGAGCGAGCCGCCCTCCTCCACGTTGCGCGCGGCGCCGAAGAACCGCTTCGCCGGGTACAGCGCTGCCGGGTCGACACCGCCGGCGAGCACACGGCCGGATGCCGGCACCGTGACGTTGTAGGCCCGGCCGAGCCGGGTGATCGAGTCGAGCAGCACGACGACGTCGTGGCCGAGCTCGACGAGCCGCTTCGCCCGCTCGATCGCGAGCTCCGCGACGGTCGTGTGGTCCTCGGCCGGCCGGTCGAAGGTCGAGGCGATCACCTCGCCCTTGACCGTGCGCTGCATGTCGGTGACCTCCTCGGGGCGCTCGTCGACGAGCACGACCATGAGGTGCACCTCGGGGTTGTTCGCCGCGATCGAGCTCGCGATCGCCCGCAGCGCGAGCGTCTTGCCGGCCCTGGGCGGCGAGACGATGAGACCGCGCTGGCCCTTGCCGATCGGCGCGACGAGGTCGATGACGCGCGGGGTGAGCGTCTCGGCATCCGTCTCGAGGCGCAGCCGCTCGCTCGGATACAGCGGGGTGAGCGCCGCGAACTCCACACGCTCCGCGCTCTGCTCCACCGTCAGGCCGTTCACCGAGTCGATCCTGACGATCGCGTTGTACTTCTGCCGGCCCTGCTGCTCGCCCTCGCGCGGCTGGCGCACGTAGCCGACGACCGCGTCGCCCTTGCGCAGGCTGTACTTCTTCACCTGGCCGAGCGAGACGTAGACGTCGTTGCCGCCGGGCAGGTAGCCGCTCGTGCGCACGAAGGCGTAGTTCTCGAGCACGTCGAGGATGCCGGCGACCGGGATGAGCACGTCGTCGTCGCCGACCTCCGGCTCGAAGTCGTCGTTCGCGGGACCGCGGCCGCGCTTGCGGTCCCGGTAGCGGCCCCGGCCGCCGCGCTCGCCGGCCTCGCCCTGCTCGGCGCCCTGGCCCTGCTGAACGTTCTGGCCCTGACCGTTGCCCTGGTTGTTCTGGCCCTGGCCGTTCTGGCCCTGCTGACCGCCCTGGCCCTGGCCATTGCCCTGCTGACCGCCCTGGCCGTTGCCCTGGCCCTGCTGACCGCCCTGGCCGCCGCCGCGGCGGTTGCGGTTGCGGTTGCGGCCCTGGCCCGGTTCGCGCTGGCCGCCCTCGCCGCGCTGGCCGCCGTCGCCGTCCGCGATCGGGGCGACCCCGTCGAGGAGGGCGTCGATGGCGCCGCTGGCCGTCTGGGCGGCCGAGACGCGCGGGGCGCCCTGCTCGGCGGCGCTTGCCGCCTGGGCGACGAGGTCCTCGACCGCCGCGGCGGCCGCGGCACGGGCCTCCGCGTCGCCCATCGAGGCGCGGCGCGAGCCACGACGCCGGGCCGGCGCGGGCAGGTCGAGCGGGTCGTCGACGGCGGCGGCCTCGTCCGCGGCCGGATCCTGCAGCGCGGGCTCGATCGAACCGGGCTCGATCGAACCGGGCTCGATCGGCTCCGGCTGCGGCTGCACGACGAGCCGGCCCTCGGAGTCGGCCTGCCTCGCCTCGGTGATGGCGTCCACGAGTTCTCCCTTGCGAAGCTTGGATGCGCCGACGATGCCGAGCTCCGCGGCGAGCTTGACCAGCTCGGGGATGCGGAGGGCCTTCAGGTCGGCGGGGTCGTCCGCGTTCGCGCGGACATCGACGTCGGTCACGGTGCTGGGGTTCCTTCCCCCGCTCGACGGCCGCGCACTCGGCGAATGGGCGACCCGGCGGAGAGATGGCCGCCGGTTGCCGCGCGCCGAGGCGCCCGGGGCGGGCGCGGCGCGCGATGCGGTCGACGGCCGATAGAGATGGAGATGAGCGACCCGGGAAGCGTGACGGGCTTGTCGCGTGTCAGACTTCCACCGGGCGCACAGTCACTGTAGCACCACGGAAGTCGACGGCCAGCATGAGCGCCTGCCACGGCGTGGCCGACTCGCTCTCGACGAGCTCGACGGCCAGCTGCCGCTCCGCGGGATCGCTCGCGAGCACGAGCACACTCGGCCCGGCGCCCGAGAGCACCGCGGCGAGGCCGTGCCCGCGCAGCAGCCGGATCAGCGCATCCGTGTCGACCATCGCGCTCGCCCGGTAGCTCTGGTGCAGCCGGTCCTCGGTGGCGGCCAGCAGCAGCTCCGGGCTCTGGGTGAGCGCCGCGACGAGCAGCGCCGAGCGGGACACGTTGAAGATCGCGTCCTCGTGTGGCACCGACTCCGGGCTCAGCGAGCGGGCGAGCTTCGTGGACATCGTCGCCGCCGGCACGAGCACGAGCGGCGACACGCCCCGGTGCACGATGAGCTTCTTCGCCGCCGGGCCCTCCGGGGTCATCCAGGCGATCGTCAGCCCGCCGAAGAGCGCCGGGGCGACGTTGTCGGGATGCCCCTCCAGCTCGGTCGCGACGGCGAGCAGCCCCTCGGCGTCGATGTCGACGACACCCTCGAGCAGCCCCTTGGCGGCCATGACGCCCGCAACGATCGCGGCGCCCGAGGAGCCGAGGCCGCGACCGTGCGGGATGGCGTTGCGGGCGACGAGGTCGAGGCCCGGCACCGGCTGCCCGCAGGCGGCGAACGTCGCGGCGATGGAGCGCACCACGAGGTTCGACTCGTCGACCTCCACGCTGCCCTCGCCGACACCGTGCACCTCGACGTGCGCGCCGGGCTCGGCGCGCACCGTCACCTCGAGCTCGTCGTAGAGGGCGAGCGCGAGGCCGAGGGTGTCGAGCCCGGGGCCGAGGTTTGCCGTCGTCGCGGGCACCTTGACCGCGACCGAGAGCCCCACCGGGAGCGCCCCGGCCGCACCCGGGCCGGGCCGGCTCATCCCAGGCCCAGCACGCCCGCGATCGCGGGCGCGTCGACCGGCACGCTCGTGGGCGTCACCTCGGAGCCGTCGGCGGAGCGGAGCGCCCACTGCGGGTCCTTGAGGCCGTGGCCGGTGACCGTGATCACGACGGTGGCGCCGGCCGGGATCGCCCCGGCGTCCGAGCGCTCCAGCAGGCCCGCGACGCCGATGGCGCTCGCCGGCTCGACGAAGACGCCGACCTCGGCGGAGAGGATGCGGTGCGCGGCCAGGATCGCCGTGTCGTCGATCGCACCGAAATGGCCGTCGCTGTCATCGCGGGCGGCGATGGCGAGCTGCCAGGACGCCGGGTTGCCGATGCGGATGGCGCTCGCGATCGTCTCCGGGTGCCGGACCACCTCGCCCGTGACGATCGGCGCGGAGCCCGCCGCCTGGAAGCCGAACATCCGCGGCAGCCGGGTGCTGCGGCCGGCCGCGAGGTCCTCGCGGTAGCCGCGGTGGTAGGCGGTGTAGTTGCCGGCGTTGCCGACCGGCAGCAGGTGGAAGTCGGGGGCGTCGCCGAGCACGTCGACGACCTCGAAGGCGCCGGTCTTCTGGCCCTCGATGCGGTCGTTGTTCACGGAGTTGACCAGGTGCACCGGGTAGTTCGCGGCGAGCTCGCGGGCGATGTCGAGGCAGTCGTCGAAGTTGCCCTGCACCTGCAGCAGCTGCGCGTCGTGGGCGATCGCCTGACTGAGCTTGCTAAGGGCGATCTTGCCCTCCGGCACGAGCACCGCGGCGGTGATGCCGGCGTGGCTGGCGTAGGCGGCGGCGGACGCCGAGGTGTTGCCGGTGGAGGCGCAGATGACGGCCTTCGCGCCGTGCTCGAGCGCCTTCGAGATCGCCATCGTCATGCCGCGGTCCTTGAAGGAGCCGGTCGGGTTCATCCCCTCGAACTTGACGAAGACCCGCGCCCCGGTGCGCTCGGAGAGCGCGCGGGCGGGGATGAGCGGGGTGCCGCCCTCGCCGAGGGTGACGATCGGGGTCGCCTCGGTCACGTCGAGACGGTCGCGATACTCGTGGAGGACTCCACGCCATTGGTGCGCCATGTGCGGCTCTTTCTTGGTCTGCTTCGGCTTGGTCTGCTTCGGCCGGGTCGATCAGTCCGCTTCGATCACCCGGAGCACGGACTCGACGGATGCCACCACCGGGCTCGACGCGAGCGCCTCGACGGTCGCGGAGAGGGCGGCCTCGGTGGCCGCGTGGGTGACGATCACCAGGGTAGCGCTCGGGGCGTCGGCATCCGTCGCCGGGGTCTGCAGAACCTGCTCCACCGAGACGTCGCGCTCGCTGAACTCGGTCGCGATGGTCGCGAGCACGCCCGGCTGGTCGGTGACCTTCAGGGTGATCTGGTAGCGGGTGACGACGCTCGACATCGGCACGACGGCGAGGTCCGCGTGCGTCGACTCCGCGACGCCCGGACCGCCGACGACGTGCCGGCGGGCGGCCGAGACCAGGTCGCCGAGCACGCTCGAGGCCGTCTGCGGCCCGCCCGCGCCGGCACCGTAGAACATCAGCGGCCCGGCGGCCTCCGCCTCGACGAAGACGGCGTTGTTGGCGCCGTGCACGCTCGCGAGCGGGTGCGACAGCGGCACGAGGGCCGGGTGGACGCGCGCGCTGATGCCGCTGCCCGTCTCCGGCCGCCCCGGCACCGTGTCGACGCGCTCGCAGATCGCGAGCAGCTTGACGACGTAGCCGGCGGCGCGCGCCGAGCGCACCTGGTCGAGGGTGACTCCGGCGATGCCCTCGCGGTGCACGGCCTCGAGCGGCACGGCCGTGTGGAAGGCGAGGCTCGCGAGGATCGTCGCCTTCTGCGCGGCGTCGTAGCCCTCGACGTCCGCGGTGGGATCGGCCTCCGCGTAGCCGTGGCGCTGCGCCTCGGCGAGCACCGTCTCGAGCCCCTCGCCGTCGCGGTCCATTTTGTCGAGGATGTAGTTCGTGGTGCCGTTGACGATGCCGAGGATGCGGGTCACCCGGTCCCCCGCGAGGCTCTCGCGCAGCGGCCGGATGATGGGGATGGCGCCCGCGACGGCCGCCTCGTAGTACAGCTGCGCGCCCACCTGCTCGGCGGCGGCGAACAGCTCGGGGCCGTGGGTGGCCAGCAGCGCCTTGTTCGCCGTGATCACGTCGGCGCCGCTGTTGAGCGCCTCGAGGATGTACTCGCGCGCCGGCTCGAGACCGCCCATGAGCTCGACCACGATGTCGGCGCCGTGGATGAGCGAGAGCGCGTCGGTGCTGAGCAGATCGGCCGGGATCGCCGGGCTGCGCGGCGCCTGCGGGTCGCGCACGGCGACGCCGATGAGCTCGATGCCGGCACCGGCGCGGCTGGCGAGCTCGGCGCCGTTCTCGAGCAGCAGGTGCGCGACGCTCGCGCCGACGACGCCGCCGCCTAGGAGTGCAATCTTCAGGTTGCGGTACTCGATCATCGGACCCCTCCTCCGATGCCCGATACGGGCATCGGCGCTGGCGTCGCGGCGGAGGCCAGAAATGGCCTCCGCTCCCAGCTCCAGCGCGCAATCTTCAGGTTGCGGTACTCGATCATCGGACCCCTCCTCCGATGCCCGATACGGGCATCGGCGCTGGCGTCGCGGCGGAGGCCAGAAATGGCCTCCGCTCCCAGCTCCAGCGCGCAATCTTCAGGTTGCGGTACTCGATCACGCATCTCCTTCGAGAATCACGTCGCGGGCGAGGATGTCCTCCTCGGTCTCGCCGCGCACGATGAGGCGCGCCTCGCCGTCCCGCACGGCGACGACCGGCGGGCGCCCCAGGTGGTTGTAGTTGCTCGCGAGCGACCAGCAGTAGGCGCCGGTGGCGGGGACGGCGACGAGGTCGCCCGGCCGCACGTCGCCGGGCAGGTAGTCGGCGTGCACGAGCACGTCGCCGGACTCGCAGTGCTTGCCCGCCAGGCGCACGAGCGCGGGCGCGGCGTCCGAGACCCGGCTCGCGATCCGGACCGAGTAGTCGGCGCCGTAGAGCGCCGGCCGGGCGTTGTCGCTCATGCCGCCGTCGACGGAGACGTACTTGCGCACGTGCTCACCGCCGTCGTCGCCGCGCACGAGCACGTCCTTGATCGTGCCGACCTCGTAGAGCGTCACGCCCGCGGGCCCGATGACGGCCCGGCCCGGCTCGACGGCGACGGCGGGCACCGGCACGCCGTGCTCCCGCGCCGCCGCGGCGACCACCTCGGCGATCCGGCGCGCCGCGACCCCGATCGCGAGCGGCCGGTCGGCGCTCGTGTAGGCGATGCCGAAGCCGCCGCCGAGGTTCAGCTCGGGCACCGGGCCCGCGACGAGCAGCCGCGCGTGCACCGCCATGAGCCGCCGGGCGGCCTCCTCGAAGCCCTCCGGCTCGAAGATCTGCGAGCCGATGTGCGAGTGCAGCCCGATGAAGCGCAGTCCGGCCTGGGCGCGGATGAGCGCGACGGCGTCCTCGGCATCCGCGAGCGGGATGCCGAACTTCTGGTCCTCGCGGGCGGTGGCCAGGTACTCGTGGGTGTGCGCGTGCACGCCGGAGTTGATGCGCAGCCGCACCGGCTGCACCCGGCCGTGGCGGGCGGCGGCCTCGGCCACCCGGCCGATCTCGACGACCGAGTCGATCACGATCGCGCCGACGCCGATGCCGACGGCACGGTCGATCTCGGCGAGGCTCTTGTTGTTGCCGTGCAGGCCCAGCCGGGCGGGCTCGGCGCCGGCGGCGAGGGCGACGGCGAGCTCGCCGCCGCTGCACACGTCGACCGACAGGCCCGCCTCGAGCATCCAGCGCACCGCCTGGGTCGACAGGAACGCCTTGCCGGCGTAGTACACGGTCGCGCTCGAGCCGACCCGGGCGAGCTCGCCGTCGAAGGCGGCGCGGACGGCGGCGGCGCGGGAGCGGGCATCCGCCTCGTCGAGGACGTACAGCGGCGTGCCGAAGCGCTCGGCGAGGGCGGTGGCGGCGACACCGCCGATCGTGACCCGGCCGGTGTCGTCGCGCACGGCGCTCCCCGGCCACACCCGGGCGTCCAGGGCGTTCGCGTCCGCCGGCTCGAGCAGCCAGCCGGGTGCGAGCGGATTGCCGCCGGCCGGGTCGGCGGTGCCCGGGCCGCCGTCGGCCGGGCCGGACGCGAGCGGACGGGATGACACGGCGGGAGACCTCTGCTGCTCGGCTTCGATGCGCGCCCGCCGGTGGCGCGGACGGCATGCACAGTGTAGTCGGCGGGCCGGCCGCCACCGCGCGACCGAGCTGTCTGCCCCCCGGACTCGGGATGGGAAAGGAATCCTCGTCCGGCCAGAATGGCCCCATCAGGACGAGGACATGACGAGGACCGGACCCGTGACACGATCGCACCGACGCGAGGACGCGTTCACTCTCGTCGAGGTGCTCGTTGTCATCCTCATCCTGGGGGTGCTCGCCGGCATCGGTGTCCCCGCCTATCTGCACGAGCGCGACACCGCGATCGACGCCCGCGTCGCCGTCAACCTCACCGAGGTGCGCGGCTCGCTCATCCTCTACCGGGCGGGCACGCGCGCCGACGTCTACACCGACGACGTCGAGGCGCTCGCCGACTACGGCTACCCCGGCAGCGAGCTGGCCGTGAGCACGATCGAGCTGAGCGCGGACGCCACGGGCTTCTGCGTGAGCGCCGTCTCGCCGACCGGCAGCAGCTTCCACGCCACCGACAGTGCGGCCGTCGCCGCCGGCGACTGCTGAGCGCCGGCCGCCGATCCCGCCGCGGCGCTCAGCAGCTGCCGCGCTCGGCGTCCTGCAGCTCGGCGAGCACCACGTTCGATCCGGTCACCCGCACCGCGACGCCGTCGGCGCTCACCGCGACCTCGCGCAGCGCGAGCGATGCCGGCAGCTGCTCGGCGACGCAGAGGGACTGGGCGGCCGCGACGGTGTCGAGCAGCGTCGCGTAGGCAGAGGAGCGCAGCGCGTCGAGGTCAAGGGATGCCCCGCCGACGCTCACCGCCGCGGGGGTGAGCGCGATCGCGCCATCCTCGGCTTCGACCGTGAACGTCACGGCCACGTCGACGCCCACGCCGAGCAGGCTCGCGCTCGTCGTCACCGTCGCGGTGCCCTCGCCGAGCGACACGGTGGCGTCCGCGAAGGCCGACAGCTGCCGCACGAGCGACTCCAGGGTCGCCGGCGCGAGCGTCAGCGTCGCGTCGAGTCCCTCCGAGGCCCGGCTCGAATCGAGCGGCACGCCGGTCGCGGTCGCGGCGAGCGCACCGGTGACGTCCCCGAGCCGGGCGTCGTCGGCCGTGACCGACACCTCGGTGAGGCTGCCGCCGAGCAGCTGCGCCACGAGGGAGCCGCCGCCCACCTCGACGCTGACGTCGTCGGCGTCCGTGTCGAGCGCGGTGGCGAGCTCGCCGGCGGCGAGGCCGGCGAGCGCCTGACGACCGCCGAGCTCGATCGCCGCCACCGCGACGACCAGCAGCACGATGAGGGCGGCGAGCGGTCGGAGCAGGCGGCGGCGCATCGGCTACATCCGGTCCGGGGCGCTCACCCCGACGAGGCCGAGGCCGGTGCGCAGCACCTGTCCGACGGCATCGTTCAGCCACAGCCGGGTGCGGTGCAGCCCGGTGACCGGCTCGCCGGAGAGCGGGGTCACCCGGCAGGAGTCGTACCAGCGGTGGAAGGCCGCGGCGAGCTGCTCGAGGTAGCGGGCGACCCGGTGCGGCTCGTACACCTCGGCGGCGTGCGCGACGACCCGTCCGAACTCGGCGAGCACGCCGAGAAGCGCGCCCTCGGCGGGGTCGGTGAGCAGGCTTGCGTCGAAGGCGCCGCGGTCGACGCCCGCGGCCTCGGCGTTGCGGGCGACCGAGCGGGTGCGCGCGTGCGCGTACTGCACGTAGAACACCGGGTTGTCGTTCGTGCGCCGCGCGAGCAGGTCGAGGTCGACGTCGAGGGCGCTGTCGACGCTCGAGCGCACCAGGGCGTAGCGGGCGGCATCCACCCCGACGGCATCGACGAGGTCCTCGAGCACGACGACGGTGCCGGCGCGCTTCGACATCCGCTGCGGCCGGCCGTCCTTGACGAGGTTGACCATCTGGCCGATGAGCAGCTCGAGGTTCACGTGCGGGGTGTCGCCGAAGGCGGCGGCCATGGCCATCATCCGGCCGACGTAGCCATGGTGGTCGGCGCCGAGCATGATGATGTTGCGCTCGAAGCCGCGCTCGCGCTTGTCGAGGTAGTAGGCGAGGTCGCCGGAGATGTAGGCCGGCTTGCCGTCGCTCTTGATCACGACGCGGTCCTTGTCGTCGCCGAAGGATGTCGTGCGCAGCCAGCGCGCGCCGTCCCGGTCGTACATGTGGCCGAGCTCGTCCAGGCGCGCGATCGCCCGCTCGACGGCGCCGCCGGTGTGCAGATCGTTCTCGTGGAAGTAGACGTCGAAGTCGACGCCGAAGTCGTGCAGGCTCCGCTTGATGTCGGCGAACATGAGCTCGACGCCGACGGAGCGGAACACCTCCTGCAGCTCGGCGCGGCTCGGGATCTCGTCGAGACGGCCCGGATAGGCGGCCTCGACGCGCGCGGCGATGTCGGCGATGTAGTCGCCGCCGTAGCCGTCCGCGGGCGTCGGCTCGCCCAGATGCGCCGCGAGGAGGCTGCGCGCGAAGCGGTCGATCTGCTCGCCGTGGTCGTTGAAGTAGTACTCCCGGGTGACCTCGGCCCCCTCGAAGGCGAGGATGCGCGCGAGCGAGTCGCCCACGGCCGCCCAGCGGGTGCCGCCTAAGTGGATCGGGCCGGTCGGGTTCGCGGAGACGAACTCCAGGTTCACCCGCACCCCGTCGAGGCCGTGGCCGCGGCCGTAGTCGTCACCGGCCTCGACGATGGTGCGCGCGAGCTCGCCGGCGGCGGCGGCCTCGAGGGTGATGTTGACGAAGCCGGGGCCGGCGACGTCGACGCGGGCGACGCCGGGCGTGCCGGCGAGGTCCTCGGCGATCTCGCCGGCGAGCTCGCGCGGGCTCGCGCCGAGCGGCTTCGCGAGCCTGAGCGCAACGCTCGAGGCCCAGTCGCCGTGCTCGCGGCTGCGCGGCCGCTCGAGCACGACCGTCTCCGGACCCGGCGCCCGACCGCCGCGCCGCTCGGCGACCGCGGAGACGACGGTGTGCAGGGCGGCGGCGAGGTCGGCGGGATTCACGGCATCCGAGCCTAGCTGGCGGCCGTTGCTGGATAACCGCCTGTCGTTGGGAGCGGCGCAGACGGAGGCGGGGACAATGGGGGCATGGAACGCCGGATGCCCCTGCCGCTCGCCGTCCCCGCCCTGCTCGGCTGCTGCCTGGCGGTCGGGGCGCTGCTCACCGGGTGCTCCGACGGCTCCGGCAGCGGCTCCGCCTCCACGCCCTCGGCGAGCGCGGGCACCAGCCCCGCGACCACGAGCGCGACACCGACCAGCACGGCCACGGCGACGTCCTCGGCGCCCGCGACGCCCTCGGCGAGCGCGAGCGCGGAGACCGGCATCGCGGTGACGCTCGACTGCGCCGAGGTCATCACCGCCCAGCAGATGTACGACTACAACTCGAACTACACCGCGGACGAGGACTACAGCCCGGCATCCGGCAGCCGGGCGGCGGAGGCCGTCGCACAGAAGGGCATCGCCTGCTCCTGGGTGAACGGCTCCTCCGCGCAGCGCATCGTGCTGAGCGTGCGGCGGCTGAGCGCGGCCGGCGTCGCCGCCGCCGAGGACGATCGCGCCCAGGCCGCGGACGCGGTGAGCTACGGCTACTTCACCGTGGACGGCGAGGTCGGCGAGGCCGACGCCTTCGTCGACGACTACTGGATCACGATCGACTCGCAGGTGTTCTTCGAGGCGGCGGACGCCAAGCAGCTCGTCGCCGACGCCGTCGCCGCGCTGGGGTGAGCCGGGCCGGGGCAGGCCGGGCCGGACGGCGCTCAGCCCATCCGCACGGGTGCGTCGCCGTCGTCGCTCGGCAGCGGCTCGGCGAGCGCACCGACCTCGAGGCTCTCCAGGTGCACCTCGCCCAGGTGGTTGGTGAGGAAGGCGGTGTCGGCGGCGTCCCGGCCGGTGGCGATACGCACGAGGCTCTGCCGCGGCGCCAGCCGGGTCGCGTCGAGCAGCCACCAGGCCCCCTCGAGGTGCGCCTCGACGACGGCGTGGAAGTCCATGGGGTCCAGGCCCGGGGCGTAGACGGCGACGAGGCGCGCGGGCACGTCGAGGGCGCGCAGCAGCGCGATCAGCAGGTGGGCGTAGTCGCGGCAGACCCCCTCGCGCGCCAGCAGCGTGCGCGTCGCGCCATCCGTCGGCAGGCTCGCGCCGGGCACGTAGCGCAGCCGGTCGGCGACCCACTGCGTCACCGCCCGCAGCAGGGCGTGGCCGGCGAGCCCGGCGAACTCCCCGCGCGCCGTGGGCATGAGCGCGTCGGACTCGCAGTAGCGGCTCGGACGCAGGTAGCGGATGAGGTCGAGCTCGTCGACCTCCGCGGGGGCGCTCGCCCCGCTGATCCGTCCCTCGTAGTGGACGAGGAGCCGGCCGGCATCCGCCTGGAGCCGGCACAGCCGGGTGCCGTGGTCGTCACGGAGCTCGCGCGGCGGCAGGGTCCGGCCGTCCAGGGTGATCGAGAGGGACTCCTCGACCGCGGCGGGCGTCGCGGGCAGGAGCGCGAGCACCAGGTCGGTGCGCGCCGAGAGGCTGAGCTCGAGCCGGGCGGTGACTGTTCGCTGCATGCTCGATCGTACGGCGTGCGGCGCCGCGACACCGCGTCTCAGCCGAGCGAGCGCCACCGGCGCGGGCCGTCGGAGGATGGCGATCAGGCGCTGCCGGAGGCCTCGCGCGGAGGTCGCGGCGGCTCCGCGGGCGCGGGGGCTGGTGCATCGAGGGCGGCGGCGGTGAGAGCGGCGGCATCGGTGATGATCGTGGCGTCGCGGGCGGCGCGGGCCAGCAGCAGCGCGCCCTCGAGGTTCGCGACGGCCCAGCGGGCGAGGCGGACGGCGTCCTCGTCGGCGTGCCCGGCCTCGCGGAGCCGCTCGGCGAGCGGCGTCGCCCAGGCGCGGAACGCCTCGTCGGCGGCCCGCGCGACCGGCTCGGACCGACCGGCCAGCTCCAGCGTCACGGTGGCGACCGGGCGATGACCCTCGACGGCCGCACCGCACTGGTCACCGGCTCGACCTCGGGCATCGGCCGCGCCACCGCCGAGACCCTCGCCGCCCGCGGCGCGGCCGTGATCGTCACGGGCCGCGACCCGGAGCGGGCCGAGGCGCTCGTCGGCGCGATCACCGCCGCCGGCGGCAGCGCCCGGGCCGTGATCGCCGACCTCGCCACCGCCGAGGGCGTGGCGACGCTGACAGCCCTGGACGGGGTGGACATCCTCGTCGGCAACGCCGGCGCCTACCGCTTTCCTGCCGACCGCGGCGACCGACCCGGTGGTGTTCGACCTGCTCCTGGAGCTGAACCTGCGCGTGCCGTTCCTGCTCGGCCGGGCGCTCATCCCGAAGATGGCCGAACGCGGCGGCGGCAGCGTCGTCAGCGTCTCGACCGCCGCCGCCCGCATCGGCACCGCCACCTCCGCCGCCTACGGGGCGGCGAAGGCGGGACTCGAGTCGCTCACCCGCGCCTGGGCCGCCGAGTACGGCCCGCACGGGGTCAGCGTCACCGCGGTCGCCGCGGGCCCCACCCGCACCCCCGGCACCGAGGCCGCCGCCCCCGTGCTCACCCGGCTGGCCGCCGCCTACCCCGCCGGGCGGCTGCTGGAACCCGGCGAGGTCGCCGACGCGATCGCCTACCTCGCCGGAGCGCCCTACCTGCACGGCGCGATCCTCACCGTCGACGGCGGCGCGAGCGTCGTCGCCCCCTCAGCCCGCTGAGGGTCTGAGTGAGCGAGGTCACGGCGTGCTGGACCCGCCGAGCGGGCGGGACGGCCGGCACACACGCATGCCGCAGCTCACCCGGCCGTCATGGCCGTGGGGCCAGCGGCTGCGTGCCCGAGCGAGACCGCCGAGGTGATCAACCGGAGGTTCGTGACGAACCGGTTTTGGGTCGCGGCGTCCCCGTCCACGGTGAAAGCGACCATCGCCCCGTGACCGCGCCCGCCGAACTGACGGCTCGCCACCTCGTGCTGCGGATGCGACGCGAGGCCGGGATGGGCGACGAAGGCGACCCGTTCGTCGTCCTCCAGCGTCCGGGCCAGCGAGGACGCCGATGCCATGTGCTGACGCAGCCGTAGCGGTAGCGTCACTGAGCCGCGCATGATCTGCCAGGCGTTGAACGGGGAGATCACTCCCCCGACGTCCACCATCGCCTCGGCCTTGATCGGCTGGACGAGCGCGCGGCTGCCGATCACCGCGCCGCCCATCGCATCGCCGTGGCCGTTGATGTACTTGGTGAGCGAGTGGACGACGATGTGGCTACGACCGGCTACGGGTCATTCGAGGCAGTCCCCCCGTACGGCCCGCCCGGCCCAGCAAGAACGTCATCCCGCTACTGCCACCACTCGATGTTCGGGTTGATCCGTCGAGCGATGGCAGCGAACGCGTCATCATCCGGGCGGAGTCCCTCTTCATCATCGATCTCCAACAACCCGACGTCATAAGCCTGCGCGTATGCTCGGAGCATGTCTCCCAAGCTTTCGAATATGACAGGGCGCTCCGACTGATCTATAACGAAATAGATAATTTCGCCGTGTGCGTCGGGAGCGAGGTTGACCACATAAAAGTCACCACCGCCGTCGGCGAATACCGGCAGCCAACCATCACGCCAGCGCTGGTCGCCAACGAACACTTTGTAGTTGACGATGGTATCTTGCAGACTGGGAAAATAGTACCCAGGAATCATCGTAATGTCACCGATCAAGGCGCCATCGTAGTTGAGATCGATACCGTTGCGCCAGCCGTACAGCGCGACAATATCCTCTGATGCCGTAAGGTCGACGGACTCCAGCAGGAGCTTCACTCCGTCCGGAGACAGGCCCGGGAGCAACTCATCAAGCAAGCAGTCCGGTCCAGCGCGTGCAGCCCGGCCTCGATCGCCGCCAAAGCCTCGGGCACCGATCTGTTAACCCACGATTCGACCGAATCTCCTGATCGGTTCATCATCCGCTCCCCACAGCAGTCCGTTACGGTCCGAACTCAACATAATAGCTGTCGCCGGTCTTGATGCCCTGCCCGCACGACGCCGGTCAACATAACCACGACGACGGCATGCCATCGTCCGGAGCTTGCTCAGACCGGAGGATTCAAACCAGTTTCGCACCGATTCGAGCGCAAGGCGGCGACTCACGCGTCGATACGAAAACGCGGATACATGACCGACTAGACCGCAGAACCACGACTGAAGTCCCACATCACCGTTTCGGCCGCTTCAAAAGCTTCGAGCAGTTTTTCGACACCCTCCCCTTCAAATCCAGGCCCGTTCAACGCCACGAAGTCGAGTTCTTGGGTCGTGATCGGAACGATTTGAAGCCACTCCACGTGCCCGACCTCCAGGTCGAGTGCGTCGAAGTCGTCACCCCAGGAGTATGAATACCAGAGCAGGCCGTGCGGTGTGGTGACGGAATCCGAATAGCCGGCGAACACGTTGGGATAAATTGCGCCTGGGCGCGCACGGTAGTCGCCGGTCGCGACGTTGAGAGCGCAGTTACCCAGCCCGTTCTCCGCAAACGTGTTGCCGATGGCGGCAACCAAAAGGAATTCAACGCGCAATGGCTGACCGCCCGCCGTGGTGAAGGAGTTGTCAAACCTGCTCAGACCAAGCGTCGCATAGGAGGTCAATCCCGACGTCGGAGAATTGGGGACTGCTGCGATCGGGACGACGAGATCCGTCGTGTCGCTCTTCCACTCACGCACACTCGTGGGTTCTCCAAGATGTTTCCGTGTATGTGTGATGAGAGCTCGTTCATAAGAAGAAAGCATGATAATTTTGATGCTACACCCAAACGGACAATACTGTCAATTACGACACCTCACGGACCAAGCCATCTACCAAGTTTGTCTTCCCCGACGTGACTACGGTTGCTCGAAGGCAGCTCGGGCCTGAAGTGGCTGGGCGTATTAAACTCATCGAGAAACTCCTGCCGCGTCAACTTGCGTTGAGCAGCCGACGCCTGCAATTTTCGAAATTCGTATCCGGGACGATGCCCCATATCCCACGACTCGTCGGGATTTATCACTTTTTCCGTCACAGGATCACTCACAACGCCGCTCTCATCCTTCGCTCGCTCCCAAACTTCACGTTTTGTGGTCGCCCTGGGTTTCGGGCGCGAATAGAGCTTCTTCTCCTCCTTCGACAGGGTACGAATCTTGTTCGGGCTCGCGGCTGTTCGGACAGTGCGCGACGAGCCGGCGATCTTTTCGACGACGGTCACGCCTTTGCTCGCGCCCTTCGTGCCTTTCGCGGCGGCGATCGCGAGCTTGGCGCCCTTGCCCGCGGTGCCGAGGAGTTTGCCGCCGGGGATGAGGAGCAGGACGACGTCGAGGACGAACTCGCCGGTGCCGATGTCGCCCTCGGCGTAGGCCATGAGCGCATCGGCGAGCAACAGGGCACTACCGGCGATGATGACCGCAAGCGCGACCCCACCGGTGAGCACGACCGCCGCCACCACCACGACCACCGTCACGATCGCGACGACGACCCCCCACGCCTCGGAGTGATACACCGACTCCCACCACGAATCAACACGAACACCCGCCTGCTTCGCAGCCTCAATCCTCGCCACCACCGTGCGCGCGTCGTCCTCGTAATCAGACTTCGCCTCCTGCACCAGACGCGTGGCCACATCGAGCCGGTCCTGGGCGTCACGGGCATCCCCCCGGGCATCGGACACACTCGCCGCCGCAGAACTCGCGGCATTACGCGCCTGCCGCAGCTGCCACTCGGTGGGCACCGTCACCCCGTCCGGCGGTGAGGTACCCGAGTCGTGATACCTCTCGTACACCCGCTCCAGAGCCGCATAGACGCCGTCGACACTGCCCTGCACCGACAACGCCCTCGCGATCGCATCCTGCGCCGCATCCAGATCCGCCCGCGCGATCTTCGCCTTACCGAGATTGGCATCCGCCTTCGACTGCGCATCCTCAAGCCGGACCGCCCACCAGACCATCGCACCCTGCGCCCCGGCGTAACTATCAGCACACCGCTACGCATCCCCCGGCAGAGTACCGAGCTTGGCCCGAAAAGCATCACCCGCCTCACCCAACCAGACACCCGAACCACTCGACGACTCAACCGCCCCAACGATCCTCGACACCTCACCAGCCGTCACACCGATGCTGCCGTACGCCCGACCCAACGCCCGAACACCCCACGCCTCCCCCGGCGTCGGATCACCACCGAGACCAACAACATGCCACCCCGTCGGCCTGCTCATCACACACCCCCACCGCGGGACCAACGTCACACCATCGGCAGCCGTGACAGAACCGAACCCGGCCGGCCAACCGGGAATCTAACATGGCCTCAAGTGCCGGACAAGCATCGCAACAATAAGGAAGAAACCTTGATTTATGCCTTCGCGTCGCTCACACCGAAGCCGGACCACACACGGCGCTCGACAACGAACAACAAACCGCCGGAACCGACAGTCCACCCGAATTCCGCGCCCACCCCGCTCACCGGAACCGCAGAAAGGAGTGGCGGTCGCAGTGCGCCCTGTAAGAGTGCCCCCAGGAGGATTCGAACCTCCGCCCCTGCCTCCGGAGGGCAGTGCTCTATCCCCTGAGCTATGGGGGCCCCGGGCCATCGGCCCAGCGTCTAGCAGCCTAGCAGCCGCCCGGCGGCGACTACGGCGCGATGCGCTTGAACAGGTGCACCGGCAGGGCGACCCCCAGGCAGGTGACCAGGATGCCGGCGAAGAACACCGCCGCCTGGCCGGAGCCGACGGCGAAGGCCTCCCCCATCAGGAAGAAGCCGAGCAGGAACAGCACGAGGGAGACCAGGAAGCCCAGCACGTTCATGGGGCCATCCTATCGACGGCCCGGATCGGCAGGGCCCGCACGATCGGGCCCGCACGGCCGAGGGCGAGCCCGCGCCCCCACGGCACAAAGCCAGGTAAGGCATGCCTATACTGTGATCGTGCCCGATCTCGAACCGACTCTCGACGGCTGGAACCCCGCAGCCGACGATCGCCTGCTGCTCGCCGGCGACGAGCGGTCGCTGCCGTGCATCCGCACGATGCTCTCGATGGTGCACCCCAAGCAGCGCGGCCAGGTCTTCATCGAGGTGCAGTCCGAGGATCAGATCGTGCCGTTGAACGCCCCCGGCCGCTTCGGGGTCACCTGGCTGCTGCGCGACCGCGGCCAGCGCCTGGAGCGCAGCGTCGACGCCTGGCTCGGCGAGATGCTGCCGGAGAGCTGGGACCAGGAGCACACCGTCTACGCCTGGATCCTCGGCGACACCCGGGTGCTCAGCTCGCACTGACCCCGCCGGCTCGCGCCACGCGGCCCGTTCGGGGGGCTGCTGCCCCTCACGGCACCGACCTAAGCTGAGGGACATGTCCGACGTCGTCCGCTCGATCGCGATGGTGTCGATGCACACCTCGCCCGCGGCGCCGGCGGGCTCGGGGGATGCCGGCGGCATGAACGTCGCGGTGCTGGAGACCGCCCTGGCGATGGCGGCCCGGGGCGTCGAGGTCGACCTGATCACCCGCGCGACCGGCACACCCGGCAGCCGGCTGCTCGCGCCCGGGGTCACGCTGCACGAGCTCGCCGCCGGCCCCGCCGGGCCGATGCGCAAGGACGAGCTCATGACGGTCACCGACGAGTTCGGTGAGGGCATCGCCGCGCTCGCCGACCGGATCCGCCCGCGCTACGACGCCATCCACGCGCACTACTGGCTGAGCGGGATCGCCGCCCTCCCGGTCACGCTCGAGCTCGGCATCCCGCTCGTGCAGAGCTTCCACACGCTCGCGGCGATGAAGAACGCCGCGCTGGCCCCCGGCGACCGGCCCGAGCCCGAGCAGCGGCTGCGCGTCGAGTCGTACCTGGCGAGCCAGGCGGATGCCGTGATCGCCGGCTCGAGCGCGGAGGTCGCCGCGCTCATCGACCGGGCGCGGACCCCCGCCGACCGGGTGTGGGTGATCCCGCCCGGCGTCGACACCGGGCTGTTCAACCCCGCGCGGCGGCAGCACGCGGCATCCGTGCGCCGGCTGCTCGGTCTCGACGGCGGCCGCCCGCTCGTCGTCATGGCCGGCCGGGTGCAGCCGCTCAAGGGACAGGACCTGGCCGTGCGGGCCATCGCGGCGATGCCCGAGCCCCGCCCGGCCCTCGTCGTCGTCGGCGAGGCGCCGGCCGGCGACGAGGACTACGCGGCCGGGCTCGGCCGGCTCGCGGCATCCCTCGGCGTCGCCGCCGACGTGCACTTCGTCGGCCGCGCCGATCGTGAGAGCCTCGCTAACCTGCTCGCCGCCGCAGCCGTGACCCTGGTGCCCTCGCGCTCGGAGACGTTCGGGCTCATCGCCCTCGAGTCGGCCGCGAGCGGCACGCCGGTGATCGGCGCCCGCTCCACCGGGCTCGTCGAGTCGGTCGCCGACGGGCGCTCCGGGCTGCTGCTCGACTCGCGCGATCCGGCGGACTGGGCGGCGGCGATCGCCGGGCTCGTCGGCAACCCGCAGCGGGCGATCGAGCTGTCCCGCTCCGCGCGCGAGCACGCCGAGCGGTTCACCTGGGCCACGACGGCGACGAGCCTGATCGGGCTGTACGCCTCGCTCGCGGCGATCCGCGCCGGCCGGCGCTGAGATCCGCAGAGCGCTCGGCGGCTCAGCCGGCGAGCGCCCCGACGAGGCGCAGCAGCACGGCGAGGTCGCCCGCCGCGGCATCCGGCTCGGCGGGCGCGAACATGCACAGCCCGGCGCCGGAGAGCGGGAGCTCCGCCCGGAGTGCCCGGATCGCGGCGAGCAGCTCGGCGACGCCCAGGCCGAAGGGCACCGGGGCGTCGATGCCCTCGAGCTCGGCCGGGTCGAGCACGTCCACATCGATGTGCAGGTAGACGGAGGTAGCCCCGGTGGCCCGCACCGCCGCGACGAGGGCCCCGGCGAAGTCGGGCTCCTCCACGGGGACGAGCGCGATGCCCGCGCCGGCCCGGAGCTGCTCCTCGGCGGGGTCGAGCTCGCGCGCGCCGGCGAGCACGATGCGGCCAGGCGCGAGCGGCACGCGCGGCACCAGCGATGCCGGCCCCTCCCCGGCGAGGGTGCGCAGCACCATGCCGCAGAACGCCCCGGAGGGCGAGGACGCGGGTGTGTTCAGGTCGGGCTGGGCGTCGAACCAGACCACGGCGGTGTCCGGATGGCGCAGCAGCGCGTGCTCGACCGCGCCGAGCTCGACGCCGCAGTCCCCGCCGACGGTGAGCACGGCATCCGGCGACGGCTGCGCGGCGAGCGCCTCGACGACCCGGTCGCGCACGATCTGCACGCTGCCGAGGCGGTGCACGCCGCTGCCGCGCTCGTCGCCGGCCTCGAGCGGCACCTCGACGGTGCTCGTCGCGGCCGAGGGCAGGTCGCCGCGCAGCAGCTCGGCGCCGTCGACGAGCCGCATGGCGCGGGCCGAGCGCGAGCCCTGCCACTCGGGCACCACGAGGAAGCGCATCGGCGCTACTGCTCGAGCTGCTTCGGCGCCGCGGCTCCCGCCTCAAGCTTGAGCGCGGCGAGACGCGCCTCGATCTCGGTGCTCCTCTCCGAGCCCTCGAGCGCCTCGAACTGCGCGTCGAGGCTGGACGCGGCGAGCTCGTTCTGGCCGATCACCTTGGCCTCCTCGCGGCGGATCTTCTCCTCGAAGCGGCCGAGCTCGCTCGTCGGGTCGGTCAGGTCGATGCTCTTGATCGCGTCGTGCACCTGCTGCTGGGCGGCGGCGAGCTTGGCGCGCGCGACCAGCTCGCTGCGCTTGGACTTGAGCTCCTCGAGCTTGCCCTTCATCGCCTCGAGGCCGGCCTTGAGCTTGCCGACGACCTCGTTCTGCGAGGCGATCGTCGGCTCCGCGTCGCGGGCCTCCTTCTCGAAGCCGAGCTGCTTGCCGATGGCGATCTTGGCGAGGTTGTCGAACTTGTCGGCGTCCGCCGCGTTGCCGGCGGCGCGCAGCTCGTCGGCCTTGGCGCTCGCGGCGAGCGCCTTGCGGCCCCAGTCCTGGGCGGCCTGCACGTCTTCCGCGTGGTCCTGCTCGAGCAGGCGCAGGTTGCCGATCGTCTGGGCGATCGCGCTCTCCGCGTCGGCGATCGAGTCGGTGTAGTCCCGCACCAGCTGGTCGAGCATGATCTGCGGATCCTCGGCCTGGTCGAGCAGCGCGTTGATGTTCGCCTTCGCGAGCTGGGTGATGCGTCCGAGGATCGATTGCTTGGCCATGGGGCCGCCTTCCTGTCGTTGTTGCCGTCGGTAGCTGAACTCTAGAAGCGCCCGCCGCTGCCGTGATGGCCGCCGCCGCCGAAACCGCCACCGCCGCCGTGATGGCCGCCGCCGAAACCGCCACCGAAGCCGGGCCCACCACCGAAGCCCGGCCCACCGCCGAAGCCGGGCCCGCCACCGAAGCCGCCCCGGCCGCCGCCGAGCAGGATGCCGGCGAGGATGCCGCCCACGACGGCCCCGCTCACGGCGCCGCCGCCACCGCCGCCCCAGTCGCCGCCGCCCCAGTCGCCGCCGTCCAGGTCCCGCTGGGCGAGGCTCATCGCCTCCCCGGCGAGCGAGAGCGCCCGCTCCGCCTCGGCGAGCGCCGCGACCGGGTCGGCGGCGCGCGCGGCGAGGGCCGCGTCGAGGTGCGTCCGAGCGCTCGCGAGCCGGGTGCGCGCCTCGGGGCCCACCGAGCCGCGCCGGCTGCGGATGTAGTCGTCGACGGCCTGGATCTGGTTCTGCGCGGCGGAGAGGGAGCGGTCGAGCTGCGCGCTCGCGCGGGCGACGCCCGCCGCCCGCTCGCGCCGGGCGTCGAGGGCCTGATCGAGGGCGGCGCCCTGCCGCTGCAGCACGGCGAGGCTCGCGACCGGGTCGCCGGCACCGGAGCCGGTGGCCGTCTCGACGGCGGCCCGGGTCTGGGCGACGACGGCCTCGAGCTCGGGGGCGGATGCCGCGTCCGCCTCGGCGAGGTCCGTGCGGGTCTCGGCGAGCTCGGCCTCGAGGTCGGCGCTCGCCTTGGCGAGGGCGCGCTCGGCGTCGCCGATCGCGGTCAGCAGCGCGCCGGCCTGGTCCACGCTCGCCTGCGCGGTGCGGGCCGCGATGGCGGCCTCGCCGAGGCGGCCGGCAGTCGCGGCGGCCCGCCCCGCCGCGACCTGGGTCTCGGCGAGCTCGAGGAGCTTGTCGGCCTGCTCCGGGTTGCCCGCCACCGCCGCGGTCGCACCGGGCGCGTAGCGGCTCTGGAGCGTGGCGAGGCGACTCGTGGCATCCGTGAGGCCCGCGCGCACCGCGCCGGCGCTGCGCTCGGCGGTCTCGAGCACGGCAGGCGCGTTCTTCTCCAGCTCGCGCAGCCGCTCGAACGCCTCGGTCTGGGCGTCGAGCTCGGCCTCGGCCGCCTGGCACAGCTCGACGATGCGGGTCGTCCACTGCCGCTTCTGCTCGTCGGTGTCCGGCTCGGCGTCGTCGAGCCTCTGGCGCAGGCCGAATGCCTCGGCGAGCTTCGCCTTGGCCCCCTGCACCGCGGCCGCGAAGGGGGCGGCCGCGTCGTCGCCGAACTCGGCGACGGCGAAGCCGAGCTCCTGCTCGCTCGAGGCGACGGCGTCGTCGAGCCGGACGAGTGCGCTCGAGGCCCGGCGGTCGAGCTCGGCGAGGCTCGGCGGCGGCGGCCCGGCGGCGGCCCGGGCGGCGCGGCGGTTGCGGCGCACGACCACCACGATGACGATCACGACGGCCGCGACGATGAGCAGGAGCACCACGAGCAGCACGATGCCGACGGCACCCGCGATGCTCGCGGCGCTCGTGCCGTCGGCGGCGGTGCCCCCGTCGCCCGTGTAGGCCTGCTCGAGACCCTCGGCGAAGGCGACGGCCGCTGCCGCCCAGGCGTCCTGCCGGAGCTCGGGCTTGACGTCGTCGTCGATCACCGACTCGATGCCGTCCTCGTCGAGCGGGAAGCCGTCGAGGATCGAGTACTGGTAGAGGCGGTCGTCGACGGCGACCGCGAGCAGGATCGAGTCGGAGTCGAGCTGCGACTCGTCGGCGGTCTCGTCCGCCCAGGACTCGTCGTCGTCGAAGCTCGAGACGTAGACGGCGAACAGCTGCAGATGGGTGGCGTCGTAGAGCCCGTCGATGGCCGAGCGCACCGTGCTCTCGTCGCCGGTGATCGCCCCGGCGTGGTCGACGACGTAGTCGCTGCCGATGCTGAACGGCGACTCGGCCGCGGCGGGGGCCGCGAGGCCGAGCGAGAGGGTGACGGCCGCGGCGAGCGCGGCGAGGACGGAGGTCGGACGCAGCACGCTGACGACTCTAGCTTTCGGCGCCGCTGCGCATCCCGTGCATCCCGTGCATCCGGCTCAGAGCCGCTTCTCCATGAGCACGGTGCCGAGCCAGCGGCCGTACTTGTAGCCGACCTTGCCCATGGCGCCGGTGCGCCGGAAGCCGAACTGCTCGTGCAGATGGATGGAGGCCTCGGCGTTGCGGTCGGCGATGACGGCGACGACACGCCGGACGCCCGCCGCCTTGCACTGCTCGAGCAGCGCGCCGAGCAGCACCCGGCCGAGGCCCTTGCCGGAGGCCGCCGGGCCGAGGTAGATGGAGTCCTCGACGATGCGCCGGCCGCCGCGCGCGCTCCATGGCAGCACCTGGGCGTAGCCGATGAGCTGCCCGCTCGGCGCCTCCGCGACGATGAACGGCAGCCGCAGCTCGGCGCTGAGCCGGAACTTGCGGCGCACGCCGGCGAGGCTGCTGGCGCCCTCGTCGAACGTGATCGCCGAGTTGGTCACGTAGTGGTTGTAGATCTCCCGCACCGCGGGCATGTCGGCGAGCTGGGCCGGCCGCAGCTCGTAGGAGAACGGCGCCTCGGGCTCGGGCGGCTTGCGGAGGTGGGGCGGCAGCCGTCGGCGCGGCGCGTATTCCTCCTCGAGCATGGCGCGAGACTACCGTCCCGGGCTCGCCGTCCCGCCCGGCAGCCCGTCGAGCCGCCAGTCGACCTCGGCGGCGCCGAGCTCGCGCAGCAGCGCGTTCGCCCGGCTGAACGGCCGGGAGCCGAAGAAGCCGCGGCTCGCCGAGAGCGGCGAGGGGTGCGGCGACTCGATCACCGGGGTGCCGCCGAGCATGGGGCGCAGGCTCGCGGCATCCCGGCCCCACAGGATCGCGACGAACGGCGTGTCGCGCGCGACGAGCGCGCGGATGGCGGCCTCGGTGACCTCCTCCCAGCCCCTGCCGCGGTGCGAGCCGGGACTGCCGGCGCGCACCGTGAGCACCCGGTTGAGCAGCATGACGCCGTGCTCGGCCCAGCCGGTCAGGTCGCCGTGCTCGGGGCTCGGGATGCCGAGGTCGTCGCGCAGCTCGCGGTAGATGTTCTCCAGGCTGCGCGGCAGCGGGCGCACGTGCGGCTCGACGGCGAACGACAGGCCGATCGGATGCCCCGGGGTGGGGTACGGGTCCTGGCCGACGATGAGCACCCGGACGTCCTCGAAGGGGTAGGTGAAGGCGCGCAGCACGTTCGGGCCGGCCGGCAGGTAGCGGCGGCCGGCGGCGACCTCGGCGCGCAGCCAGTCGCCCATCGCCGCGACGCGCCCGGCGACCGGCTCGAGGGCGCGCGCCCAGCCGGGGTCGACGAGCTCGGAGAGCGGCCTCGGGCTCATTCCGGGACCGCGGCGCTCCCCGCGCCCGGCGCCGGGCCGGTGGCCGAAGCCGGCTCGGTCACGGGCGGCAGCGCCGACCAGGGGAACGTGATCCACAGATCGGTGCGGCGCCAGCTCCAGCTGGGCTCGTAGACGGTGCGCGACTTGGTGTAGAGCACGACGGTGCGCACCTCGGCGCCGAGCTCCTCGATGATCCCGACCACGAGCTGCATCGTGCGGCCGGAGTCGCTCACGTCGTCGACGAGCAGCACCCGCTTGCCGACGAGGCTCGCGGTCTCCATGAGCGGCGGCAGCACCACCGGCTCCGGCAGCACCGTGCCGATGCCGGTGTAGAACTCCACGTTGAAGGCGCCGCAGCTCTTCGCGCCGAGCGCGTAGGCGATGTTGCCGGCCAGCAGCAGGCCGCCGCGGGCGATCGCCACCACGACGTCGGGCACGAAGCCGTCATCCGCGATCCGCTGCGCCAGCTCCCGTCCCGAGCGCCCGAAGTCGTCCCAGCTCAGCACTTCGCGCTCATCGGATGCCACGACACCACGCTAGCGGCTCGCCGAGGTGCCCCGGCTCCCGGGCCGATCGGGGGTGCGGCCGCGCACCGGCATCCGGTCGCTCGCTAGCATCCGTCTATGACGGAGGCCACCGAGAGCACGACCCGGGTCGCGCTCCGGCTCGTCGGCTTCCTGTTCCTGCTCGAGCTGGTCAGCGGCATCCTGCAGGGCTACTACGTGCCGCTCATCACCGACATCGCCCGGCACCTGGGCATCGCGGATGCCCAGTACAACTGGTTCGAGGCCGTGCAGCTGCTGGTCTCGGCGCTGCTGGTGCCGGTGCTCGCCAAGCTCGGCGACATGCTCGGGCACCGGCGCATCCTGCTGGTCGCGACGGTGATCACCGCGCTCGCGAGCTGGGGCCTGGTGTTCGCGCGGGGCTTCTGGTCGTACCTGGCGGCCTTCGGCCTGCAGGGCGCCTACACCGTCTGGCTGCCGCTGGAGATCGCGCTCATCTTCGAGGCCGGTCGCCGCTCGGGCACCGCGGCGAGCCAGACCCGGCACGCGGCCGGCCTGCTCGTCGTCGCCCTCGAGACCGGCGCGATCCTCGGCGCGCTCGGCGGCTCGGCCGTGCTCGGCGCGCTCGGCGGCGCCGTGGCGCCGACGCTCATCGTGCCCGCCGCGGCCGTCACGCTCGTGTTCTTCGCAATCCTGTTCGGCGTGCCGGAGTCGGAGCCGCTGCCGGGCCGTCGCCTCGACGGCGGCGGCTTCGTGCTGCTCGGTCTCGCCCTGGCCGGCGTGACCACCGGGCTGACGCTGCTGCACGCGAACGGGCCGGGCACCTGGTGGGCCTGGCTCGTCATCCTCGCCGGCCTGCTGCTGCTCGTGCCCTTCGGCAGGCACGAGCTGCGACAGGACGATCCGGCGATCGACCTGAGGATGCTGCGCCGGAGCGCGATGTGGCCGGTGCAGGCCACCGCCGGGCTGTTCGGCATCGCCGTGCTCGGCGCCCAGACGCCGCTGTCCACGTTCGCCGGCACCGATCCCGCCGAGGTCGGCTACGGGCTCGGCCTCTCCGCCGGGATGCGCTCGATCGTCATCGGCGTCTACCTCGTGGCGATGATCGCCGGCGCGCTGCTGTTCCCGCTGCTCGCCCGCCGCGCCACCCCGCGGATCTCCCTCATCGTCGCGGCCCTCCTCGTCGCCGCCGGCTACCTCGCCTTCCTGCCGTTGCACACGAGCGTCGCCGAGGTCACCGTCAACATGGTGGTCGCGGGCCTCGGCTCCGGCGCGCTCGTCGCGGCGCTCCCGGCCGCGGCCGCGGCCGCCGCGCCGCGCGGCCAGACCGGCATCGCCTCGGCCATGACGAACACCACGAAGACGATCGGCGGCTCGTTCTCCTCCTCGGTGTTCGGCATCGTCCTCGCCACCGGCGCCGGCGGGGTCGCCGCCTCCCTCACCGGCTACCTGACGGTGTGGGCCGTCTGCGGCGGCGGGGCGCTCGTCGCCGCCGTGCTGCTGTTCTTCGTGCCGCGACTCGCCTTCGCCGACGCCGACGTGCCCGTCGGGTAGCGCCCGGGTGGCGCCCGCTACTACAGCCTCGGGGTGAGCGGGCCCTTGACGACCTTGTGCGCGGCGGCCTGGGCGACGGGCTTGATCGTGACGAGGTCGAGGTTGACGTGCGCGGGCAGCTCGATCGCGTGCACGATCGCCTCCGCGACATCCTCCGCCGACAGCGGCCCGGGCACGTCGGCGTAGACGGCCTCGGCGCGCTCCCGGTCGCCGCCGAAGCGCACGAGGCTGAACTCCTCGGTGTGCACGAGCCCGGGCGCGACCTCGATGACCCGCAGCGGCTCGCCGGCGAGCTCGAGCCGCAGCACCGCGACCATCGCGTGCGCGGCGAACTTCGCCGCGTTGTACCCGCCGCCGCCCTCGTAGGCGACCAGGCCCGCGGTCGAGGTGATCGTCAGGATGTCGCCGCTGCCGCGTTCGAGCGCCCCACGGCGCAGCGCGGGCAGCAGCGCGCTCGTGACCTCCTTGACGCCGATGACGTTGATCTCGAACATCCGGCGCCAGTCCTCCGGGTCGCCGGCCTCGATCGAGGCGAGCCCGTAGGCGCCGCCGGCGTTGTTGACGAGCGCGTGCGCGCCGCCGAGCTCCTCGACCCGCTCGCGCAGCGCGGCCACGTCCTCGGCCCGGGTGAGGTCGGCGACGAGCACATCGGCACCCGTCTCGGCGGCCAGCGCCCGCAGCCGCTCGGCCCGCCGGGCGACGCCGAGCACGTCCCAGCCGTGGGCGCGGAACAGTCGCGCCGTCGCCGCCCCGATGCCCGAGCTCGCCCCCGTCACCACCACGCGAAATGCCATGAATCCACCCTAACGATCCGTCCCGGACGAGCCACGCCGATACCCTTCCCAGGGTGACCGACTCCGCCGTCCCGCCGCTCGAGCGCACCCACGACGGCGGGCCGAGGCGGCGGGTCGCGTTCTGGGACAACGCGCGCTTCGCCTGCGTGACGCTCGTCGTGATCGGCCACGCCATCCAACGGATGACGTACGACTCCCACAACGCGCTCGTCGTCTACTACTTCATCTACGCCTTCCACATGCCGGCCTTCGCGATGATCTCCGGCTACTTCTCGAAGGCGGGCCCACCGGGGGCCCGGCAGATGAAGAAGGTGCTCACCGACATCCTGCTGCCCTACGTGGTCATGGAGCTCGTCTGGACGCTCGTGCAGTGGGCGTTCGACACCTCGGACGGCATCCAGTTCAACCCGACGGAGCCGAGCTGGACGCTGTGGTTCCTGCTGGCGCTCGGCATCTTCCGGCTGGTGCTGCCCTACCTCGCGCTGATCCGGCAGCCGCTCGTCTGGGCCGTGGTGTTCTCGATCGGCGTGGGCTACTGGGCCAACGTCGACTCGACGTTCTCGCTGGACCGCACGATCGGCATCCTGCCGTTCTTCCTGCTCGGCTGGAAGGTGCACCAGTGGGGGCTCGTCGACCGCTGGCGCCTGGCCGAGCGGCAGGCCTGGTGGATCCGCGGGATCGCGGCGGTGCTGCTCGCCGGCTGGTTCACCGTGCTGCTCGTCTTCATCGGCTTCTGGAGCTCGTTCGACCCCACGCACTGGTTCTTCTACGACGACTCCTACCGGGATCTCGGTGCGATCGCCTGGTGGGCCGGCCTGGTGCGGCTCGGCTTCATGCTGCTGGCGGTGGTGCTCTCGGCCGCGTTCTTCGTGCTCGTGCCGCGGCGGCGCACCCTGGCGACCGACCTCGGCACCGCGACGATGTACGTCTACCTGCTGCACTCCTTCGTGCTCTATCCGATCCGGCAGAGCGGGGTGCTGCGCGGCGCGCACTCCTCCTGGCCCTGGCTCGCCGGGGTGGTGCTCGGCGCGATCGCGATCTCGGTCGTGCTCGCCTCCCGGCCGGTGCGCCGGGTGTTCCGCGTGCTCGTCGAGCCGAAGCCGCACTGGCTCTTCGTCGACGTGCCCGGCGAGAGGCACGACCCGGCCACCGGACGCATCCCGACCGTCTCGCGCGTCGATCCAACCGGCGCGAAGCGCCGCTGACCAGCCCCTCGCGAAGCGCCGCTGACCAGCCCCTCGCGAAGCGCCGTTGACTGACCAGCCCGGCGCGAGTCTCCCGACGGCTACGTCGGAGGGTACGCGTCCGGCGATGGCCACTGGGCTTATGCGCTCGACGATGTGGGCGACACGCTCGGTGCCGGGGCGGACTCATCGAACAGCGATGACGCCGATGTTCTTGACGATATATTCTCGACGAGATCGTGGCAAACGCCGCCGACTTCTAGCGAGCGAGAGGGTTTGACGAGGATGATCATGCGGAGGTTCTTTCACGCGACCGTGACGGTTTGGGCGGCAGGGGTTCTGGTGATGGGCTCTCCCGCCGTCGCGCATGCCACGGATGCGACGGCGGCGATCACGGGCAAGGTCGTGGATGCTGCTGACGGCACGAGGATCGCGGGCGTCACGGTGTTCGCCAGGAGCACCTCGGGTCGCACCGCATCCACGGTCACGAACTCCCGGGGCGAGTTCTATCTCACCGGCCTGCGCTCGGGCACGTATGCCGTCAAGTTCACGGACAAGACGGGGCTCATCCAGGCCGACGGCAGCTCGGAGCGGTTCCACTACACGACGGAGTGGCTCGGTGACAGCGTCAGCCGGTCGACCTCCGACACGATCACGCTCTCGAGCGGGGAGAAGCACTCCGGCGTCCGCGAGCTGATCGGGACGGGCTCCCGGGCCACCGGCCGCGTCTACATCGACGGCAGGCCGGCGACCGTCGCCGACGGTGTGCGCATCCGCATCGCCTACGGCGACAAGCAGACCGTCATCCGTGCTGCGCCGACGTTCACCCTGAACGGCGTGCACGCCGACAACTACCGCATCCGGGTGGTGTCGGCCACGGGGAGCTTCGACCCCGTCTACGTCGTCGACCCGCGCGACGGGAACACCGTCTTCCATCTCAACGGGGTCGATAAGGTCACCGGCCTGCGCGCCGACATCACCACGTCCTCGTAGGCCGGGCGGGGAACGCTAGTGCAGGCTGACCCGCTTCGGCAGGGCGAAGACCAGCGCGAAGGCGACGAGGGCGAATAGGACGCTGAGCGCGAGCGAGGCGGTCGCGGCCGGCACGAAGTGGTCGGCGAGCACGCTCGCGGTGGCCTGGTCGATCTGGGCCTGGCTCGGCTGGGCCCCCTGCGGCAGGGCCGCCTGCACGTCGGCGGCGACGTCGTCGACGTCCGCGATCGCGAACAGCACGCTCGAGACCACGGCGATGCCGATGGCGGAGCCGATGCGCTGCACGGTGCCGATGACACCGGACGCCGCCCCGGCCTCGGCCCGGTCGACGGTCGCGACGATGAACCGGGCGTTCGGGGCGATGAAGAGGCCGTTGCCGAGGCCGGCGGCCGCGAGCGGGCCGAGGAACTGCCAGCTGGTCAGCTCGCCCGCGGGCACGAGCACGAGCACGAGCCACACGCCGACGAGGCCGAGCGCGACGAGCGCGGTGCCGATGAGCAGCACGCCGCGGCCGAGGCGCTGGGCGATCCGGTCGGACAGCGGGGCGCCGGCGATGTTGCCGAGCGCGAACGGGACCGTCAGCAGGCCCGCCTCGAGCGCCGAGTGCCCCAGGCCGGTCTGCCACAGCAGCGCGATGACGAAGAAGACCGAGGTGAAGGCCGCGAAGTAGATCATCGCGAGCAGGGTGCCGCCGGTGAACTGCGGGTGCGAGAACAGGCGCGGCGGCACGAGCGGGCTCACCCCGCGCCGCTCCAGACGCGACTCCCACAGCCAGAACAGCAGGAGCAGGAGCACGCCGCCGGCCAGCGACAGGAACGTCCACAGCGGCCAGCCCTCGTCCTGGCCCTGGATCAGCGGCACGAGGATGGCGCTGATGCCGGCGGCGAGCAGCAGCAGGCCGAGGATGTCGGTCGCGGCATCCTCCCCGGCCCGCACCGCCGGGATGACGACGATCGCGGCGATCACGCCGACGACGCCGATGGGGATGTTGACGGCGAAGATCCAGCGCCAGCCGTTCTCGTCGCCGAGCGCCTCGATGAGCAGCCCGCCGATGAGCGGGCCGAGGGCCGTGGAGACGCCGATGACGGCGCCCATGATCGCGAAGGCGGCACCGCGCTTGGCCGGCGGGAACAGCAGCTGGATGAGCGCCGTGACCGGCGGGAAGAAGATGCCGCCGCCGAAGCCCTGAACGACGCGGGCGACGATGAGCTGCCCCGGGTCGGAGGCGAGGCCGGCGGCGAGGCTCGCGAGCGTGAACACCGCGAGCCCGACGACGAACACCCACTTGTGGCCGTAGCGGTCGCCGACACGGCCGGCCGGGATCAGCAGCAGACCGTAGGCGAGGGCGTAGCCGGAGACGATCCAGGCGAGGGTGGCCTCGTCGGCGTCGATGGAGTCGCGGATGGTGGGCAGTGCGACGTTCACGATCGTGGTGTCGAGCAGCGCCATGAAGGTGCCGACGAGCACGACGGCGAGCGCGGCCCAGGCGCGCCGGCCCGTGACCCCCTCGGGTGCGACCCAGGCCGGCGGGCCCTGCTGCGGCCGGCCCTGCGGTGGCGGTGCGGTCTGGTCGGTCATACCCTCTCTCCTTTTCTGCGCCGGCGTTCCCGCTCGTCGACGATGATGTCCTCGACCTGCGAGAGCAGGTCGTCGTGCCAGGCCACCTCGGTCTCGAGGCGGCGGATCCGGTGGTCCCAGGCGAGCCGCTCGGCGAGCCACAGGTAACGCTCGCCGATCTCCTGGAAGTGCTCGCGGGCGTCCTCCAACCGCAGCCGCAGGGCGTCCCGGCGCTCGCGCAGCCCCGCGGCGAGTCCGTCGATGCGGTCGGGGTCGAGCCGGGAGAGCGCGAGGTCGAAGGGATCGGTGGACAGGCGCACGGCACGGAAGATCCCCTCCCGGATCGCCGTCATCGCCTCGACGCCCGCGGTGGTGATGCGATACACCTGCCGTTCGGGGTAGTTGCCCTCGCGCTCGGTGCGCTCGATCGCGACGAGCCCCTCGGCGAGCATCCTCTTCAGCGCGCCGTAGAGCGCGCCGGTGCTGACGTCCGCCCACTCGCTCACGTGCTCCTGCTCGGCGAGCGCGACGAGCGCGTGGCCGTGCAGCGGCCCGCGCTCGGCGAGGGAGCTGAGCACGTAGAGGCGGATGGCGGACATTCCGAATACTCTCGCGCGAGTAGTCGCGCGCGTCAAGTTGAGCCGCGCCGCTGGGCCATCGCGTCGAGCCCGACTCTGTTACGCAGCGTTGCGACGCTCTTTGTTCACCCAGGCTCGGGGTCATAGCGTCATGACGAGCCCGAGAGGCCGGACGGCCTCCCCACGACTAAGGAGACCCGCATGGCCGACTGGAAGTTCGAGACCACACAGGTGCACGCCGGCGCGACACCCGACCCGACGACGCACGCCCGCGCCACCCCCATCTACAAGACGACCTCGTACGTCTTCGACTCGACGGAGCACGCCGCGAACCTGTTCGCGCTCGCCGAGTTCGGCAACATCTACACCCGCCTGATGAACCCGACCACGGACGTGCTCGAGCAGCGCGTCGCCGCGCTCGAGGGCGGCACCGCCGCGCTCGCCACCGCCTCCGGCTCGGCCGCGATCACCTACTCGGTGCTCAACATCGCCGGTGCCGGCGACCACATCGTCTCGAGCTCCTCGATCTACGGCGGCACCTACAACCTGTTCAAGTACACGCTCGCGAAGCTCGGCATCGAGGTCACGTTCGTCGAGGATCAGGACGACGCCGAGGAGTGGCGCCGCGCCATCCGCCCGAACACCAAGGCGCTCTTCGCCGAGACGATCGGCAACCCGCGCATCAACGTGCTCGACATCGCCAAGGTGTCCGGCATCGCGCACGAGAACGACCTGCCGCTCATCGTTGACAACACGATCGCGACCCCGTACCTGATCCGGCCCTTCGAGCACGGCGCCGACATCGTCGTGCACTCGGCGACGAAGTTCCTCGGCGGCCACGGCACCGTCATCGCCGGCCTCATCGTCGACGGCGGCAAGTTCGCCTGGTCGCAGCACGTGGACAAGTTCCCCGGCCTCACCGAGCCCGACCCCTCGTACCACGGCGCCTCGTTCACCACGGCGCTCGGCGACGGCATCGCCTACGTCATCAAGGCGCGCGTGCAGCTGCTGCGCGACACCGGCGCCGCGCTCTCCCCGGACAGCGCCTTCAGCGTGCTGCAGGGCATCGAGACGCTCTCGCTGCGCATCGAGCGGCACACCCAGAACGCGCAGGAGATCGCCGAGTGGCTCGAGGAGCACCCGGATGTCGCCTCGGTGAACTACTCCGGCCTGCCGTCGAGCCCGTGGTACGCGGCCGCGAACCGCTACGCCCCGAAGGGCGTCGGCGCCGTGCTCTCCTTCGAGCTCAAGGGCGGCGTGAGCGCCGGCAAGGCGCTCGTGGAGAACGTGGAGCTGTTCTCGCACCTGGCCAACATCGGCGACGTGCGCAGCCTGATCATCCACCCCGCCTCGACGACCCACTCGCAGCTCACCCCCGAGCAGCAGCTCACCACCGGCGTCACCCCCGGCCTGGTGCGGCTCTCGGTGGGCATCGAGAACGTCGACGACCTCAAGGCCGACCTGCAGGCGGGCTTCGACGCGGCGCGCGCCGCCGCGGCATCCACCTCGGCCGTCGCCTGAGGACCCACACCCCATAGCGGCCGGTTCTCCCTCCGATCCGCCCTCGCGCGGGTCGGAGGGAGAACCGGCCGCTGGCGTGTCGGCGGGCCGCGTAACACGCGAACAAGCGGGCGGATACTGAACGGGACATGGACTGGCAGACACCCGAGGACACCGTGCCGTCCGCCTTCATCACCGAGGCGAACGCGCGCGCGCTGCTCGGCAAGCCACCGGTGACCGGCGCCTGGCGCGACGGGGACCACCTCGGCGAGCGCCGCTTCGTGTCGATCGGCCAGCTCGAGCTCGAGCGCGGCGGCCGGCTGCCGGCCGTGCGCATCGCCTACGAGAGCTGGGGCACGCTGAACGCGGCGCGCGACAACGCCGTGCTCGTGCTGCACGCGCTCACCGGCGACTCCCACGTCATCGGCCCGGCCGGGCGCGGGCACCCGACCGCCGGCTGGTGGGGCGGCGTCGTCGGGCCCGGCAAGGCCGTCGACACCGACCGCTGGTTCGTCGTCGCCCCCAACATGCTCGGCGGATGCCAGGGCTCCACCGGCCCCGCCTCGACCGCCCCCGACGGCACCGAGTGGGGCAGCCGGTTCCCCTTCATCACGATCCGCGACCAGGTCGCCGCGCAGCGCGCCTTCGCGGACCGGCTCGGCATCGAGCGCTTCGCCGCCGTGATCGGCGGCTCGATGGGCGGCATGCAGTCGCTCGAGTGGGCGGTGGGGCATCCCGACCGCCTCGAGCGCGTCGCCGTGCTCAGCGCGCCGGCCCGCAGCGATGCCGACCAGATCGCGCTGAACTCGGTGCAGCTCGACGCCGTGCGCGGCGACCCGGCCTTCCACGACGGCGACTACTACGAGGCGAGCGAGGGCCCCTACCGCGGCCTCGCGCTGGCCCGGCGGATGGCGCTGCTCAACTACCGCGCCCCCGAGGAGCTCAACGAGCGCTTCGCCCGCTCCTGGCAGAGCGGCAGGGACCCGCTCGGCGGCGGCGGCAAGTACGCCGTCGAGTCGTACCTGGACTTCCACGGCAACAAGTTCACCCGCCGCTTCGACGCCGGCAGCTACCTCGCCCTCGTCGAGGCGATGAACTCGCACGACGTCGGCCGCGACCGCGGCGGCGTCGAGGCCGCCCTCGGCCGGGTGAGCGCCCGCGCGCTCGTCGTCGGGGTCGACAGCGACCGGCTGTTCCCGGTCGAGGCGCAGCGCCTGATCGCCCGGCACCTGCGGCACCACCTCGACGGCCCCGCCCCCGTCGTGATCGAGAGCCCCTTCGGGCACGACGGCTTCCTCATCGAGCACGACCGCGTCGGCGCCGAGCTGCGGCGGCTGCTGGAGGGCTGACGAGGAGTCGGCTGTGGTGCACACTGTGAGGCGATGGACGAGCTGACGGGGGTGGGCTCCCCGGAGCAGATGCTCAAGGAGCGGGACCGGCTGCTCCAGCGCGTCGCCCGGGTCTACGGGCTGAGCTTCGCCGGGGTGTCGCTGCTGTGCCTGCTCATCCCCGGCGCCGTGAGCCTCTGGGTGCTCCCGGTGGCGATCCCGCTGTACGCCGTCCTCGGCGTCGCCCACTACCGGATAGCCCTCGCGCGCGAGCCCATCTGGGTGCTCATCATCATCTCCGCGGGCCTCGCCCTCATCATGCTCATCGGCTTCGACGCCTCGCCGACGCTCAGCCAGTCCGCGTTCTCGGCGATCAGCGAGCTGGCCGCGGCATCCGTGCCCTCGATCGCGATCACGCTCACCACGAGCGCACGTCGCATCGCCGTGCTCGTCGCGAGCCTCCTGCTCGTCAGCGCCGTCACGCTCGCGCTGACCTCCGGATACCAGAACGTGGCCGCCACCGCCATGCTGCTGCTGCTCGGCTGGGCACTGCCGACGATCGTCGGCGTCTGGGTGGCGGCGAGCGTGCCGCGGGCGATGCGGCGGATCGCGAGCATCGGCCGGGCGCACCACGCCGAGCGCCAGGCGAGCGAGCTCGAGGCACAGCGCCGGCGGAGCGCCCGGCTGCTGCACGACACCGTGCTCGCCACGCTCACCCTGCTCGCCCACTCCGGCGTCGGCGTCGACGACACGGCGCTGCGCGACCAGGCGGCGGACGACGCCCGGCTGCTGCGCCAGCTGCGGCTGGGCCAGATGCCCACCCCGCAGAGCTACGGCGGCACCGAGCTCAGCACCGCCCAGCGCGAGCCGGTGTCGGAGACCGTGCTCGGCACGACGCTGCAGTCCGTCAAGCAGCGCTTCTGGCGCATGGGCCTCGACGTCAACTGGCACGGCACCGGCCAGGTGCTGCTGCCGCCGCACGTGCTCGACGCCTTCCTGCTCGCCCTCGCCGAATGCCTCGAGAACGTCCGGCGGCACTCCGGCGTCAGCGAGGCGCACGTCACGATCGTCGAGGACGAGACCGCGGTGCGGGCGATGATCACGGATGCCGGCGTCGGCTTCACCCTGAGCGAGGTGGACCCGGGCCGGCTCGGCTTCCAGGAGTCCATCGTCGGCCGGCTGCAGGAGGTCGGCGGGCAGGCCCGGCTGTTCTCCACCCCCGGCTCGGGGACCACCGTGGTGCTGGAGGTGCCGCGGTGAGCCAGACGGAGACCTTGGAGGCGTTCGAGGGCGGCCGGAGCGCGCTCGCCGCCAAGGTGGAGCGCAGCATCGGGCCGGGCCGGCTCAACCTCGGCATGGGCTTCGTCGCCGCCGCCGCCGCCATCGTGGTGGTGGTGCGCGCGCTCTACAGCATCGGCTGGTTCATCGGCCTGTGGCCGCGCTATCCGCAGCCGCTGCTCGCCCTCGGCGCCTGGGCGCTCCTGACGGTCGTGATCGCCACCGAGATCATCGCCTCCCGGCTGGCCGGCGACCGGATGCCGACCCGGCTGTTCCTGCTCATCGTCGGGCTGCTCGCCGTCGTCGTCTCCCTCGACCTCGCCGCCATCTGGCCGCTGCACGACGTCGGCCGCAACGCGACGGCCGCGCTCACCGCGACGATGTCGCTCATCGTCCTGGTGACCCAGCGGCCGATCCGGGACCTGCTCGCCGCCACCGGCCTGCTGAGCGCCGGGATCGCCGTGGCGATGCTGCTCGGCACAGCCGGCCGCCAGCACGACATCGCCCCGCAGATCACGGCGCTCGCCTTCGCGACGCTGCCGGCGGTGATCGCGACGGTCGTGGTCCGCGCCTTCCGTCGGATGGTGCAGATCGAGCTCGACCGTGCCCTCGTGCAGTCGACGGTCTCGACGCCCGGCTTCGCCGTCGGCATGCTCGCCTCCGAGGAGCTCGCCCGTCTCGACCTCGCCGCCGAGGACCTGCTCGACTCGGTCGCGCAGGGCCGCACCCCGCTGCCGCTCGACGCCACGACGGCCTCGCTCGCCGCCTCGCTCGCCACCGAGCTGCGGCTGCACCTGATCGAGGGGCGCCGGCAGACCTGGCTGTACCACGCGGTGAGCGAGTCGGAGCTGCTCGGCCAGGTGGTGACGGTCGACGACAGCGCCGGCCTCGCCGCGCTGCTCGACCCCGGCCAGCGCGACGGTCTGCTCGGCGGGATCTGGGCGCTCGTGAGCGACGCGGCCCGGCCGGTGGAGTCGCTCGCGCTCGCGGTGACGATCGGACCGGTCGCCGCGGCGAGAGCGCCGGAGCCGCACACGCTCACGGTGCCGATCGTCATCGAGGCCGACGGCGTGTCACGAAACCGTGTGGACCCGTCCACCTGGGACGCCCTGCGCCGGGTCGGACGATACTCTGACAGCGTTCAGAGCTCTCATCTGCGGGTGCAGATCGAGTGCCTCGTCGCCAACCCGGCGGGGGTCTGAACCATGACGAGGCAGAGAATCGAGGTTCCGTGAGCGCCAAGGCCCGCATCCGACTCGCCCTGGTCGACGACCACCGGATGCTGCTAGGCGCCCTCACCGAGTGGATCCGGGCCGCCGCCGACGACATCGTCCTGGTCGCGGCGGTGCCGAGCTGGCCGGAGCTGCTCACCCACCCCGAGTTCCCGGTGGACGTGGTGCTGCTCGACCTCGACCTCAGGGACAACATCCCGATCTCGCTCAAGATCTCCACGCTGCGCTCCACGGGCGTCAAGGTGGTGCTGATGAGCACCTACTCCGAGCCGAACGTCGTGCGCGAGGCGCTCGCGGCCGGCGCGCTCGGCTACCTGGTCAAGAGCGAGGACGCCGAGATGATCGTCGAGGCCATCCGGGCCGCCACCGAGGGCGAGAGCTTCGTCTCGGCGGAGCTCGACCTGGCCCTCAACGCCGGCACCGTCGGCGGCTCGCCCAGGCTCAGCGCCCAGGAGCGCCGGGTGATGGCGCTCTACGGCGGCGGGGAGCCGGTGAAGGCCGTCGCCTTCCACCTCTCCATCAGCGAGGAGACGGCGAAGAGCTACCTCAAGCGCATCCGGGAGAAGTACCGGGTGGCCGGCTACGACGTGGGCACCAAGGTCGCGCTGCGCAAGCGCGCGATCGAGGACGGCATCCTCATCGAGTCGGACGTTCCGCCTCGGGGCTGAACGGCCAGGCCGCCGGCTCGGCCACGGGGTCCGGCAGGGGGTCGGGCACGGTTGCGGGGTCGCCTGCCCGGCCGCCGAGGCGCGAGAGCTCGGCCAGGCACAGGCCGAACAGCGCCACGAGCAGCAGGTTGCGCGCCGTGAGGATGACCACGAGCAGCGGCTGCGCCGTGACGAGGTAGTCGTAGAGGTACGGGTAGACCAGCTGGGTGAGCGCCGCGATGAGCAGCACCAGCCGGCCGGGCATCCGCATGTCGCTGCGGGTGCGCCCGCCGGCCGCGACGGCCGCGACCACCGGGACCGCGAGCCAGCTGATGTACTGCGGCGAGCCGACCTTGTTGAACACGATGAGGGTGGCCACCAGGGCGAGGGCCACGAGCGGCACGATCCGGTCGCCCCGGCCGCGCACGACGATGCGCACGGCGAGCAGCACGACCACGACGACGGCGACCGCGAGCACCGGGTTCATGAGCGCGCTCGCGACGCTCGTGCCCCGGCCGGCGATCTGGAACGTGAGGATCGTGCGGTCGTAGTAGACGTAGGAGCCGGGATGGCCGGCGGCGGCGAGCCACATCCAGAACGTGCTCACCGGTGCCTCGATCTGCAGGCCGCGGTCGGTCTGCTCGGTGATGAAGCTCAGCACGTTCCAGCCGGAGCCGAAGACGAGGGCGATCGCGATCACGAGCCCGCTCGTGATCAGGGCGCCGCCGAGCACGAGCAGCCGGTGCCGGCTGGCGACGAGGAGCGCGCCGATGATGGCGGCCGGCCACACCTTGATCCAGGTGGCGATAGCGAGCAGCGCCGCCGACAGCCGGGGGCGCCGGGCGAGGAACAGCAGGGCGACGATGCCGATCGGCACCGTGACCGCGTCGATGCGGCCGATGGCGATGGGACCGAGCGCGGCGAGGAACGCCGTCCACCACCAGCCGGCGGCGAGGGATCGGCCGCGCCGGCCCCAGCCGGTGAGGGCGCCGAGGGCGATCGCGTCGAGCGCGAGGATCATGCTCAGCCAGGTGTTCGGGTAGAGGTCGGCGCCGAACAGCCGGGCGGCGAACATCGGCACGAGCGCGAGGACCGGGTAGACCCACGGCCCGTCGATGCCGACGACGTAGTGCGCCTGCAGCGCCTCGTCGAGCCAGGCGGGGTAGACCACCCGGACGTCGCCGAAGGGATTGCTCGCCGAGTACAGGTTCACCAGGCCGTAGACCAGGTGCACCACCAGGAAGGCGCACCACAGCGCCACCCGGCTGTCCAGCAGCACCCTGGCGCGCCGGACGCGCTCGAGGGCGGGAGCGGATGCGCCCGGGCCGGGCTTCGGGCCGGGCCCGGGGCCGGGTCTCAGCCGGGATACCAGGCCGAGCGCCCACGCCCGACCGCCCGCCACCACACGACCAGCCTAAGTGAGGGCGGTCTACATGAACGCCCGGCGCCCTCCCGCACCGCGCCCGGCGCCGGCGAGCAGCTCGCGGATCACCGCCGGGACCGCCTCGATGAGGGCGGTGACGGTGAACGGGCCGCCGACGCGCTCGGCGGCCCGGCCGTGCACGAGCGCCGCCGTCGCGCCGAGCTCGGCGAGCGCCTCCGGGC
>JASGFF010000013.1:0-44827 GCA_047605685.1 Microbacteriaceae bacterium
CATCCGCCCGCCCGCCCCGCGGCGCCTGCGGCGGCGCATCCGCCCGCCTCCCCCGTCGCGCACCCGGTCGCCCCCTGAACCCCGTCGCCCGTCCCAGCGCCGAGACGAAAACGAAGGAGCTGACGTCGCCGGCACCCGTTTCAGGCCGTTAAACGCCCCTCGGGACACCAATTCCTTCGTTTTCGTCGTCGCCGTCGGCGGTGTGCTGCCGCTCGCGCGGCGCCCAGGGCCTCGGCCGGCCGGTTGGCGGTGACGCCGAGCACGATGTCGGTGTCGAGGTCCGGCCGGATGCGCGGCCCGCGACGGGAATCGGGAGCGGGACCCCCGCCAAGGCCCGCCTAAAACGAAGGTGTGGGTGGCACGGAGGCCCAAATGGGGGCCTCCGCGCCGCGCAGACACGTCCACTCCTTCGTTTTCGGCGCTCGGGCGGGGCGGCGGGAGCGGGGCGGCGGGAGCGGCCGCGCGCAGGCGGCGGCGTCAGACCAGCAGCGCCCGCATGCCGCGCTCCAGCTCGTCGACGAGGCTGCGCGCCGCGTGCCGCCGGTCGTCGACGGAGCCCTCGGAGCTCGAGGCGTCGACGTAGATCTTGAGCTTCGGCTCGGTGCCGCTCGGTCGCACGATCACGCGCGCGCCGTGCTCCAGCCGGAAGCGCAGGATGTCGGTGGGCGGGAAGCCGTCGACGCCCTCGGCGAAGTCGTCGAGGCGCAGCACCCGCACTCGGCCGATGCGAGCGGGGGCGGCCGTCCGCAGGCCCGTCATCAGCTCGCCGATGCGCGCGAGCTCGGCGACCCGGATCGAGAGCTGCGCCGAGGCGAAGGCGCCGAACGTCCCGTCGAGGTCGCGCAGGTGCTCCGCGAGGGACTCGCCCCGCGCCCTCAGCACCGCCGCAAGTCGCAGGAAGGCCGCCGCCGCCGAGATGCCGTCCTTGTCGCGGATGTCGTCCGGGTTCACCAGGTAGCCGAGAGCCTCCTCGAAGCCGAAGCCGAGCCCCGGCACCCGCGAGATCCATTTGAAGCCGGTGAGGGTGGCCTGGAACGGCAGGTCGTAGCTCTCCGCGATCTCGAGCAGCACCGGGGAGGAGACGATCGAGGCGGCCAGGGCACGGCGCTCGCCGCGATCGTGCAGCGCTCGGGCCGCGGCCCAGCCGAGCACGGCACCGACCTCGTTGCCGCTGAGGCGGCGCCAGCCGGCGACATCCGGGATCGCGACGGCGAGCCGGTCGGCGTCCGGGTCGTTCGCGATCACGAGTTCGGCGCCCTCGCGCTCGGCCAGGGCGATGGCAAGGTCGAGGGCGCCTGACTCCTCGGGGTTCGGGAAGGCGACGGTCGGGAAGGCCGGGTCGGGATCCCGCTGCTCTGCGACGACGAGCGGCTCGCCGAGTCCCGCGGCCGCGAACACCCGGCGCGCGGTCTCGAAGCCCACGCCGTGCATCGCCGTGTAGACGAAGCGCGGCGCGGTGCCGGATGCGGCGGTCCCGCTCCCGGCGGGCTCGGCGGGCCCGGCCCGGCCCGCGGCCGCGGCGGCGGCCACGTAGGCGGCGACGAGCGACTCCTCGGCGATCGCGTAGTCCCCGGAGCGGGGCAGCTCGCGGATGTCGCCGCGGGCGACCCGCGCGATGCGCTCCGCGATCGCGGCGTCGGCGGGAGGGACGATCTGGCTGCCCGCATCCGCACCGCCGAGGTACACCTTGTAGCCGTTGTCGCGGGCCGGGTTGTGCGAGGCCGTGACCATGACGCCGGCGTCGGCGTCGAGGTGCCGCACCGCGAAGGCGAGCACGGGCGTGGGCAGCGGCCGCGGCAGCAGCACCGTCCGGATGCCGGCGCCCGCCATGACCTCCGCGGTGTCCCGGGCGAACACCGCCGAGTTGGTGCGCCCGTCGTAGCCGATCACGACGCTCGGTCGCCCCGCCCGCGGCCCCTCGTCGCCGTGGCGGCCGGTTTCTGTGGATGCCGCGGCCGTCGCGTCCGCGGAAACCGGCCGCCGGTCGGCGGGGGACGCGGGCCGCGCGAGCAGGTGGGCGGCGAGGCCGGCCGCGGCCTGGGCCACGAGCACCCGGTTCATCCGCGTCGGGCCGGCACCGAGCTCGCCGCGCAGGCCCGCGGTGCCGAACTCCAGCCGGCCGGTGAAGCGCTCGGCGAGCGCGGCCTCGCCCGCGGTGCCGGCGAGGGCGGCCTCGATGAGGGCGTCCAGCTCGGCGCGGGTCGTGGCATCCGGGTCCTGCTCGCGCCAGGCGCGAGCCGCCTCGATCGCGCTCGCGACCGGGTGGGCGTCGGCGCTCACAGCCGGGCCGCGATCGTCGCGAGCAGGGGCGCGAGCCGCTCCTGGGCCGCCAGGCCGGCCTCGATGACCTCCTCGTGGCTGAGCGGCGTCGGCGAGATGCCCGCCGCGAGGTTGGTGATGAGGGAGAGGCCGAGCACCTCGAGGCCGGCCTCGCGGGCCGCGATCGCCTCGAGCGCGGTCGACATGCCGACGATGTGGCCGCCGATGGCGCGGGCGTAGCGCACCTCGGCGGGCGTCTCGTACTGCGGGCCGGCGAACTGCACGTAGACGCCCTCGTCGAGATCCGGCTCGACCTCGCGGGCGATCGCCCGCAGCCGGGCCGAGTACAGGTCGGTGAGGTCGACGAACGTCGCCCCGCTGAGCGGGGTCGCGCCGGTGAGGTTGATGTGGTCGCTGATGAGCACCGGCTGCCCGGGCGTCCAGCTCTCCCGGATGCCGCCGGCGCCGTTCGTGAGCACGAGCGTCGTCGCCCCGGCCGCCGCCGCGACCCGCACCGAGTGTGCGACCCGACGGGCGTCACGGTGCTCGTAGAAGTGGCTGCGCGCACCGATGACGAGCGCATGCCGGCCGTCGGACAGGGCGATGCTGCGCAGGGTGCCGACATGCCCCGCGAGCGCCGGCCGGGAGAAGCCGACGATCTCGGTGGCCGGGATCGTCGCCGTGGTCTCGCCGAGCAGGTCGGCTGCCTTGCCCCAGCCGCTGCCGAGGGTGAGCGCGATCTCGTGCCGGTCGACACCGGTGCGCTCGGCGATCTGGGCCGCGGCGGTGGCGGCGAGTGCGAAGGGATCGGCGTCGGCGCTGGTCATCTGGCCATCGTACGGGGCGGCATCGCGGCGTTCCCCTGTGCCCGGCGCGCGCCGGGGATGCGCCCCGCGTGCACCGCCCGGCGTGCCGAAAACGAAGGAGCTGGGGGCGTTCGGGGTCGTGGAACCGGCTCTCGGCGGCATCCCGCGCCGCGGCTCCTTCGTTTTCGGCGACGAGCGCGGCGCGGTGCTACGCCGCACGGCACGGCGCTCCGCGGCCCCCGGTCGCGTGCGCTCGCCGGGAACACGCGACAATGAAGCCATGGCCTATGAGTTCGAGCGCAAGCAGCGGATCGCAGTGCTCGGCGGCGGACCCGGCGGCTACGAGGCCGCGCTCGCCGGCGCGCAGCTCGGTGCCGAGGTCACCCTGGTGGAGCGCTCGGGCGTGGGCGGCGCGGCGGTGCTGACGGATGTCGTCCCCTCGAAGACCCTCATCGCGACCGCCGAGGCGATCCACACGATCGGCGAGGCGGCCGACCTCGGCGTGCAGTTCTTCGCGCGCGGTGATACCGGCCGGGCCGTGCGGCCCGAGGTGGCCGTCAACCTCGAGGCCGTCAACGACCGGCTGCTGCGGCTGGCGAAGCAGCAGAGCGAGGACATGAGGTCTCAGCTGATCAAGGCGGGCGTGACCGTCGTGCAGGGCGATGGCCGCCTCGACGGCCCGACGAAGATCATCGTCTCCACCGGCCGCGGTCGCGGCCGCACCGATTTCGACGAGCTCGAGGCCGACACGATCGTCGTCGCGGTCGGGGCGAGCCCGCGGGAGCTGGCGAGCGCGAAACCGGACGGCCGGCGCATCCTCACCTGGAAGCAGCTGTACGGGCTCGAGGACATCCCGGAGCACCTCATCGTTGTCGGTTCCGGTGTCACCGGTGCCGAGTTCGCGAGCGCCTACAACGTGCTCGGCAGCGAGGTGACGCTCATCTCCAGCCGGGACCAGGTGCTGCCCGGCGAGGACGTGGATGCCGCCCGTGTGCTCGAGAACGTCTTCACCCGCCGCGGCATGCACGTGCTCGCCAAGAGCCGGGCCGAGCGGATCGAGGTGACCGGCGGTGGCGTCGTCGCCCATCTGGTCGGCGGCCGCACCGTCGAGGGCTCGCACTGTCTGATGGCCGTCGGCTCGGTCCCGAACACCGCCGGGCTGGGGCTCGAGGAGGCGGGCGTGCAGCTGACCGCCTCGGGGCACATCCGGGTCAACCGGGTGGCGCGCACGAGCATGCCGTCGATCTACGCCGCCGGCGACTGCAGCGACTTCGTGCCGCTGGCGTCGGTCGCGTCGATGCAGGGCCGCACCGCCGTGTTCCACGCGATGGGCGACGCCGTGTTCCCGACCGAGCTGCGCAACATCACCTCGAACATCTTCACCCAGCCGGAGATCGCCACGGTGGGCTGGACCCAGAAGCAGATCGAGGACGGCATCGCACAGGGCGACATCTACAAGCTGCCGCTGTCATCGAACCCGCGGGCGAAGATGATGGGGATCAAGGACGGCTTCGTGAAGCTGTTCGCCCGCACCGGCTCGGGCACCGTCATCGGCGGCGTCGTCGTGGCCCCCAAGGCCAGCGAGCTCATCCTGCCGATCGCGCTCGCCGTCGAGCACCGGCTCACCGTGGACCAGCTTGCCCGCGCGTTCAGCGTGTATCCCTCGCTCGCGGGCTCGATCACCGACGCCGCCCGCGCGATGCACATCGTCAACTGAGCCCCGGGGACGATGCCGCCGCGTCGCGGACCGCGAGGCCCCGAGCCGCGACGCCGAAAACGAAGGAGCTGGTGCGGCGAGGGGCGTTCGAGCGGCCGTTGCGCCGGGATGACACACCAGCTCCTTCGTTTTCGGCGCCACTCCGGGCCGTTCTCGCGCCACGTCCGCGGGCGCTCTGGGCGCGACGGCGCCGCGGGCGGGCGCCTACACTTGCCGGGGTGACCCGTCGCCGATCCCGCCCGCTCGCGGCGCTCGCGGCCGCCGCGCTCGTGCTCGGCCTCGGTGCCGGCATCGGCGTTGTCGGCGGCACCGCGACGCCCGCGGCATCCGCCTCCGTCTGGACCGGCACGCTCAAGGTGCAGCTCACCACCGTCGACGGCGACGACTGGCACAAGAAGGGCATGTACGTCAACGTCGCCGGGATGTCGTCGTCGGTGAGCGTCACCAAGCGCACCGACAGCACCGGTCTCGCCGTGGTGAAGGTGAAGCCCGGCAAATACACCATCACCGTGCAGAGCTACCGCACCGACTACACCTACGCGATCTCGACCCAGGACTACATCAAGATCGCCCGCGGCCAGACCAAGACGATCGGGATGAAGGTCGTCAAGGGCGGCGTGATCTCGGGCACCGTCACCAAGCCGAACGGCAATCCCCTGCCGAACGCGACGGTCGCGGTGACCAAGTCCGACGGGGTGATCTACGGCTACACGACGACGAACTCCAAGGGCAAGTACGTGCTGCGCGGCCTGCAGACCGGCAGATACTACGTGATCTTCAACCAGCGCAGCTGGAACGACCCCACGGACAAGATCCTGCAGAACTACGCATGGTCGTACTGGGGCGGCGCCACGCTGAGCGCCTCGAAGAAGGTCACGGTCTACGCGCAGAACGCCTACGCGGCGCAGACCCATCGCTCCGGCGTCAACGGCCGCGTCGGCACGCACACGACGACGCTCACGGTGAGCCTCACGAGCGGCGTGACGTCGAGCGCCCGGCTGCTGCTGGACAACGTGACGGCCTCGGGAACGTACCTCGCCGCCCAGTCGGTCTACTCCCGGATCACCGACGCGGGCGGCACCACCCTCACTCTCAAGGTGCACGCCCAGCTGCGCTACCGCATCGGCGTCAAGCGGGGCTCCACGACGTACTACTACACCGGTGAGGGCCAGACCCTCACCACCGACGTCGACAGCGCGGTCTATGTCTGGATCAGCGGCCCGACGGCCAGCTACACCCTCGGCGAGTTTCCGGCCTGAGAGCCCCCGGCCTGAGAACTCCGGCCTGAGAGCTCCGCCGGGCTCGTCGGCCCCCGCCCCGACAGTGCCGCCCCGACGGCCCCCGCCCCGACAGCGCCGCCCGACAGCCCCGCTCCCCCGGATGCTACGGGCAGCCGGCCCCGTCGGCGAGCCGTGACCGCACCGTGGCGGTGATCTCGGTCAGGGCTTCGAGCTGTTCGGGGCTGAGGGCGTCGATGACCAGCCGGCGCACGGCGGCGATGTGCCCGGGGACGGCGCGGATCAGCGCGCGGCGGCCCTCGCCGGTGAGGCGGGCGTTGGTTGCCCGGCGGTCCTTCGGGCAGGGTAGGCGTTCGATGAGGCCGCGGTGCTCCAGGCGGGAGCAGACGTGGGACAGTCGCGGCAGTGTCGCGTTCGTGCCCCGGGCGAGCGCCGTCATCCGCAGCGTGCCCTCGGGGGCGAAGCGCAGCGCAGTGAGCACCATGAACTCGAAATGGGTCAGCCCGGCGTCCCGCTGCAACTGGGAGTCCAGCTCGGCCGGCAGCAGCTGGGTCACGGCGATCAGGCCGAGCCATGCCGCCGACTCGCGCTCGTCCATGCGGGGCACCTGGAATGCCATGCCGTTATCGTATGTTGGTTGTTGGAACAATCTGTTCGCTGCGGGCCGTCCACCCCGAGGATGCCTCCGCTAGCCGCGCCGCACCGTGAGCTTCGTGTGCCCGGAGCTGTCGGCGGCGGCCAGGGAGCTGCCGCGGTACTTCACCCACACCGAGTAGTGGCCTTTCTTCAGCCGCGGCAGGGTGACCGTGACGGTGCCCTCGGCACTGGCCCCGATCTTGACCGTCTTGGTCTTCGTGCCGTAGTGCACCACGAGCGTGCCGGTGGCCCGCACCCCGCCGTTCGCCTTCACCGTGATCTTCACCTTTGCCTTCGAGGAGGTGCTGACCTTCGCGTGGCGCAGCTTCACCGTCGCCGTCGAAACCGCCCGGGCGGTGACCGTCGTCGAGCTGGCGTTCGCCGTCTGGTCGGCGGTGCGGGCGGTGACCGTCACGCCGATGCTGCTGCCGGCCAGCGAGGCGCCGACGTGCAGGCTCGATGCGGTGGCGCCCGCGATCGGGGTGCCGTCCTTCGTCCATTGGTAGCCGTAGCCGAGCACGGCGGTCGACCAGCTGCCCGTGGAGGCGCGCAGCGTGCTGCCGAGGCGGCCGGTGCCGGTCAGCGTCGGCCGGGCGGTGGCGGTGAGCGTGGCGGCGCTGTCGGTCGGGGTCGGGTTCGCCGCCGAGGCGATCGTCACGGCGTCGCTCGGGTCGGAGGCCGTCCCCGTCCCGACGATGTTGCTCGCCGACACCGTGAAGCTGTACTGCGCCCCCGGGGTCAGCCCGGTCACCTCGCAGGAGGTGTCCGTGGTGGTGCACACCGAGTCCGAGTCTGAGCCGACGACATCCACGCTGTAGCCGGTGATGGTGGTGTTGCCGGTGTCGGCCGGGGCCTGCCAGCTCACGTCGGCGGTGCCGGCGGTCGTCGAAGTGGCGGTCACGGAGGTCGGGGCACCGGGGACGGTGAGGATCGGCTCGTCGTCGTACATGGCCCCGTACAGCGGGGTGACGGTAAGGCTCTTCACCTCGGCCGTGCCGCCCTCGGAGATCAGCGAGATCCCGTCGGAGCTCGCGTCGGGAAAGACCTGGTCGGTGATGGTCCGTTCGCCGTCCTGGGCGAAGACCTGCACCGAGGAGTGGTCGACCCAGATCTGCAGGGTGAGATCGCCGTCGTCATCGAGCGCGAGGGGGACATCCTCCACGGAGGCGAAGTCCGTCGAGAATGAGCTGTCCCCCGATGCGGTGCGGTCCAGTGACAGCGTGTCATCCGTCGTGTCGTAGAGGATCGGCGTGGTCTGCGAGCCGTCGTCGGAGTTGCGCACCGCGATGCCGAATTGCTCCGCGGAGCCCGCCGAGAGCACCGCGTCGATGCGGTACACCGTCCCGTCGGCGTCGTCGGGCAGGTCCGTGGTGCCCTCGGCGAGCTCGACGGCCGGATAGCTGTAGGCCGCGTAGCTCTTGTCCAGGCTCCACGCCTCGGGGATGACGGTGCTGGTGATCTGCGGTGTGCCGTCGATCGTTGTTAGCTGCAGCTCGCGCGGCAGTGTCATGGCGCTGCGCCAGGTGCTGGTGGGGATGCTGCCGCCGTATTCCCAGTTGTTCATCCAGGCGATGGTGACGCGGCGGTCGGTGATGCCGTTGTAGCTGCCCGCGGCGTAGTAGTCGCGGCCCCAGTCGAGCCAGTCGTAGGTGTCGATGCGCGGCGATGCGGCCTCGTCCGAGGTCATGAAGTCATCGGCGAGCACGTGCCCCCAGCCGTCGGTGTTGTTGTCGACGATCTCGATGTGCGCGGTCTGGCCAGCCAGGTCGGAGACGTCCCAGTTCGCCCAGTCGAGCGCCTCGCTGTCCGCGCCGGTCGCGGTGCGGACGATCTCGTTGTCCACGACGAGGTTGACGGTGGTCTCGTCCGAGCGCACCTCGGCGGCGGTGTCGGCGAGCACGACGTTGTCGAGGCCGAGAGATCCCCAGCCGCCGGTCGCCTCGTCGTCGACGACGATCTGCGCCGTGTCGCCGACGAGGTCGCTGACATCCCAGCTCTTCCAGTTGAGGGCGCCGTTCTCGTCGCCGGCCACCGTGCGGACGACCTCGCCCTCGACGACGAGCTCGATCTGCAGCGTCTCGCCGCTGGAGGAGTCCCGGTAGCCGCCGCTGACGAGCATGCTGAGGTAGTCGTTGTCGATGGTGAAGCTCGGCGAGGTCATCGTGCCGGTGTTGTCGTCGCCGTTCGCGCCGCCCTCGTAGGTGTTGATGAGCTTGTCGCCGAGGTAGTAGGTGCCGCCCGAGGTCGAGGGGTTGGTGCCGGAGACGAAGTCGCCGGTGAGCGTCCAGCCGTTGTCGGTGAGGCTCTCGGTGTCGGGGTACTCGAAGCCGTCGAAGAGCAGCTCGCTGTCGGCCGGGGGATCGTTGCCCACCTGCGTGCCGTCGACGTGCGGGTGGTACCCGCCGCCGATGAGGAAGTTGATGTAGTCCTCGTCGATGGTGAAGTCGGGCGAGTCGAGCGTGCCGAGCGCGGCGTCGTAGCCGAGGAAGCTGTTGACGTAGCCCTCGCCGATCCAGCCGGAGACGGTGTTCTGGCCGTCGAGGGTCGTGGTCGCCGGCGCGGTACCGAAGGCGGTGCCGGTGGCCGTCCAGTCGTCGTAGCTGCCGTCGTCGAAGTTCTGCATCATGGTGCCGTCGGGCAGGGTGTCGCTCGCGACGGTCGACTCGGAGGTGAAGGTGGTCCCGTCGAAGTCACCGACGAAGTACTGCGCCCCGGAGCCGCCGGCGACGCCGCCGGGGTTCAGGTTGACAACCATCACCCACTTCTCGTTCGAGGAGTCGTCGTCGAGCGCGAGCGGGAACAGGTCGGGCATCTCCCAGACACCGCCGGTCGCGTTGGCGGGCCCGAAGGTGCTCAGGTAGGTCCAGTCGATCAGGTCGGTGGACTTGTAGAACAGCACCTCGTGGTCGGCGGCCTCGACGGTGGCGACCACCCAGTACCCCTCGCTGCTGTCGCCGCCGTCGTACCAGAACACCTTTGGGTCACGGAAGTTCGTCGAGTCGCGGTCGAGCACCGGGTTCTCGCCGTACTGGGTCCAGGTCTCGCCGTCGTCGAGGCTGTAGGCCAGCGACTGTGCCTGGATGCCGCTGTCGTAGGCGGCCGTGTACATGGCGACCATCGGCGGGTTGTCGGCGGTGCCGAGGCCGGAGGTGTTGTCGCTGTCGACGACGATCGAGCCGGAGAAGATGTCGTAGTCGTCGCCGCCGGCGATGGCCAGCGGCTGCTCCGTCCAGTGCATCAGGTCGGTGCTGGTCGCGTGCCCCCAGCTCATGTTGCCCCAGGTGGTTCCCTCGGGGTTGTACTGGTAGAAGAGGTGGTAGACGCCGTTGTCGTACACGAGCCCGTTCGGATCGTTCATCCAGTTCTCGGCCGGCGAGTAGGTGAGGTAGGGGCGGTACTCGTCGCCGCTGTCGGCCGTCGCAGATAGCGGGGCGGCGAGCCCGGTGCCGAGAGCCAGCGCCACGGCGGCGATGATGGCGGACAGGATGCAGCCCTGCGACCGGCGGGGCCGGCCGGCTGCGGCTGTCACAGGAGATCTCACGGTGCATGCCCTTCATTGCGCAGCGGTTGACATCGGTGTCAACATCATGAATGTAGCCGCGAGTTCCGGATGTCGCAAGCCGGGCCCCGGCCGGCGGCGGCCCGACACTCCCCGATCGTCCCGCGCGATCATCCGTACGGGTGGGCTCGGGCGGGTGGCCTCGTGCGGACGGGCTCGGGCGGGCGGCGTCAGACGGGCGGGCGGATCTCCCCCGAGCCGCGAGCCAGCAGATCGACGCCGACGACGGTGTCGCGCGGCTCCGTCCGATCGCCGTCCAGCCTCGCGAACAGCCGCTCCGCGGCGATGCGGCCGATCTCGGCGGGGCGCTGGGCGAGCACGGTGACGCCGGGGCTGAGCAGATCGCCCAGCTCGATCTCATCGAAGCCGACGACGGCCACCTCCCGCTGGCGGGAGAGCCGCTGCAGTGCGCGCACGGTGCCCTCGGTGATCAGGTTCTGGCTGCTGAAGATCGCGGTCGGCACCGTGGGCGAGCCGAACAGTCGGTAGATGGCGGCCTCGGCATGCTCGGGCGAGCCGATGTCGGTGACGATCATGGCCGGATCCGCGGGGATGCCGAACTCCGCCAGGGCGTCGAAGAAGCCGTAGCGGCGCTCGGCCGCGGTCCAGATGTCGATCCGGTCGAAGAGCCCGGCGACTCGGCGATGACCGAGGCTGAGCATGTGACGGGTCGCCTGCCGCGCTCCGTCGCGGTTGTCGGAGCGCACGATGTCGGCGCTGTATCCCGTCGGTCGCCGGTCGATGAAGACGATCGGCACCCGTGCCGGCACGAGCTCGCTGATGTACTCCTGCGACCCCGCGGCACAGGTCAGGATGAGGGCGTCTACCTTGCGCCGCACGAAGGCCTGGACGGCGGCCGCCTCCCGTGCGGGGTCCTCATCGAGGCTGCTGGCGAACACCGCCACGTCGCGGGCCGCGGCGGCGTCCTCGATCGCCCGGTGGATCACCGCCGAGAACGGGTTCTCCACGCTGCCCAGTAGCAGACCGATGGTGCGAGTGCGGGTGACCGTGCGCTTGAGATTGCTTGCGGTCGCGTCCGGCGACCACTGCAGCGCCTCGATCGCCCGGAGCACCCGGGAGGTCATCGCCGCGGACACATTGGGCTCGCCGTTGATCACCCGGGAGACCGTCTTGGTGCCTACCCCGGCGTGCTGGGCGACCTCGCGGATCGTCACCTTGTGCGGGCGGGCCGCCGTGCCCCTCGCGAGGGACTGGCCTGGTGCAAGGGACTGCGAGCTTGCGTCGACCAACGCGGCACCTGACCCCTCCTGGCTTGCGCATCCGGATCAAGCGTAGTAAACAAATCCCGTGACACCGGTGTCAATCCGGCACCGCGACCAAAGTAGTTCGCATTCACTCGGGAAAAGGACAGCAATGAAGCATCCCTCCTCGCGCGGTCGTTCGCGCGTGCTCACTATCACCGCCGCCACGGGCGCCGCGGTGCTCGCCCTGTCGGCCTGCTCCGCCGACGGCGGATCGGACGGCAGCTCCTCCAACTCCGACGACGCGATCGGCGTCTCGCTCATCGTCAAGACCACGAGCAACCCCTACTTCGTCGCGATGGAGGACGCGGCGACCGCCGAGGCCGCCAAGACGAACGTCGACCTGACGCTCGCCGCCGGCAAGAAGGACGGCGACACCGACACCCAGATCCAGGCGATCGAGAACGCCATCTCCCGCGGCGACAAGGGCATCCTCATCACGCCAAACGGCTCGGCCGTCAACAACGAGATCGCGAAGGCGCGCGCGGCGGGCCTCTACGTCATCGCCCTCGACACCGCCCCCGACCCGGCCGACACCGTCGATATCACCTATGCGACCGACAACTTCGCCGCCGGCGAGTCCATTGGCGAGTGGACGGCGGCCCAGCTGGGCGGCAAGAAGGCCGTCATCGCGATGCTCGACCTGTTCTCCGACCAGGTGGTCTCTGTCGACATCGACCGCGACCACGGCTTCCTCACCGGCATGGGCATCGATCCGGGCGACGACAGCACGAACGGCAATGAGGCATCCAGCGGCAGCTACACCGGCGGCGACGGCGGCGAATACGAGATCGTCGGGCACCAGGCGTCCCAGGGCGCCGAGGACGGCGGCCGCACCGCGATGGAGACGCTGCTGTCGAAGAACCCCGACATCAACGTCGTCTATACGATCAACGAGCCGGCGGCCTACGGCGCCTACCAGGCGCTCAAGGCGGCCGGCAAGGAGTCGGACGTGCTGCTGGTGAGCATCGACGGCGGCTGCACCGGCGTCGGCTACGTGAAGGACGGGATCCTCGGGGCGACCGCGCAGCAGTACCCCTCGAAGATGGCGGCCCTCGGCATGGACGCCATCGTCCAGATCGCCTCGGGCGGGGCGACGCCCAGCACGAGCGAGGGCCTCGACTTCTACGACACCGGTTCCCAGCTGGTCACCGACCAGGCCGTCGATGGCCTCGACAGCATCGACTCGACGGCAGCCGAGGACACCTGCTGGGCCAACTGACCCGGCCATCCACCGGGGCGGGCGGGACATCCCCTCCCGCCCGCCCCACTCCCCGAGACGCGTTAGGAGCCCCCGTGACCCCCAGCGACAAGGCCAGCCAGCCCGCCACCGGCGGCTCACCGCTGACCACAGCGGCGTTGGATCTGGCGAGCCACTTCATCAACCGCAGCACGCCGCTGACCCGCGCCCGCAGCGTGCTGTACCGCTATCCGGCGATCAGCCCGGCGCTCGTGCTCGTCGCGGCCGTCGTCGTGTTCGGCGTCATCAATCCACGTTTCATCGCGCCCGCCAACCTCTCGCTCATCACCCAGCAGGTCGCCGTCATCGGCACCCTGGGCGTGGCCGAGACCCTGGTCATCCTCACCGCCGGCATCGACCTCTCCGTCGGGGCGGCAATGGTGCTGAGCTCGGTGACCAGCGCGGGCCTGGTCGCGAGCACCGGCCTGCCCGGGATCGTGGCGCTCGCGATCGGCGTGCTCGTCGGTCTCGCCACCGGTGCACTCAACGGCGTGCTGGTGACCCGCCTGCATCTGCCGCCGTTCATCGTCACCCTCGGCACGCTGAGCGTCTTCACCGCGCTGTCGCTGCTGGCCTCCAACGGCGCCACCGTGCAGGGCACCGAGCTGCCGGGGCTTGTCATCGCCACCGGCGACACCATCGGCATCCTCGGCGTGCAGGTCACCTACGGCGTGCTGCTGATGGTGCTGCTCTACCTCACGCTCTGGTTCACCCTGTCCCGCACCGCCTGGGGGCGTCACGTCTACGCCGTCGGCGACGACAAGGAGGCGGCGCGGCTGACCGGCATCCGGGTCAACCGCGTGCTGCTGAGCGTCTACCTCACCGCCGGCGTCATCGTCGGCCTCGCCGCTTGGATCCAGATCGGCCGCGACTTCGGCTCCAGCCCGAACGCGGCCACCGACGCCAACCTCAACGCCATCACCGCCGTCGTGATCGGCGGCACCAGCCTGTTCGGCGGCCGCGGCAACGTCTGGGGCACCCTGCTCGGTGCGCTCATCGTCGGCGTGTTCCGCAACGGCCTCTCCCTCGCCGGCCTCGACGTGCTCTACCAGAACCTCGCCGTCGGAGTGCTGGTCATCGCTGCGGTCTCCGTCGACCAGTGGATCCGAAAGGCACGCAATTGACTGACACCACGACAGAGCGCACGCCGGTCCTCTCTGCCCGTCGCCTGGTGAAGACCTACGGGCACGTCGTCGGGCTCGACGGCGTCAGCCTTGAGCTCTATCCCGGCGAGGTGCTCGCGATCATCGGCGACAACGGCGCCGGCAAGACCACCCTGATCAAGTGCCTGACCGGGGCCGAGGTGCCCGACGAGGGCGAGCTCTTCCTGGACGGCAGGCCCGTCGTCTTCCGGCGCCCGCAGGACGCCCGGGATGCCGGGATCGAGACGGTGTACCAGTCGCTGGCCGTCTCGCCCGCCCTCGATGTCGCCACGAACATGTATCTCGGCCGAGAGCTGCGCAAGCCCGGACCGCTCGGCTCGATCCTGCGGGTGGTGGATGCCAAGACCATGCGCGCCCGCGCCCAGCAGGAGCTCGCCGAGCTCGGCATCACCACGCTGCAGGACGTCACCGTGCCCATCGAGAACCTCTCCGGCGGCCAGCGTCAGGCGGTCGCGGTGGCCCGGGCCGCGGCCTTCGGCTCGAAGGTCGTCCTGCTCGACGAGCCGACCGCCGCCCTCGGCGTGCGGGAGTCGAACCAGGTGCTCGACCTGATCAAGCGACTGCGTGATCGTGGAGTGCCGGTGATCCTGATCAGTCACAACATGCCGCACGTGTTCGAGGTGGCCGACCGCATCCACATCCAGCGGCTCGGCAAGCGCGCCGGCACGATCACCCCGCAGACCCACTCGATGACTGAGGCCGTCGCCATCATGACCGGAGCGCTGTCGGCATGAGCGGTCACCGCTACCTGTCCGCGACGATCGACGCCCTGCCCGGGCACGAGGAGGCCGTGTGCGCGCTGCTGCGCGACTACGCGCGCGCCGTGCGGACCGAGCCGGGCAGCCTGCGCTTCGAGGTGCACACTATCGAGGGGCGTACCGGGGCCTTCGCCGTCTACGAGCAGTACTGCTCCTCGGAGGCATTCGAGGCGCACATGGGGACCGCCCACTGCGCCGAGTTCAATCGAGCGCTCGCACCGCTCGTCCAGGGCGGCGCCTCGATGCTGACGCTGCTGACGGCGATCGACGTATGAGGGCGGGCCATCCCCCGCTGCTGGTGATCGGCGAGTCACTCACGGACGTCATCGTGGCCGCGGACGGCTCGCGCACGGCCCTGCCGGGCGGCAGCCCGATGAACGTCGCCTACGGGCTCGGTCGGCTGGGATTGCCCACGACGTTCGCGACTCGCCTGGGCCGAGACCCGGAGGGCGACGCCATCCGGACGCACGTCGCCTCCGCCGGGGTGCGCATCCTCGACGATCGGCCGGCATCCGCCACCTCGCACGCGATCGCCCGCATCGACGCGCACGGCGCCGCGCACTACCGGTTCGCCGTGGACTGGGAGTTTGAGGCCCGGACTCTTCCCGCCGCTGCGCACGTGCACGCCGGCTCGTTGGGCGCCTTCCTGCCGCCCGGCGGCGCGGCGGTGCAGCGCTACGTCGAATCGTTGCCCCGGGAGGTGCTGGTCAGCTTCGATCCGAACATCCGCGCAGCCCTGCTGCCGCCGGAGCTCGACCCGCACGCCGTGGTGCAGGCCTACTGCCGGCGCGCGGACGTGGTCAAGCTCAGCGACGAGGATTCCGCTTGGCTCTTTCCCGGGGTCGGGGCGCGGGAGGTGCTGGAGTGGATTCTCGGCTGCGGGGCGGCGATCGCCGTGATGACCCGAGGGGCGGCCGGCAGCCTGCTGCTGTCCCGCCGGGCCATGGTGACCCAGTCGGCGCTGCCCACGACCGTCGCCGACACGATCGGCGCTGGGGATGCTTTTATGGCCGGGCTCATCGGCGCGATCTGGCTGCAAGGGTTGTCGTCGCAGGCGTTGCGGGATGCCGATCCGGAGCAGCTCGGCCGCATCGGTCGCTTCGCCGCGGCCGCCGCCGCACTGACCGTCGCCCGCCCCGGTGCTGCACTGCCCTCGCTCGCCGAGATGGAGGCGGCCCTGCAGCCCTGCCCTGCCCCGGCTCCCTGAACGGGGCGGTCGAGACCGGCGGCCGTGTCCTCGCCTCAGACGGTATGAGTGGTCCGGGGTGTAGCCCCGGGGCGCCGGGTCCGGGCCTCGCGGCGAAAGTCGTGGGCTACCGAGGCAGAGTCCGCTGCCTGGCCTATCCACATTCGTAGGAGGCCCCGATGTCCACTGAGCGTACGAGCGTTGGTCTGGACGTGCACGCGCGATCGGTTCGTGCCAGTGCGATCGATGCCGGCACTGGTGAGGTGTTCGAGACGACACTGCCGCCGGACGAGGGGCTACGCCCCGGTGATGACCGGGTTGACCGGGCTGCTCGGCCCGGTGGCAGCGGCCTACTTGACCGGTTTCGCGTTGGCCGTGGAGGTCGGGGACTGGACGCGGTTCACTGGCTGCTCCATCGGCGCATTCCTGGGCCTGACTCCCGCCGAGCACTCCTCGGACGGCAGCAGGCGCCAAGGTGGGATCACCAAGGCTGGCAACACCCATGCCCGGCGTCTGCTGGTGGAGTCCGCCTGGCTCCACAAACTCCGTTACACCGTTGGGAAAGTCCTCCAGCAGCGAGGGGACGCCGCCAGCCCCGCTGCCCGTGAACGGGTCGACCTCGGCAACCGACGCCTGCACCACCGGTGGGTCCAGTTCGACGCCCGCGGCAAGAAGCACACCGTGGTCACCACCGCCATCGCTCGCAAGCTCGCCGGCTGGTGCTGATCCCCGGCTACCTTGGAGGACTAGGAACGACAACCCAAGCTTGTGACCGCGTCCCGACGCCCGTGCGCAGCGCGAGGAGCGACCTACGATTCGACTGTGAGTAGCCCGCCAGGGCCACGCTCGACCTCAGGCACCTCCGATGGTCCCGCTCCTGCCGAACAACCCGTCATGCGGTAACCAATCCGCGCACATCAGTCATGATCGCGCGTCGAGAACGACACGCTGCATCGACACGACAGAGGTCCACAAGAGAAGCTCCCGCCCCCAACGACGGTCCGGGGCGGGAACTTCGCCCTGCCACTTGACAAGACAGCCCTACATATCAGTCGACGATCGACAGCAGCACGTGACCGGATGACACGGTCGTGCCGACCGTCGCGTCGATGCCGGTGACGGTGCCGTCCTTGTGCGCCGCGATCGGCTGTTCCATCTTCATCGCCTCGAGCACGACCACGAGGTCGCCGGCGACGACGCTCGCGCCCTCCTCGACGGCGAGCTTGACGACGGTCGCCTGCATGGGCGCCGTCACCGAGTCGCCGGTGACGGCGGCGACGGCGCCGCCTCCGCGTCGCCGCGGCGCGGGGGCGGCCGAGGAGGGCCCACGGGCGCCGGCGGGCAGCAGCGTCTCCGGCAGCGAGACCTCGACGCGCTTGCCGTCGACCTCGACGACCACGCTGTGGCGGCCGGCGTCCGGCGGGGTGTCCGTGAGCGATCCGCTCCACGGCTCGATGTCGTTCGCGAACTCGGTCTCGATCCAGCGGGTGTAGACCCGGAACGGCTCATCGGTGAAGGCCGGATCGCGCACCACCTTGCGGTGGAACGGCAGCACCGTCGGCAGGCCGGCGACCTCGAACTCGTCGAGGGCGCGCCGGGAGCGCTCGAGGGCGTCGGCGCGATCGGTGCCCGTGACGATGAGCTTGGCCAGCAGCGAGTCGAACGCCCCGGAGATGACGTCGCCCGTGGTCACGCCGGAGTCGACGCGCACCCCGGGGCCGCCGGGGAAGCGCAGAACCGAGACCGGGCCGGGCGTCGGCATGAAGTTCAGCCCGGGGTCCTCGCCGTTGATGCGGAACTCGATGGAGTGCGCCTGCGGCTCCGGGTCCGGGTAGTCGATGAGGCCGCCCTCGGCGATGCGGAACTGCTCGCGCACGAGGTCGATGCCGGTGACCTCCTCGGACACCGGGTGCTCGACCTGCAGCCGGGTGTTCACCTCGAGGAACGACACGGTGCCGTCCTTGCCGATCAGGAACTCGCAAGTGCCCGCGCCGAGGTAGCCGACCTCCTTCAGGATCGCCTTCGAGGAGGCGTACAGCGCCCGCTGCTGCGCCTCGGTGAGGAACGGGGCCGGCGCCTCCTCGACGAGCTTCTGGTGGCGGCGCTGCAGCGAGCAGTCGCGCGTCGAGATCACCACGACGGTGCCGGCCGCGTCCGCGAGGCACTGGGTCTCGACGTGCCGCGGCTCGTCGAGGTACTTCTCCACGAAGCACTCGCCGCGGCCGAAGGCAGCGACGGCCTCGCGGGTGGCGGACTCGAACAGCTCCGGGATCTCCTCCCGGCTCCGGGCGACCTTGAGGCCGCGGCCGCCGCCGCCGAAGGCGGCCTTGATCGCCACCGGCAGGCCGAACTCGTCGGCGAAGGCGAGCACCTCGTCGGCACCGGCGACCGGGTCGACGGTGCCCGGGGCCAGCGGCGCGCCGACGCGCTCGGCGATGTGCCGCGCGCTCACCTTGTCGCCGAGCGCCTCGATCGCCGCGGGGCTCGGACCGATCCAGATCAGGCCGGCGTCGATGACGGCGCGGGCGAAGTCGGCGTTCTCGGCGAGGAAGCCGTAGCCGGGGTGCACGGCGTCGGCGCCGGAGCGGCGGGCGACCGAGAGGATCTTCTCGGCGACGAGGTAGCTCTCGGCGCTCGTCGCGCCGCCGAGGGCGTACGCCTCGTCGGCGAGCCTGACGTGCCGGGCGTCCCGGTCCTGCTCGGCGTACACCGCGACGGAGGCGTAGCCGGCATCCCGGGCGGCGCGGATCACGCGAACGGCGATCTCTCCACGGTTGGCGATGAGGACCTTGGTGATGCGCGCCATAGTGTCCCTAAGCCTATTGGCCCGGCCGGGTGGGCCGATGTCGGTCGGCGACAAGAAAGCGACGGCCGGTCCGATGCCTGCCTACAAGGTCGGCCGGCAGCGTCGGCCGGCAGGGTCGACCGGCAGGGTCGGCTTACCGGGTGCCGCCGGGCTCGCGGTTCCAGAGCGCGGGCCAGCGGATGTCGAAGGAGCGCACGAGCGCGCGCAGCCCGGCCACCGAGAGCCCGACCACGGCGTGCGGGTCGCCCTCGACGCCGCGGATGAAGCCGGCGCCGCGGGCGTCGAGGGTGAAGGCGCCGGCGACCTCGAGCGGCTCGCCGGTGGCGATGTAGGCCTCGATCTCCTCGTCGTCGATGTCGTCGGCGAAGCGCACCGTGGTGCTCGCCACCGTCCCCGCGGCGCCGTGCGCGCCGCCACCGCGGTGGTCGACGAGCCAGTGCGCGCTGTGCAGCACGCCGGAGCGGCCGCGCTGCATCCGCCAGCGCTCGCGCGCGACCGCCGGCTCGTGCGGTTTGCCGTAGGCGACGCCGTCGAGCTCGAAGGCGCTGTCGCAGCCGAGCACGAGGCCGTCGATGTCGGGGCCGAGCACCGCCTCGGCCTTGAGCCGGGCGAGCATCGCGACCATCGTCGCCGGCTCGAGCGGGCCCGCCGCGCGCACGGCGGCCTCCTCGTCGACGTGCGAGGGCAGCACGAGCGGCTCGATGCCGGCGGCGCGCAGCGTGGCGAGCCGGGCTGGCGAGGTGGAGGCGAGATAGAGGCGCACCGGAGCTCCTGTGTCGGTGACCCCGGCCGGCCGCGGCTCCTAAGCTCGTCGGGATGGCGCAGCAGCACGGGGCCGAGGTCGAGCTCGACGTTACCAACATCGCCCACGGCGGCGTCTCGGTGGCCCGTCTCGAGGGCCGGGTGGTGTTCGTCGCCGACGCGATCCCGGGCGAGCGGGTGCGGGCGCGCCTCGCGGACACCCGCAGGGCAGCGTTCTGGCGCGCCGACACCGTCGCCGTGCTCGAGCCGAGCCCGCACCGGCGCCCCCAGGTGTGGGATGCCGCGGCGCTCGAGCGCGACCCGGCAGAGCGCGCGGGCGGCGCCGAGTTCGGCCACATCGAGCTCGGCCACCAGCGGGAGCTCAAACGGCGGGTGCTCTCGGACGCCCTGGCCCGCTTCGCCGGGATCGAGGCCGATGTCGCCGTCGAGGCGGTGCCGGCCGAGAGCCCGGACGGCACCGGATGGCGCACCCGGGTGCGCCTGCACGTCGATGCCGCCGGGCGGCTCGGCCCGGTCGCGGCGCGCTCCCACCGGGTGGTCCCGGTCGCCTCGCTGCCGCTGGCCACCGCCGGCATCCGGGCGGCCGCGCCGCTGGGCGAGAGGTTCCCCGGCGAGCGGCGCGTCGACCTCGTCGCCCCCTCGACGGGCGGCGTGCGGCTCGTGGTCGGGCGCCAGCGGCCGGGCCCGATCGTCGAGCGCGTCGGCGAGCGGGAGTTCCGGCTCGCCGACACCGGCTTCTGGCAGGTGCACCGCGGCGCGGCCGCCCTGCTCACCGCGGCCGTGCAGCAGGCGATCGGCACCGGGGGCTTCGCCCCCGACGCCGCCAACCTCGACCTCTACGGCGGCGTGGGCCTGTTCGCCGCCGCCGTGGCCGAGCGCTTCGGGTCGGACACCCGGATCACGAGCGTCGAGGCGGACGCCGGCGCGACCGGCTTCGCCGCGGCGAACCTCGCCGAGTGGCCCGGGGCGCGCGCCGAGACCGGCCGGGTGGAGCACTGGATCGCCCGCCTCGCCGCCGGGGCGGATGCCCGCGAGCGCTCCCGGCTCGCGGCCGGCACCGTCGTGCTCGACCCGCCGCGGGCCGGTGCTGGCCGCGATGTCGTGCGCCGGCTCGCCGGGCTCGCGCCCGCGCGGATCGTCTACGTCGCCTGCGATCCGGTGGCCCTCGCCCGCGACCTCGGCGAGTTCGCGCGGCTCGGCTACCGTGCGCAGCGCATCAGGGCCTTCGACCTGTTCCCGAACACGCACCATCTCGAGACGGTGGTGGCGCTGGTGCCTGACATGGCCGATTGAGATGCGACCGGTTAAGATGCTGGGTCTGAGGCGTCGCCGACCCGAAGGGCGACATCCTCTGCGGGGAGATTAAAGGATGAACGCGGTTCCGGCCCAGCCGACTTCGCCGCGCGCTGACCCGGGGACCGTCCGGGTCGCCGTGGTCGACGACCACGAATCGGTGCGGCTCGGGCTGCGGGCCGCCTTCGAGGGCGAGGGCTACCAGTTCCTGCTCGCCGCGGCGACGGTGCAGGAGCTCATCGACGGGCTCGACGGCCGGGAGTGCGACGTCGTCGTGCTCGACCTGTCGCTCGGCGACGGCTCGACGGTCACCGACAACGTCAAGCGGGTGCAGGCGGCCGGATGCCCGGTGCTCGTGCACTCCATCGCCGACCGGGTGGGGCTCGTGCGCGAGGCCCTCGCCGCGGGCGCCGCGGGTGTCATCCCCAAGGCGTCCGCGACGAAGACGGTGATCACCGCCGTGGCCGCGGTCGCCCGGGGCGAGGTGCTCAACAACCTCGAGTGGGCGACGGCGATCGACGCCGATCGGGACTTCGCCAAGGCAGAGCTCGGTCGCCGGGAGCGCGAGATCCTGCACCTGTACGCCTCGGGGCTGCCGCTCAAGCTCGCCGCGCAGCAGCTGGGCATCGGCTACTCCACGGCCCGCGAGTACCTCGATCGCATCCGCGACAAGTACGTGCAGGTCGGGCGGCCGGCGCCGACGAAGGTCGATCTGCTTCGCCGGGCCGTCGAGGACGGCATCCTGCCCGGGCTGGACGGCGACGGTGCGGACGACACCGGCACCGATACCGGCACCGGCACTCACACCGCGGAGCCCTGACCGCGGGCCCGGGCGCTGATGCCCCGACGACGTCAAGTCTGGGCCCTGACAGGCGTCGAGCCTGGGCCCCCTGACAGACGTCGAGCCAGGGCGCTGACCCGAACAGCGCCCTGGCTCGCCTCCAATGCATCGGCGCCGTGGAAGGTCGGCCGATGGATCGGCGGTGTGACTCGAAGAGATACACCTAGCGATGACCATCCTGGCCGCGGCGGGCCGGTTCCCGCAGTCGTCATTTCTGGGGACAGCACCGCCCCCGACCGGGGGACAAAACCCGTCTCAGCCGGAGAACGAGCGCCAGCGGCCCGGGCCGGTCACGAGCGGGGTGCGCAGCGCTCGCCGGGCCCGCGACCAGGCGGGGGGCGCCGGCCGCTCGCTGCGGGCGTGCACCTCGGTGAACTCGGCGGCGGCGGCCTGCAGCACGGCGGTGACGGCCGCGAGCTCCTCGACGCTCGGCGAGCCGGCGACGACGCGGATGTCGGCCATGCGGATGTCGGGGGCGCTCACAGCGGGATGTTCCCGTGCTTCTTTGCCGGCAGGCTCGCCCGTTTCGTCCGCAGCGCCCGCAGCGCCTTCGTCACAACGATGCGCGTCGCGGCCGGCTCGATGACGCCGTCGAGCTCGCCGCGCTCGGCGGCGAGGAACGGCGAGGCGACGTTGTACAGGTACTCGTTGGCGAGGTGGGAGCGCACGGCCGCGACGTCCTCGCCCGCCGCCTCGGCGGCCTTCAGCTCGTTGCGGTAGAGGATGTTGACCGCGCCGGCGCCGCCCATGACGGCGATCTCGGCCGTCGGCCAGGCGTAGTTGAGGTCGGCGCCGAGCTGCTTGGAGCCCATGACGATGTAGGCGCCGCCGTAGGCCTTGCGGGTGATCACCGTCACGAGCGGCACCGTCGCCTCGGCGTAGGCGTACAGCAGCTTCGCGCCGCGGCGGATGACGCCGGTCCACTCCTGGTCGGTGCCGGGCAGGTAGCCGGGGACGTCGACGAGGGTGAGGATCGGGATCGAGAAGGCGTCGCAGAACCGCATGAACCGGGCGGCCTTCTCGCCGGCGTCGATGTTGAGCGTGCCGGCCATCTGGCCGGGCTGGTTGGCGATGATGCCCACCGAGCGGCCCTCGATGCGGGCGAAGCCCACGACGATGTTGGGCGCGAACAGCGGCTGCACCTCGAGGAAGTCGCCGTCGTCGACGAGGTGCTCGATGACCTCGAGCACGTCGTAGGGCTGGTTGGGGCTGTCCGGGATGATCGTGTTCAGTCGCCGGTCGGCGTCGGTGATCTCGAGCTCGACGTCGCTGCGGTACTCCGGCGGGTCGGTGAGGTTGTTGTCCGGCAGGAACGACAGCAGCGTGCGCGCGTAGTCGAGGGCGTCGTCCTCGTCCGCGGAGAGGTAGTGCGAGACGCCGGTGCGCTGGCTGTGCGTGACGGCGCCGCCGAGCTCCTCCATGCCGACGTCCTCGCCGGTGACGGTCTTGATCACGTCGGGCCCGGTGACGAACATCTGGCTGGTCCGGTCGACCATGATGACGAAGTCGGTGAGCGCGGGACCGTAGACGGCGCCGCCGGCGGCCGGGCCCATGATGATCGAGATCTGCGGGATGACGCCCGAGCTCGCGGTGTTCAGCCGGAAGATCTCGCCGTACTTGCCGAGTGCGACCACGCCCTCCTGGATGCGCGCCCCGCCCGAGTCGAGCATGCCGATGATCGGCACCCCGGTCTTCAGGGCGAGCTCCATGACCTTGATGATCTTCTCGCCGGCCACCTCGCCGAGGCTGCCGCCGAAGATCGTGAAGTCCTGCGCGTAGACCGCCACCTGCCGGCCGTGGATGGTGCCGGTGCCGGTGACGACGGCGTCGCCGTAGGGGCGCTTCGCCTCCATGCCGAAGGCGTGGGTGCGGTGCCGGACGAACTCGTCGAGCTCGACGAAGGAGCCGTGGTCGAGCAGCTGCTCGATGCGCTCGCGCGCCGTCTTCTTGCCCTTGGCGTGCTGCTTCTCGATGGCGGCCGCGCCGCTCGCGGTCACGGCCTCGTGGTAGCGCTCTTTGAGATCGGCGAGCTTGCCCGCTGTGGTCAGGAGATCGGGGCGGGCGTCGTCAGTCACGCGGTTCACTGTACCGGGGGCGTCCGGGCCGCCCGTTGGGGCCTTCCTCCACAAAACCGCGGCTAGCGTTGCAGCCATGCACCTGCCCAGGAGCGCGGCGGCGACCGAGCGCCTCGTCGTCGTGCCGAGCACCGGGTCGACGAACGCCGACCTGGTGGCGCGCGCCGGCGCGGAGCCGCACTTCAGCGTGCTCGTCACCGCCGACCAGCGCGCCGGGCGGGGCCGGATGGGGCGCGGCTGGATCGCCCCGCCCGGGCGCGCCCTCGCCGTCTCCGTGTTGCTGCGGCCGGACTACCCGCTGGAGCGCTCCGGCTGGGTGCCGCTCGTGGCCGGGCTCGCGATGGTGCGAGCGATCGCGGCGCTGCTGCCGGAGCGGCCGGTGGGCCTCAAGTGGCCGAACGACCCGCAGGTGGGCGGCCGCAAGGTGGCCGGGGTGCTCGCCGAGCTGGTGCCCGGCGTCGGGGTGGTCGTCGGGGTGGGCGTCAACCTCGCCCTCGGGCCCGAGGAGCTGCCCACGCCCACCGCGACCAGCCTGGCCGTCGAGGGCCCCCCGGTCGTCGCGGGGGTGCCGCTGGCGGGGGACGCGCTCGCCGATGCGGTGCTGCTGGGCTACCTCACCGGCCTGCGCGCCCTCGACGACCGGCTCGCGGCGGCCGCGGGCGACGCCGAGCGCAGCGGCATCCGGGCGCTGGTCGCCGAGGCCTGCACGACGATCGGCCGCCGAGTGCGCGTGGAGCTGCCCGGCGGCGGGGTGCGCCGGGGCCGGGCGCTCGGCCTCGACGCGGCGGGACGGCTCGAGGTGGCGACGGAGCCGGATGGCGCCCCGCTCGTCGTGGCGGCCGGGGACGTGACGCACCTGCGGTATGAATGAGGGCATGTCGAGCCCGCAGCCGCCCAGCCCGGACCGCGGCGCCGCGGGGCCGCACGGGGCGGAACGGGCCCCGGAGACCGTCGTCGCCCGGCTGCGTCCGCACGCGCGCCGGCTGCTGCTGCCGAGCCTCGTGCTCGTGGCGGCCTGCGCCGCGACCGGCTACCTCACCGGCTCCTTCGCCGAGCACTGGCAGGAGCTCGCCCTCTGGGGCGCGGCCGGCCTTGTCGTCCTCGTCGCCTGGCTGCTGCCGCTCATCGGCTGGCTCGGCACGCGCTACACGGTCACCTCGCGCCGGCTGGTGCTGCGCTCCGGCCTGCTCGTGCGGGTGCGCCAGGAGCTGCTGCACAGCCGTGGCTACGACGTGACCGTGCGGCAGTCGGCGCTGCAGCGGCTGTTCCGCAGCGGCACCGTCGAGATCAACACCGGGCTCGACCGGCCGGTGGTGCTGCGCGACGTGCCCGGGGCGCTCGGCGTGCAGGAGGCGCTCGAGGACCTCATGGAGGCCAACGTCAACCCCGTGGCGGTACGCCGTCAGCAGTCACAGGCGCAGGCGCCCGACGAAACCGTGCACTGGGGCGTGCGCTGAGGGCATCCGGCGCCGCGTCCGACGCCTCGGCGGGTTCGCCGATGCGGTCCTCCTCGAGCCCGAGGCCGAGGATCTCGACGGCGGGGGCGCGCTGGCCACGGAACACCCAGAGCCGGTAGAAGGTGAAGCGGAACACCGTGCCGAGCACGAGCCCGACGACGTTCGCGGAGATGTTGTCGGCGAGCGCCGAGGTCAGCTGCAGCACGTACACCGAGAAGCCCAGGCAGCCCAGGCTGATCGCCATGCCGCCGATGCTCACGGCGACGAACTCGGCGGCCTCGCGCATCCAGTGGTCACGGTGGCTGTGCCGGAACGTCCAGTGGCGGTTGCCGAGCCAGTTGAACACGATCGCGAGCGACGTCGAGACGATCTTGGCGTAGACCTGGCCGTGGTCGACGGCGGCGGGGTCCAGCACACTCGCGCGCAGCACGTTGAAGACGACGAAGTCGATCACCAGCCCGCCGACGCCGACGACGCCGAAGCGTGCGAACTGCGTGATCAGTCGTCTCATCGTCCGATGCCCCGCTCTCGCTAGTGTCGTTGGCAGTCGCCCGAGTCTAGGCGGGTGAACTGGGGGGAACCTCAAGGCGGACGGGAGCGCGGATGGGCTACACGGTCGGCGTCGTCGGCGGCGGGCAGCTGGCCCGGATGATGATCCCGCCCGCGATCGAGCTCGGCATCGACATCCGCGTCCTCGCCGAAAACGAAGGAGAATCCGCCGCGATCGCCACGAGCATGCTCGGCAGTCCCCGCGACGCGCGGCAGCTCCTTCGTTTTGGGCGGGGCGTCGACGTCGTCACCTTCGACCACGAGCACGTGCCGCAGCCGGCGCTGCGCGCGCTCGTCGAAGCGGGCGTGCGCGTGCGCCCGGGCCCGCACGCCCTCGAGTTCGCCCAGGACAAGACCCGGATGCGCGAGCGGCTCGAACGCCTCGGCGTGCCGGTGCCCGACTGGGCCGAGGTCGCCGACGCCGAGGCGCTCGGGCGCTTCCTCGCCGACCACGGCGGCCGGGCGGTGCTCAAGACCCCCACGGGGGGCTACGACGGCAAGGGCGTGCGCGTGGTGCGCGCCGCCGCGGACGCCGAGGACTGGCTCGCCGCCGCGCGCGCCGCCGGCCGGCCGCTGCTCGTCGAGGAGCTCGTCCCGTTCCGGCGCGAGCTCAGCCAGCTCGTCGCCCGCCGGCCGAGCGGCGAGCTCGCGCTGTGGCCGCTCGTCGAGACCGTGCAGCGCGACGGTGTCTGCGCCGAGGTGATCGCCCCGGCTCCGCGCAGCGCCGGGCTGCTCGCCGACGCCGCGGCCGACATCGCCACCCGGGTGGCCACCGAGCTCGACGTCACCGGCGTGCTCGCGGTCGAGCTGTTCGAGGCCGAGGACGACAGGCTGCTCGTCAACGAGCTGGCGATGCGCCCGCACAACACCGGCCACTGGACGATCGAGGGCTCCACGACGAGCCAGTTCGAGCAGCACCTGCGCGCCGTGCTCGACCTGCCGCTCGGCGCCACCGGACTGCGCGAGAGCGTCAGCGTCATGGTCAACATCCTCGGCGGCCCGGCGGCCGGCGGCCTCACCGACCGCTACCCGCGCGCCCTCGCCGAGCAGCCGACGGTCAAGTTCCACGGCTACGGCAAGAGCCCGCGGCCGGGGCGCAAGGTGGGCCACGTCACCGCCACCGGCGACGATCTCGACGATGTCGTCTACCGTGCGCGCGCGGCGGCGGCGCTGTTCGAAGGCTGAGGTCCTACTATCGGGTCGTGCCCAGCCCCCTCGTCTCCGTCGTCATGGGTTCCGACTCCGACTGGCCGGTCATGGCGGATGCCCGCTCCGCCCTCCTCGAGCTCGGCGTCGACCACGAGGTCGAGGTGGTCTCGGCGCACCGTACGCCGCGCCGGCTCGTCGAGTTCGGCAGCACGGCGCGGGAGCGCGGCATCCGGGTGATCATCGCGGGCGCCGGCGGCGCCGCCCACCTGCCCGGGATGTTAGCGAGCGTCACCACCCTGCCGGTGATCGGCGTCCCGGTGCCGCTCGCCCGCCTCGACGGGCTCGACTCGCTGCTGTCGATCGTGCAGATGCCCGCGGGCGTCCCGGTCGCGACGGTGTCGATCGGCGGGGCCCGCAACGCGGGACTGCTCGCCGCGCGCATCCTGGCGACCTCGGACGCGGCGCTCGCCGGGCGTCTCGCCGGTCTCGCGTCGAGGCTCGAGGAGCTCGTGGCCGACAAGAACGAGGCGCTGAAGGCTCGGGTGGCGGCCGCGGGCGACGCCGCCGTCTCGTGACGAGCGTCAATCCGATCCGCTTCCCCGACCTGGGCTCGCGGGCGGCGATGACCCGGCGGGCCTGGTGGCTCGTCGTGCTCAACGTGCTGCTGCCCGGCTCGGTGCAGCTGCTCGCCGGCAGCCGCCGCCTCGGCCGCATCGGCGTCGTCGCCACCTGGCTGCTCTGGCTGCTCGTCGTGGTCGTCGTCGTGCTGTACCTGCTGCGACCCGATGTGCTCGTCACCGTGGCGACGAACGCGATAACGCTCAGCGTCGTGCAGGGGATCGCCGTCGGCTACGCGCTGCTCTGGCTGGTGCTCACCGTCGACACCCTGCGGCTGGTGCGGCTCGTGCGCGCCGCCCCGCGGGCTCGGCCCCTCGTCGCGGGCGTGGCGATGGTCGTCGTCGCGGCGCTCGTCGCCGGGGCGGGCTACGGCGTCGTGGTCGCCGGCAGCGCCCGGTCGCTCATCACGGACGTGTTCTCCGGCGGCCAGATGGCCGATCCCGTGGACGGCAAGTACAACATCATGCTCCTCGGCGGCGACGCGGGCTCCGGCCGGGTGGGTCTGCGACCCGACTCGATCTCGGTGGTGTCGGTCGACGCCGACACCGGGGCGGCGACCATCATCGGCATCCCGCGCAACATGCAGAAGGTGCCGTTCCCGGACGACTCGCCGCTGGCCGAGGTGTTCCCCGACGGCTACGACTGCGGCGTCGACTGCCTCATCGACTACCTGTACACCTACGGCGAGGAGCATCCGGAGCTGTACCCGGACGCCGAGTCCGAGGGCAGCGAGCCCGGCGTCGAGGCGATGCGGGATGCCGTCGCGGGCGTGACCGGCCTGACGATCCAGTACTACGTGCTCATCGACATGGGCGGTTTCAAGAAGCTCATCAACGCCCTCGGCGGCATCGACATCGACGTCAAGGAGCGGCTGCCGATCGGCGGCACGCTCAACTCGGACGGCGAGCTCGTCGGGGTCACCGGCTGGATCGAGGTGGGTGAGCAGCACATGGACGGTCGCACGGCGCTCTGGTACGCCCGCAGCCGGGAGTCGACGACCGACTACGACCGGATGGAGCGCCAGCGCGAAGTGCAGGAGGCGATCCTCAAACAGTTCTCGCCCACGACCGTGCTGACCAAGTTCCAGGCGATCGCGAACGCGGGCAAGCAGATCGTGAAGACCGACATCCCGCAGGGGATGCTCGGCGGCTTCGTCGACCTCGCGCAGAAGGCTCGCTCGCTCGACGTGACCGATCTGGAGCTCGTGCCGGCCAACGGCGTCAGCATGGTCTACCCGGACTTCGACGAGATCCATCAGATGGTGCAGGACGCCCTCGCCGAGGCCGTCGCCTCCGCGACATCCTCCACCTCCTCCGGCTGAGCGACGAAAACGAAGGAGCTGGTGCCTCCGGTGGCCTTCCACGGCCGTTTTCCCGCGCCAGGCACACCAGCTCCTTCGTTTTCGTCGCCCGGGCGGGGCCGCGGCGGGCGCCGGCACCGGGCGGAGCGGGCCGGGGCACGGGGCGCGGAGCTGGCCGGGGGCGCACTGCTAGCATTCCGTGAGCAGTGAGCGACCTGTGCCCCGAGCGGTCGCAACGGGAGTGCGGTGAACGACACGGACTACGCCGGTATCGCCAGGGACGCCGGTCTGACGCGCATCGGCGTGCGGCCCCCGTTCGGCAGCTATCTCGTGCAGGTGTGGCAGCGGCGCGCCTTCGCGATCACGCTCGCGGGCTACCGCATCCAGGCGGAGAACCAGGAGAACCGCCTCGGCCTGGTCTGGGTGGTGCTGCGGCCGCTGCTGAACGCGGTCGTGTACGGCCTCATCTTCGGCGTCGGGCTGAAGACCGCCAACAGCACGGGCGACGTGCCGTTCATCCCGTTCCTCATCATCGGGGTGTTCATCTTCGAGTACTTCTCCGACTCCTTCTCGGCGGGCGCGCGCGCCGTGCTCGGCAACCAGGCGCTCGTGAAGAGCCTGAGCTTCCCCAGGCTCTTGCTGCCGATCTCGATGGTGCTGCAGTCCCTGTTCGAGCTCGTGCCGATGCTGCTGATCATGATCGCGATCGTGCTGCTCGCCGGCGTGCCGATCGGCATCGGCTGGCTCGTGCTCATCCCGGTGCTCGCCCTCATGACGCTGTTCAACGCGGGTGTGGCGTTCATGGCCGCGCGCATCACGGCGCACTTCCCGGACTTCCGGCAGGTGCTGCAGCTCATCACCCGCATCGGCTTCTACACCACGGGCGTGTTCTTCGCGCTCGAGGGCGTGGTCAGCGGCACGCTGCTGACGATCGCGCGGCTGAACCCGGTGCACGACTACATCTCGCTCATCCGCTGGGGGATGCTGCCGGGCAGCAGCTACGACCCGATCTTCTGGGTGAACGGCACGGTCGGCGCCGTGGTGTTCTTCGTCGGCGGCCTCGTCTACTTCTGGCGCGCGGAGGAGACCTACGGTCGTGACTGACTCCACCACCCCCGGCGCGCCCACCGTGGTGGTCGACGGCCTGCACGTCAAATACCGGGTGTTCTCCTCGGGCAAGACCGCCGGCCGTCGGCTCACCCAGCGCTTCGGCCGCGCCGGCGGCATCCGCGAGGTGCACGCGCTCAAGGGCGTGAGCTTCGTGGTGCGTGAGGGCGAGTCGATCGGCGTGATCGGGCACAACGGCTCCGGCAAGTCCACGCTGCTGCGCTCCATCGCCGGCCTGCAGCAGCCCACCGAGGGCACCGTGTACGCGGCCGCCCAGCCCGCGCTGCTCGGCGTGAACGCGGCGCTGCTGAACAACCTCTCCGGCGACAAGAACGTGCGCCTCGGCTCGCTCGCCCTCGGCGCACAACCGGCCGACCTCGACGCCCGCGCCGAGGAGATCATCGACTTCGCGGGCCTGGAGGAGTTCCGCGACCTGCCGATGCGCACCTACTCCTCGGGCATGGCGGCGCGGCTGCGCTTCTCGATCGCCATCTCGAAGGCTCAGCAGATCCTGCTCATCGACGAGGCGCTCGCCGTCGGCGACAAGGCGTTCCGCAAGCGCAGCGAGCAGCGCATCCGCGACATGCGCTCCGCGGCCGGAACCGTGTTCCTGGTGTCCCACTCGATCTCGTCGATCGTCGACACCTGCACCCGCGTGCTCTGGATCGACCACGGCGAGCTGCGCATGGACGGCGAGCCGCAGGCGGTCTGCGACGCCTACCTCGACAGCGCGGGATGACGCCCCCGGCGGCGCGGGACGGGGCGGCGCGCGCCATCCGCCCCGTCCCGGTCGCCATGTTTCCTTCGGCGACACGCCCGGCGCTCGGTTTCGCTCCGTCCGCGGTCTCGGGTTACCGTGTTTGGGGCGGCCCCGATCCCGCCCGGGGCTGGACTACTCACTCGTGACGTTTCGTACTGCACTCGCACCCATCCGCCGCTCGGCCGGTCGGGTCCTCGCCGGCGGGCTCGCCCTCGCCCTGGGCGCGTCGCTGCTGAGCGCCGTGCTCCCCGGGGTCGCGACCGAGACCGCCGAGGCGGCCTCCTCGATCACCAAGTTCGACGCCGGCAGCATCATCACGGACGCCGACATGTTCACCTATTCGACGATGTCCGCCGCGAAGATCCAGTCGTTCCTCGACGCCAAGGTGTCCAGCTGCGACAGCGACGCGGCGGTGGCATGCCTCAAGGACTACACGGCCGATGTCACGGCGATCGCCGGCTACGGCGACGACACCACGGCGAAGGGCTGTGAGGACGACATCGACGCGGCCTCCGACGTCTCGGCCGCGAAGATCATCTACATCGTCGCGCAGGCCTGCAAGGTGAACCCCCAGGTGCTGCTCGTCACGCTGCAGAAGGAGCAGGGGCTCGTCACCTCGACGAGCCCGACCGCGACGAAGTACAAGATCGCCATGGGTTACGGATGCCCGGACAGCTCGGGCTGCAACAGCACCTATTACGGCTTCTTCAACCAGGTGTACTGGGCGGCGCGCGCCTTCCAGTCCTATACCCGCTTCCCGTCGAGCTTCACCTACGCCGTCGGGGAGACGGTGGAGATCGCCTACAGTCCGACGGCGAGCTGCGGCACCAAGACCGTGACGCTCAAGAACTCCGCGACGGCGGCGCTCTACAACTACACGCCCTACACCCCGAACGCCGCCGCGATCAAGGCCGGGGTCGGCAACGTGGGCGACTCCTGCTCCTCCTACGGCAACCGCAACTTCTGGGGTTACTTCTACAGCTGGTTCGGCCCCGTCGACGACCAGGACCCCTACTTCATCCGCAACGCCGACACCAAGCAGATCTACCTCATCATCAACGGCAAGCGGCGGCCGATCGCCTCGAAGCACGAGATGCGTCTCATCGCCAAGTACACGGGCATCGCCTACAAGCTGCCCTCGCTCGACGGATCGATCGTCTCGCAGATCGGCACCGGGTCCTACCGGGTGATCGTGCCGGGCACGGTGATAAAAGCGAGCAGCAGTTCCTCGAAGCTGTACATCATCGACGGGCTGAGCACGAAGCGCCCGATCACCAAGAAACAGGCGATCGAGCTCACCGGTTCCTCGAGCGCGCTCGTGGTCGGCTCGAAGGTCGTGGCGAAGTACAAGACCGGGGCGGGCTGGGCGAAGCTCGGCCTGCGGGTCGGCAGCAAGTACTGGGTCGCCGACCACGGGGTGCTGCGCCGCATCCGCAGTGAGGACGTCGCGCACTACAAGAAGAAGTTCGGCTTCGGCACGTACGACGTCTCCACGATCAAGGCGCTCACGACGGGGGTCAGCATCGGTCGGCTCATCGAATGGGACGGGCACTATTACCTCGTTCGCGACAACAAGAAGTACAAGATATCGACGGCGTACTACAAACGACTGGCGAAGAAGTTCGGCAAGTCCGCCCGCACCGTCGACGACTACTTCGCCTCGCTGCTGCCCACCCGGTAGCGCCCGTCCGCGCCGCGCCGCGCCGCGCTTGCCGGCCCTGCTGAAAACGAAGGAGCTGGTGTCGCGAGGCGCTCCGATGGCCCCCAACGGGGCGCCGGACGCACCAGCTCCTTCGTTTTCGACGGATGCCGCGCCGCCGCTCAGGCCCGCGGCAGATCGGGCCCCGTGGTGCGCGGGTGCAGCCGCTGGAAGGCGCGCCGCCAGGAGAGCCGGTCGGCGCAGGTCACCACGCAGACCACGAGCAGCAGCCAGGAGAAGTCCGTCAGCAGCGCGCTCTCGGTGAGGGACGTCGCGATGAGGGCGACGACGGTGAGCGCCGGCCACAGGTAGACGACGCTGCGCTGCCGCACCGCGAGCACCCAGGAGCGGGCCAGGACGAGCCCGAGCAGCCCTAGGAACAGCACGAGCCCCACCAGCCCGGTCTGGAAGAACACGTCGAGGTAGGCGTTGAACGCGGAGGCGAAGTCGTCGCCGCTCAGCCGGGTGAACACGCGGAACGGGAACAGCTCGAGCCGCCAGCGGCCGATCCAGCCCCACCCGGCCAGGCCGTGCTCGCTCGTGCCGAACTGGAACACCGCCTGCCACAGCGCCCGGCGGTTCGCGACCTGGCCGCTCGTCGCGAAGGCGTCGAGCAGGCGGGCGCGCAGCAGCACGGCCACGCCGGTGCCGAGGATGCCCACGACGATGAGCACCCAGGTGAGCGGCAGCTTGACGACGTCCGGGGCGTGCCGCAGCGCGGTGAGCGCGAGCGCCGCGGCGATGACGACGAGCCCGGCGGCGAGCACGACCGTCGACTGGCTGAGCAGGATCATGACGACGCTGCCGGCGAGCGAGGTCACGGACAGCGGCAGCGGCACCGACCGGGTGAGCAGCTCCACGCCGAACGCGATGCCGGCCATGAGCGCGATGATGCCGAGATGGGCGGCATCCCCGCCGAGGCCCTCGATCGGGCCGCCCTCGGTGAGCGCGCCGCGCACGTTGAGCGGGCGGAACGGGGCGTCGAACAGGATGCCGCTGAGCACCTCGATCGCGAGCGAGGCGCCGAGCACCCAGCGCAGCACGTCGCCGAGCGCCCGCACGATCTGGATGGTGTCACGGGTCAGCGCGATGTACACGCCCATCGTGCCGAAGGCGAGCTGGTAGAGCCAGCTCGTCACCGTGGCCGACGGGTACTCGCTCCACGCCGTCGAGACCGCGCACCATCCGACGAAGCCGAGCAGCGAGAGCGGCAGGATGCCGTCCCAGCCGAGCTGATGGCGCCGCCCGACGAGCGAGGCGAGGCAGAGCACGACGAGGCCCGCGAGCACGGCGATCAGGCCCGGCCAGCCGAACATCGCCTGCAGCGGGAACGCGAGCGCCCCGGCGCCGAGGCCGGCGACGGTCAGCGCCCGCACCACCGGCGCGGTGCCGAGCGCCTCGAGCAGGCGCGTCGTGGTGATCACCGTCGCGGCCTGACCGAGAGCGCGACGACGAGCACCGTGAACAGCAGCAGCCCCTCCTGGTGCAGGATGCCACTCTCGGTCACCGTGTCGACGAGAGCGACCACGAGCAGCAGCATCGGCAGGAAGGCGACGTCCGCGAAACGGCGGCCGGTGGCATCCGTCTCGGCGGCGGGGCCCGCGGTGGCATCTCTCCCGGTGCCGGTCGAGCCGGTGGTGGCATCCGGCCCCGCGCCCGGCCCGGTGCCCGCCCCCGCGCCTGGCCCGACGCCCGGCCCGACGACGGGGTCGACGGTGAAGCGGTAGGCACGGTGCAGGGTCTGCAGCACGAGCACCGCGAACACCGCGATGCCGACGACGCCGAGCTGCATGAACAGGTCCACCCAGGCGTCGTGCGCGTGCAGCTGCTGCACGCCGTTCCGGTAGTTGATCTGCAGCTGTGTCACCCACGGCGGCCAGTAGCCGAGCCAGCCCCAGCCGAACCAGGGGCGCTGCACGGCGAGGGCGACGGTGTGCGCCCAGATCTCGGTGCGGCCGGTCAGGTCGCCGCTCTTGCCGAGGATGCCGAGGATGCCCGACCACTGCCAGACGGCCACGACCGCGGCGATGACGGCGGCGGCGACGATGCCGGCCCAGAAGCCCAGGCGCGCCCGGAAGCTCTCGAGCCGGCGCCGCACGAGCAGGGCGACGGTCGCGGCCGTTGCCACGACGAGGGCGATCGTCACCGTCGCCGAGCGGGTCAGCACGATCGTGCCGAGCGCGAGCAGCAGCCAGAACGGCGCCGCGACGCGGCCGATGCGGCCGATGGCGAACTGCACGCCGGTCGTGACGAGACTGAGCAGGGCGATGTGCGCCAGGATCGCCGAGTTGCCCACGATGCCCTGGATCTTGCCGGTGACCAGCAGCAGATCCCGCGACCAGAGGTACTGCAGCGGGGCGGTCTCCGGGTCGCCGGAGATCCACACCGGCAGCACCGGGTGACGGACGACGAGGGACACCCACAGCTCGAACAGGAACGACAGCGCGAGGACCCCGCGCAGCGCCGCGCCGAGCGCGACGACGAGCCCGTGCCAGTCGAGCATCCGCGCGAGCGCGACGCCGCACAGCGCCGTGAGCCCGAGCACGAGCACGGCCAGCAGCGTCGAGGGCCGCCACTGCGACCAGGCGATGGATGCCGTGGCGAGCGCCGCGAAGGCCAGCAGTGGTGCCGGCAGCCGGTGCAGCCGCCGGATCTCGCCGTCGCGGATCAGCCAGGCCAGGCATCCGCCGAACACCGCGAGCACGAGGGCGCCCCACACCCACCAGCCGAAGGCGTTCTTGAGCCCGTTCGCGCCGAAGGCGACGAAGAAGGCGAACGTTGCGAAGGCGAGACGGCCGTTGTTCAGGCCCAGACGGGCCGCGAGCGGACGGGCCAGGAGCTCAGCGCGCGTCGACACCACCACAGGGTACCGGGGCATCCGGGCCGCTCCGGACCGGGTTGGATCGTGCCGTGCCGTGCCGTGCCGCGCCGCGCGTGCCGCGCCGCTCCGGCTCAGACGAAGGCGCCCTTGCCGGTGATCGCACGACCCACGATGAGCGTGTTCATCTCGCGCGTGCCCTCGTAGGAGTACAGCGCCTCCGCGTCGGCGAAGTGCCTGGCGGCGCCGTAGTCGAGCACGATGCCGTTGCCGCCCATCGCCTCCCGGCACCAGGCGACGGTCTCGCGCATCCGGCTGGTGCAGAACTCCTTCGCCAGGGCGGAGTGCTCGTCGCGCTGCGTGCCCTCGTCGAGCATCTGGCTCACCCGGGTGGCCAGGCCGATCGAGGAGGTGATGTTGCCGAGGCTCCTCGCGAGCAGCTCCTGGATGAGCTGGTGGTGGCCGATCGGCCGGCCGAACTGCACGCGCTCGGCCGCGTAGGCCACGGCCGCCTCGTAGGCGCCGATCGCGATGCCGATCGCCGCCCAGGCGACCTCGGCGCGGGTCAGCCGCAGCACCGCGGCGGTCTCGCGGAACGAGGCCACCCGCTGCAGCCGGTTCGCCTCCGGCACCCGCATCCCGGTGAACGTGATGTCGGCGTTCTGCACGATGCGCAGCGCGACCTTGCCCTCGATGCGCGTCGCCGCGTAGCCGGGGGTGGATGTCGGCACGATGAAGCCCTTCACCTGGCCGTCCTCGACATCCTTCGCCCAGACGATCGCCGTGTCGGCCACGGTGCCGGAGCCGATCCAGCGCTTGGCGCCGTCGATGACCCACTCCTCACCGTCGCGGCGCGCGGTGGAGCGCAGCCCCTGGGCGGAGTCGGAGCCGGAGAGCGGCTCGGTGAGCGCGAAGCAGCCGAGCAGCTCGCCGCTGGCGAAGCGCGGCAGCCACTCGCGGCGCTGCTCGGCGGAGCCGCCCACGGCGATCGCGCCCATCACTAGGCCGTTCTGCATCCCGACGAGGGTCGCGGCGGATGCGTCGACCCGGCCGAGCTCGAGGGCGACCCAACCGCGGAACACCGCCGAGTTCGTAAAGCGGCGGCTCTCCTCCCAGGGCTGGCCGAAGGCGCCGAGGTCCGCGAGGCCCTGGACGACGCTGCGCGGGAACCACTCGGCGCGCTCCCAGTGCGCGTTCGCGATCGGGCGCACCTCGGCGTCGAGGAAGGCGCGCAGCCGCACGATGAAGCGTTTCTCCTCGTCGGCGAGGGCGTTCTCGAAACCGTAGAAGTCGGCGGCGAGGGGGGCGAAGTCGAGGGACATGGATGCTCCGGGGCTGGGGGCTGGGGGCTGGGGGCTGGGGGCTGGGGGCTTGGGCTGGGGGCTGGGGCTTGGTCGGGGTTTTCTGGGGAACCGGGGCTGGGGGCGGCTGGTATTTGAAGGTGGCAGGGCGTGATGGGGTGGGGACCGGGGTCGGGGACTGGGCTCAGGGTTTCGGGGCCGGGGTTCGGAGGTGCTGGGTTCGGGGGCTCCTGGGCTGTTCTGTGGGCTCGAGCTTCTATGGGCTCGAGCTTCTGCCGGGTCGAGCTCCTGTGAGCCCGAGCCGGGGGTTCGGACCGGGGCTCGAGCTGCGGGCCCTGCGATGGACCGGCGGTCAGCGCCATCACCGACTCGGCCGCCCCGTGCTCACCAGAGGCCGGCGTCAGCATAGGCGGGTGCTCGGCAGCCGCGAAGCCCCTTGCCGCATTCGACAATCCGGCGCCGAAAACGAAGGAGCTGGTGCGCCGCCCCCGGCAAAACCGGCCTCGGGGCGGCATCCAGACACCAGTTCCTTCGTTTTCGGCGCCCGCAGCGGCGTGGGGGCGCCCGCTAGCGTGGTCGGGTGCTGATGCAGATCGCGAACACGCCGCGCGACTACGCCTGGGGATCGCGGACGGCGATGGCCGCGCTGTTCGGCCGCCGCCCCTCGGGCCGCCCCGAGGCCGAGCTGTGGCTCGGCAGCCATCCCGGATCGCCCGCGCGGGTCGTCGGCACCGGCACGCCCGGTGCGACGCTCGTCGACGTGCTCGGCGGTCGCCGGCTGCCCTTCCTGCTGAAGACGCTCGCGGCCGACGCGCCGCTGTCGCTGCAGGCGCATCCGACGACGGCGCAGGCGCACGAGGGCTATGCCCGCGAGACCGCCGCCGGTGTTCGGCTGGACGCGGCGGAGCGCAACTACCGGGATCCGTTCCACAAGCCCGAGCTGATCTACGCGCTCTCCGAGCGCTTCGAGGCGCTGTGCGGCTTCCGGTCGGTGGATGCCACGCGGGCCGTCCTCGGCCGTCTCGGGGATGCCGCGAGGCCCCTCGCCCAGCGGCTGGGCGGCGAGGCCGATCTGCGCGCCGTGCTCTCCTGGCTGCTCGCCGGCGGAGCGGATGTCGGGCGGCTCGTCGCCGATGTCGTCCGCCGGGCCGGCGAGCTCGCCGAGCCGTCCCTCGCCGACGACATCGGGCTGGTGTCGGCGCTCGCCGCCGCCTACCCGGGGGATCCCGGCATCCTCGTGGCCCTGCTGCTCAATCGCGTCAGCCTGCGGCGCGGTGAGGCGCTCTATCTGCCGGCGGGGAACATCCACGCCTATCTGAGCGGTCTTGGCATCGAGATCATGGCCGCGAGCGACAACGTGCTGCGCGGCGGCCTCACCTCGAAGCACATCGACGTCGCGGAGCTCGAGCGCGTGCTCGACGCCCGCTCGACGCCCGTGCCGTACCTGCGGCCCGTCGCGCTCGGGCCCGTCGTGCAGGCGTTCCGGCCGGATGTGCCGGACTTCGAGCTGCTGCACGTCACCGGCGACGCCGAGCTCGCGCTGCCGGGCGCCGCGATCGCGCTGTGCACCGGGGGGCGGTTCGCGGTCGCCGGTGCCGGTTCGGCTGGCGGTGGCGGTGGTGTTGGTGCTGCTGTTGGTGCTCCGCTGGCGGATGCCGTTGCGGATGCCGCGGGCGCGGTGGCGCGCGCGACCGCCGCCGCGGGCTCTGCTGACGGGTCTTCTGCCGACGCGGGCTCGGCCGTCGCGTCCCCGCCGCTCGGGCTCGGGCTCGATCTCGGGCCCGGCGAGGCGGTGTTCGTTCTCGAGGAGCCGAGCCTCGTGGTGCGCGGCGCGGGCGAGCTCTTCGTCGGGACATCCGCTCTCCCGCTCGGCTGACCACGCTCCCGCGCGTGCCGCGTGCCGCGTGCCGCGTGCCTTCCCGAGAGGTCCCCTGAGCGGGCCGAAAACGAAGGAGATGGTGCCGCCGTGGCCGGTTTGGCCGCCTTTCACCGTGGCACAGACGTCAGCTCCTTCGTTTTCGTCGATCGGCGGGGAGGGCTCCGCTCGTCCACAGGCGGCGGGCGGCGGCGGAACTCCACCGCGAGGCCCGATGCCGTCCCGATCGGCACCGGCCGGGTCGAGCATGCCGGCATGGAACTGCACGCCGCCTTCACCCGCCACGGCCCCTTCCTGCGCCGCCGCGACCTCCTCGCCCTCGGCCACAGCGACCGGGGCATCCGGGCCGCTCTCGCCGCCGGCCTGATCTTCCGGGTGCGGCACGGCTGGTATGCGCTGCCCGGCACGCCCGACGACGCGGTGCGCGCCATCAGGCTGGGCGGCCGGCTCGCCGGGGCGAGCGCGCTGCTGAGCTACGGATGCATCGTGCCCCGCCCCGAGCGCACCGAGATCGTCGTGCCGTGCAACGCCTGCCGCCTCCGACGACCCGATGACAGACGCGCCCGGCTGCGGGCAGCCGACCGGTGCCGCATCCGTTGGGTCGACGACTACCGCGGCGACGAGCGCGAGTGGCGGGTGAGCGTCGAAGAGGCGATCGCCCAGGTGCTGCGGGGCGAGCCGCGCTCGGTCGCGATCGCCTGCTGCGACGCGGCGATCCGGAAGGGCCTGATCGGCTGGAACGAGCTGGACCGCCTGTTCGCCGAGGGCCCCGCGCGTGCGCGGCCGTGGCGCGAGCTCGTCACCGGCAAGGCGGATGCCTTCGGCGAGACCTACGTCATGCTCGGCTGCCACGCCGCCGGCATCCCGTTCGTTCCGCAGCCCTATGTGCCCGGCGCCGGCCGCTTCGACGGGCAGATCGGGAAGCACGTCTACACAGAGATCGACGGCATTCAACACGCCGAGGACTACGACGGCGTGCTCGGCGGTGTAAGCGCGTTCGAGTCGGACCACGATCGGGATGTCACGATGGCGATCCGCGGCGACCGGGTGCTGCGCTTCACCTACCGGCAGATCCTCACCGACTGGGATCGGTGCCTCGCGGCGATGCTCCGAGCCATCGCCGATGACGAGCTGCTCAGCAGGGCCCGTGCCCGGCGCCCCTACGTCCCGCCGTCGCGACGGCGGAGCACGCGGCTGGGGCGGCCGCGATCGACCCGACGGGGGACGAGCGGCGCCGCCTCGGCTAACGGTGCCGCCCCGGCTGCCGGTGCCGCCTCCGCCCCGGTGAGCCCGGGCGGTCAGGCGATCCGGGAGGCTCCGAAGGCGCGGCGGTAGGCGGTGGGCGTCGTCTGCAGCACCTTGAGGAAGTGGTGCCGCAGTACCGCGGCGGTGCCGAAGCCGCACAGCGCGGCGATCTGCTCCAGTCCGAGGTCGCTCTCCTCGAGCAGCTGCTGCGCGCGGATGATCCGCTGCCGGTTGAGCCACGCCGCCGGCGTCGCACCGATGTCCGCGCGGAACCGGCGCGCGAAGGTGCGCGTCGACATCAGCGCCCGCCGGCTGAGCTGATCGACGGTGAGATCCTTGTCGAGGTTCTCGAGCATCCACTCGACGGTCGGCGCGAGCGAGTCCGCGCAGCGCTCGACGACGGGGGAGGAGATGTACTGCGCCTGACCGCCGTCACGCTGCGGCGGCACGACCATGCGTCGTGCGATGGCGTTCGCAGCCGCCGCGCCGAGCTCGCAGCGCACGATGTGCAGGGCCGCGTCGATGCCGGACGCGGTCCCTGCCGAGGTCACGATCCGTCCCTGCTGCACGAAGAGCACATCGGGATCGACCTCGATGTCGGGATGGCGCCTGGCGAGGGTCGCGGCGTGCATCCAGTGCGTGGTCGCGCGCTTGCCCGCGAGCACGCCGGCCTGGGCCAGGGCGAAGGCGCCGCTGCAGACGCTCAGCACCCAGGCCCCGCGCTCGACCGCGGCACGGATGACGTCGAGGTAGCGGGTGTCGACGTCGGCGATCGTGTGGGCGGGCACCGCAATCAGGTCGGCGTCGGCGGTCGCCTCGAGGCCGGTGCCGATGACGAGCTCGAAGCCGAGGCTGGTGCGCACCGGCCCGGGCTCGGCGGTCGCGACGGTGAAGTCGAAGCACGGGCCGCCCGTGTCGGAGCGGTCGATGCCGAAGACCTCGCAGATCACGCCGAACTCGAACGGGGTGACACCGTCGATCGCGAGCGCGACGATCTTCTTGAGCATGGGGACTCCTTATCACTGGCTTCGTCAACGGCCTTACCGGGAGGCCTCTTTTCGTTCACGAGGGCGCCCGCACCAGCGGGGCCCCTCGGCGACCCGGTCCTCGGCGACCCGGTCCTCGGAGGAACGGACACCGGGGACGTCGTGGCGGTCCGTCGATCGCTGGCGGTAAGAGTGTGAACAGTGGCGATTCTGCCACTCGTGGCGAAAGATTGCCAGTCGTAGCGTTTCCGCCATGATCCTGACCGTGGCGCTGCTTGCCCTTCTCCTCGTCCTCCCGATAGCGGCGACCGTGTACGCCGTGGCCCGTGACGGCTACCGCCCGGTGCCCACCCGTTCCGGCGGCGATGCCCGGCTGTCGCCGGCCGTCGCGTGCGACCGGCCACCGCGCGGCAACGCCCGCCGCTGACCGCGCGAAAACGAAGGAGTGGATGCGGCATCCGCCCCATTCCGCCCACATCCGGCCCGCGGGCCGTCGAACTCCTTCGTTTTCGGAACTCGCGAGGACGTTAGCCTCGGGGCATGACCTGGCTCGTGACCGGCGGCGCCGGCTACATCGGCTCCCACGTGGTGCGCGCTCTGACCGAGGCCGGCCTCGGCGCCGTGGTGCTCGACGACCTCTCCAGCGGGCATCGCGCCTTCGTGGACGATGACGTGCCCTTCGTGGAGGCGAGTATCCTCGACACCGCGCTCGTGCGCGAGGCCCTCGAGACGCACGGGGCGGCGGGTGTCATCCACGTCGCGGGCTTCAAGTACGCGGGGGTGAGCGTGCAGCGGCCGCTGCACACCTACCAGCAGAACGTCACCGGCACCGCCTCCGTGCTCGAGGCGATGGCCGCGGCCCGGGTCGACAAGATCGTGTTCTCCTCGAGCGCCGCGGTCTACGGCACCCCGCCCACCGAGATCGTCACCGAGGACACCCCGAAGCGTCCGGAGTCACCGTATGGCGAGTCGAAGCTCATCGGCGAGTGGCTGCTGCGCGACCAGGCGATCGCGACCGGGCTGCGGCATACCAGCCTGCGCTACTTCAACGTCGTCGGCTCCGGCTACGAGGACCTCTACGACACCAGCCCGCACAACCTGTTCCCACTGGTCTTCGCCGCACTCATCGAGGGGCGCATCCCGCGCGTCAACGGCACCGACTACCCGACGCCCGACGGCACGACGGTGCGGGACTACATCCACGTGCAGGACCTCGCGATCTCGCATGTCGCGGCCGCGCGCCGCCTCGCCGCGGGCGAGGCCGTCGAGGCCGCCTACAACCTCGGCAGCGGCGCCGGATCGAGCGTCGGCGACATCATGCGCACCGTCGCGGAGGTCACCGGCATCCCCTTCGAGCCCGAGCGGGCACCGCGACGGCTCGGCGACCCGGCGCGGATCGTGGCGCTCGGCCATCTCGCCGCCCGCGATCTGGACTGGCGGATGCGGCATTCCCTCGCCGAGATGGTGGCGAGCTCCTGGGCCGCGACACGCCGTGCGGCGCGGCGCGGAGAAGCCGGTGGGCGCCCCTAAAATCTGCGACTTGACTCTCTCGAACTACACCGCTGTAATTATTCGTGTCCGGTAAGCGGGAACCGGGCGCGGAAGGTGTGACGCCATGGCGATGAGCGAGTTCTCGGCGATCCCCGATCCGTCCGGGCGCGGGGCGAGTAGCCCGAGGGTCGGTGCGGGGGTCCCCGCGGACTGGTTCGTCGACCCGGTCGAGCTCGGCATCCCCGGCATCCGGCGTCCTGCGGTCGGCGACGGGGACCTGGCCTGGCAGAGCGACTCGCTGTGCGCCCAGACCGATCCGGAGGCGTTCTTCCCGGAGAAGGGCGGCTCCACCCGTGACGCCAAGCGCATCTGCGCCGCCTGCGAGGTGCGCGCCGAGTGCCTCGAGTACGCCCTGGGGAACGACGAGCGCTACGGCATCTGGGGCGGCCTCTCCGAGCGCGAGCGCCGCAAGCTGCGCAAGCGGGCCTGAGCGCGCCGCACCGCCCGGCGGAGGCGCGCCGCCCGAGGCGCGCTACCCGAGGCGCGCTGCCCGAGGCGCGCTGCCCAGCGCCGCGCCCGACACGTGCCGCCCAAAACGAAGGAGCAGGCGCCGCCGAGCGCCAAAGAGCGCCCGTTCTGCCGCTCCGAGTCACCAGCTCCTTCGTTTTCGTCGGCGAGGGCGGAGTGCCGGGGCGCGGGGGCCGCCCGCCGCGCCTAGCATCGAACGGATGCCAGTCACCGCGATCCTCGTCGCCCGGAACGGTGCGGAGCAGCTCCCGTCGACCCTCGACGCGCTCGCCCGCCAGTCCCGACGCCCGGACTCCCTGGTGCTCGTCGACGCCGGCTCGCGGGACGCGAGCGCGGCGCTGATCGCCGGCGCGGGCGCCACGCAGCTCGTCAGCATCGACGGCGGCCGCTCCTACGGACAGGCCGTCGCCCGGGCGCTGCACGAGGCGGTGCCGGCCGGCGGCGCCGAGGACTGGATCTGGTTGCTCGCCCACGACTCGGAGCCCCACCCGCACGCGCTCGCGGCGCTGCTCGCCGCTGTCGAGGTCGCCCCGAGCGTCGCCGTCGCCGGCCCCAAGGTCATGCGCGCCGACGACCGCGACGTGATATCGAGCTACGGCGAGACGGTCACCCGCTTCGGCGCGACGGTGCAGCTCGTCGACGACGAGCTCGACCAGGCCCAGCACGACCGCCGCAGCGACGTGCTCGCCGTCGGGCGCGAGGGGATGCTCGTGCGCCGGGCGGTGTTCGACCAGCTCGGCGGCTTCGACCCGGGGCTGCCCTCCACCGACGCCGCCCTCGACCTCTGCATCCGGGTGCGGCTGGCCGGGCACCGCATCGTCGGCGTCCCGGGCGCCCGGGTGGTCCGGGCCAGCCGGCCGGTGGACTGGGGACGGCCGGTGGGCCCCGTGGCGGCCGCCCGGGTCGCCCGCGCCGCCCAGCTGCACCGACGGCTGGTCTACGCCCCCGCGCTCGCGCTGCCGGCGCACTGGCTGAGCCTGCTGCCGCTCGCGGTGCTGCGCTCGATCGGGCTGCTGCTCGGCAAGCGCCCCGGCGAGGTGGCCGGCGAGTTCGCGGCGGCCCTCGCCGCGCTCGCCGACGGCCGCATCCTGCCGGCCCGGCGCAACCTCGCGCGCGGCAAGCGGCTGCGCTGGCGCGCCATCGCGCCGTTCCGGGTGCGGTCCGCCGAGGTCCGCCGGCTGCGCTCGCACCAGCGCGCCGTGGCCGCCGGCACGTCGGAGTCGGCCGAGCGGCTCCGGCCCAGCTTCTTCAGCGCCGGCGGCGCCTGGGTCATCCTGCTGCTGACCGGCATCGGCGCCATCGTGTTCGCGCGCTTCCTCGGCGCCGCCGCGCTCACCGGCGGCGGCGTGGAGCCGCTGTCGGACACCGTCGCCGAGTTGTGGGACGGGGTCGCGGTCGGCTACCAGCGCATCGGGACCGGCTTCGTCGGCGCATCCGACCCCTTCGCCCTCGTGCTCGCCCTGCTGGGGACGCTCTCGTTCTGGCATCCCTCGGCCGCGCTCGTCACCGTCGCGGTGCTCGCGATCCCGCTCGCCGGCCTGGGCGCCTGGTGGGCGGCGGCCCGGCTCTCCGCGCGCGGCTGGGCGCCCGCGGCGGCGGCCATCGGCTGGGGCCTGGCACCGCCCCTGCTGGCCTCGCTCGCCGGCGGGCACCTGGCAGCGGTCCTCGCGCACCTCGCGCTGCCCTGGCTCGTGCTCGCGCTCGCGCAGACCGCCCGCAGCTGGTCGGCGTCGGCGACCGCCTCGCTGCTCGTGGCGTTGGTCGGCGCCTGCGTGCCCTCGCTCGTGCCGCTGCTCGTCGTCGTCTGGGTGCTGTGCCTCGTGACGCACCCGCGCGCCGTGCACCGCTTCATGGTGCTGCCGGTGCCGCTCGCCGTGCTGTTCGCGCCGCTCGTCGTCGAGCAGGCGCTGCGGGGCCGGTGGATCGCCCTGCTCGCCGACCCCGGCGTGCCCGCGGTCTCGGGGGATGCCTCGCCGCTCGAGCTGCTCATCGGCGCGGCGGGCGGTGGCGGCAACGGCGTCGTCCGCCTCGCGACGGCGCTCGGGATGCCCGGCATCGCCGGGACGGCCGCGACGGCACTGCTGCTCGTGCCGCTGGCGGCGCTCGCCTTCGCGGCCCTCGTGCACCCGCGCGGCGCCCGCGCCGTGCCGGCCCTGCTGGTCGCGCTCGCCGGCTATCTCGCGGCGCTCGCCGCGAGCCACCTCTCGGTCACCGTCGTCGGCGCCGGGACGGCGACGATCTGGCCCGGCTCCGCGCTGAGCGTCTACTGGCTCGGGCTGCTCGGCGCCGCGGTCGTCGCGCTGGACGCGCTCGGCGAGCGGCCGGCCGGCGAGCGCCCGGCT
>JASGFF010000014.1:0-43374 GCA_047605685.1 Microbacteriaceae bacterium
GCGCAGCCCGGCGGATGCCACGGCGGCCCGCCGCGCGAGCTCGCGCCCGTCGGCGTGCAGCAGCTCGCCGTCGCGCAGCACGGCCTCGCCGTTCACCCAGAGGCCGGCCAGCGGCGGCTGCGAGCCGAGCGTCAGGGCGGCGAGCGGGTCCGCGATGCCGGCGTGCTCCACCCCGTCGATGCGCCAGAGGGCGAGGTCGGCGAGCTTGCCCGGCTCGAGGGAGCCGAGCGCGGCATCCCGTCCGAGCACACGCGCCCCGCCGATCGTGGCGATGCGCAGCGCGTCCCGCCCGCTCATCGCGGAAGCGCCCCAGGCGAGCCGGTTCGCCAGCACCGCGGCGCGCAGCTCGGCACCGAGCTGCCCGGACTCGTTCGAGGCCGCGCCGTCCACCCCGAGCCCCACCGGGACGCCCGCGGCGAGCAGCGCCGGCACCGGTGCCGTGCCCGCGGCGAGCCGAGCGTTCGAGGAGGGGCAGTGCGCCACGCCCGTGCCGCTCGCGGCGAAGCGGGCCACGTCGTGGCCGTCGAGGTGCACGCAGTGCGCCATCCAGACGTCCTCGGCGAGCCAGCCGACGCTCTCGAGGTAGTCGGTGGGCGCCATCCCGAAGCGCTCACGGGTGTAGGCGGCCTCCTCGACGGTCTCGGAGCCGTGGGTGTGCAGCCGCACGCCGAGCCCGCGCGCCAGTGTCGCGGACTCGCGCAGCAGAGCGGTGCTGACGCTGAACGGCGAGCAGGGCGCGATCGCGAGCTGCACCATCGCGTCGGCGGCGGGGTCGTGGAAGCGCCGCACCGCCTCGGCGCTCGCCTCGAGCGCGGCATCCGTGGTCTCGACAGCGAAGTCGGGCGGCAGGCCGCCGTCGCTCTCGCCGAGGTCCATCGAGCCGCGCGTCGCGGTCAGCCGCACGCCGACCTCGCCGGCCGCCTCGACGATGCCGCCGAGGATGTCGCCGGCGCCATGCGGGAACACGTAGTGGTGGTCGGCCACCGTCGTGCAGCCGCTGCGGGCGAGCACGGCGAGCGCGCCGGCGGCGCCGTCGTGCACGAGCTCGGCGTCGATGCGCGCCCAGGCCGGGTAGAGCGCGACGAGCCAGTCGAACAGGATGCTGTCCTGCGCCCAGCCGCGGGTGAGCCACTGGTAGAGGTGGTGATGGGTGTTGATGAGGCCGGGCGTGAGCAGGTGCCCGCGGCCGTCGAGGCGCTGCGCACCCTCGAGCAGTGCGGCGGGGGCGTCGCCCGCGCCGACCGCCGCGATCCGGCTGCCGTCGATGACGAGGTGGCCGCGCTCGTGCTCGGTTCCGACCGGGTCGACGGTGGCGATGTAGGCGTTCTCGATGACCGTGCGGCTCACGCGTGGACGGCCTCCGACGGGGCGGGCTCCGGCCGGGCGGGCTCCGACTGAGCGTGCGCGAGGCCCGGGGCCCCGGGGTGGATCGCCCCGGATGTCGCCGCGAGCGGCACGGCCGCGCGTCCCGAGCGGGCCGCGATCACCTCGGCGAGGATGGAGATCGCGGTCTGCTCCGGCGTCGAGGCGCCGATGTCGAGGCCGATGGGCGAGCGCAGCCGTGCCAGCTCGGCATCCGTCACACCGCGCTCCGCGAGGCTCGCGACCCGCCGGGCGTGCGTCGTCCGGCTGCCCATCGCGCCGACGTAGCCCGCGGGCGAGCGCAGCGCGAGCTCGAGCGCCTCGGCGTCGAAGCGCCAGTCGTGGCTGAGCACGCAGATCGAGGTGTCCGTGTCGATGGCCGCGGTGCGCAGGTATTCCGGCGGCCAGGCGACCACCCGCTCGACATCCGGGAACCGCGCCGCGGTGAGGAACAGCGGCCGCGGGTCGACGGCGGTCACCCGGAAGCCGGCGACGGATGCCGCGGCCGAGAGCGCCGAGGCGAAGTCCATCGAGCCGAGCACGATCATCCGGGGCCGGCGCCGGGGCCGCTCGACGAACCCCGCGCACACCTCGATCGGTCCGCCGGAGCGCAGCTCGGCCTCGAGCGCGGCGTCGACGGCGCGCACGTGCACGGTGATCGTGCCGCCACAGCTCAGGCCGATCGTCAGCGCGTCGGCGTCGGAGTATCCGTAGCGCTCGGTGCGGTCCGGGGCGCCGGCGAGAACCTCCTCGCAGGCCGCCACCGCCGCGGACTCCACACAGCCGCCAGCGATCGTGCCGATCACCTCGAGGCCGCCGTCCGCGTCGACCGCGAGGGCCATGCTCGTGCCGATCGTGCGCGGCGCGCTCCCCTCGATCGCGACCGCCGTCGCCACCGCCACCCGCCCGCCGGCGTCGAGCACCCGCAGCACCCGGCCGGCGATCTCGAGCATGCCGCCACGGTACGCGCGGCGGGTTTCGCGGGGGTAACAGGGATCGTGAGGTGCCCCGGGGATACACGTCGTCGCGTTCCGGCTCGGTGCGCGCGGCTGCGTCCCGCGGAGTCGCTTCCCGATGACACGAACCGAACGAGGCGACACGGTTCGCTCGCGTAAAATGCTGGTCGGAGAGAGTGCTCCCCGCGTAGGCGGGGATGATCCCGGGGTGGTCCACGCCGTCGTCGTGGCGTTGGGATGCGCACCCGGCCTGGGCTTCGTCCACACCGGCCATGCGCGCTCGTTCGTCTTCGACATCGCCGACCTGTACAAGGCGGAGATCACGATCCCCATCGCCTTCGATGTGGCGGCGACGATTCCGGACGACGTCGAGTCGGCGACCCGGCACGCGGTGCGGGACGCCATCGTGGAGACGAGTGTCCTGTCGCGATGTGCTCACGACATCCGTGCTCTGCTGCTGCCGGAGGATGACGCCGAGCCGGATCTCATGGCCGACGTCGTGGAGCTCTGGGACGGCCCGGGACGGCGGGTGGCCTCAGGTCGCTCCTACTCCCCCGGCGGCTGACGTGCTCGTGCTCGTGCTCACCGCCTGTCCGGCGGGACTGCGGGGTCATCTCGGTCGCTGGCTGTTCGAGATCGCCCCGGGGGTGTTCGTCGGCGTCGTGACCGCCCGGGTGCGTGAGCTGCTCTGGGAGCGGGTCGTCGAGCTCATCCGGGATGGTCGGGCGATCATGGTGCACTCCGCCCGTGGCGAGCAGCGGCTCGCCTTTCGCGTTCACCGCCACGACTGGACCCCGGTCGACGTCGACGGGGTCGCCCTCATGCTCCGTCCCGCGCCGGGCGAACGGACCCCGGGCGCACTGCGCCCGGGCTGGAGCACGGCCGCCCGATATCGCGCCGCCCGCCGAAGACGCTCGCCCTGACCACCCGCGCCGTCGCGAGCGCGTAACACCCCGCGGGTAGCGTGCGCTCATGCTGCGCATCCACGGAGGCCGAGATTCCGTTGTGCGCTCGTTGTGGCGGACGGTTTCACCTTCGACCCCAGGCGATGACCACCAGGGCCGCGGCGGCGACGACGAATCCCGCGAGGTGGCGGCGCGTCGGCCGCTCACGGTCAAGGGCGAACGCCAGAGCGACGGTGCTCGCGGGATATAGCGAGCTGATCACAGCGACCACCGACAGCATCCCCGAGCGAACCGCGTCGAGGTAGAGCGCGTTCGCGGCGACATCGAGGGTGCCGATGGCCGCGGCGAGCCAGAGCAGCCGCCGACCCGATCCGGGCCGAACGCGCACGGCGAAGCAGAACCCGGTGAGGACGACCACGGAGACGATTCGCGCGGACAGCAACGGCCACAGCCCGGAGTCGTGGTCGGCCTGGTGGAGTCCGACGAACATCACCCCACCGGCGAGACCCGCACCGAGCGCGACCAGGAGGATGACGCGTGACACCGGCTGGCCGGTCGGAGCCTCGCCCGCGCTGATCACGCCCACGGCGATCACGGCCAGGACGATGCCGCCGACGGCGAGGGGGTTCGGGCGCTCTCCGGCGAGCAAGCCCACCACCACAGGCAGCGTTGCGGCCGCGACGGCGGAGACCGGGGCGACGACCGCGGCGGGGCCGTGCGCGAAGGCGTAGTAGAGGCTCGTCAAGGCGATCGATGCCCCGAGCCCTCCCACCCCGCCCCAGAGAAGGCTCGCGATCGAGGGAACGGGGTCGCCCAGGACGAGAACGGCGACAACGACGAGCACGAGGCTCACGGCCTGGGCGACGAGAGTGACGATCGCGCTCGGAAGCACACGACTCGCCTTCCCGCCGCCGTAGTCGGCCGCGCCGTACAGGAGCGCACTGAGAAGAGCGAGAAAGGTAGACACGGGACCCCCTGGCGATCGTTACCATCACCAGGAACATAGTGGTAACGAAATTCTGATTGTTACCAGATTCTGGTTCTAACAGGTAACATGAACGCATGGATCAACCCGGGAGCCGGAAACCCGCGCCGGCGCCGCTGCATCTGATCCAGGACCTGGCCAACAGCTTCGATCTCGAGGGCGGGCGCGAAAGCCTCGTCGGGCTTCACGACCTGGATGCCTTCGCTCGGTCGCACGGGATGGACGGTGTCCGCTTTTCACTCGAGGATCTCGATCGAGTCCGCCTCCTCCGCGACGCGCTCCGCGAATGCTGCATCGCCAACGCCGGCCACGAATCAGACGCGAGCAGATTCCGTTTTCTGAACGACACCTTCGCGCGGGCCGCGATGAGCCTCGTGATCGCCTCCGACGCCGCACCCGCCCTTGTGGCGACAGACCCGCGCTCCGGCTTCGACCTCCTGGCCACGCACGTTCAGGACGCCATCTACCGGGCCGACGCCCAGGGCATCTGGCCCCGCCTCAAAGCCTGCGAGTCGGAGGTCTGCCGCTGGGTCTACTACGACAACAGTCCCAGTGGACGCAGCCGCTGGTGCACCATGAGCGTGTGCGGGTCGCGCGCCAAGATGCGCGCCTACCGAGCGAGGACGGACCGAAGCCGTCTCGGGTCGGCCACGGCGTCGACGTGATCCACGGCGTACCGGGCGTGCTCTACGGTGTTCGGCTCGGCCGAAGTGCCGGCGAGAGTGCCGGCCGGAGGTCGCCGCGTCGATCGCCGACCGCGAGCCGATCCGACAGACGCTCTCCGTCTGCCCCCCGCCCCGCACGGGCGAGGACTCTGGCACAGCGGACACTGGCACAGCCGACACTGGCACAGCGGACACTGGCACAGCTGTTCTCCGATGCGCAAAAGCCCCGGGGGCCGGCAACAGCGCGTGCGACGCCGTGGTCACTGGCGAACCGGCCTTCCGAGAACCGCGGACCCGACCGTCTCTGGACGACCCGCGCCGTCGCGAGCGTGTAACACCCCGCGGGTAGCGTGCGCTCATGCTGTGCATCCACGGGGCCCGCACGATCGTCGTCGACCGCGACACCGAGCGCGCGGGCGATCTACTGCTCGGCGAGACCGTGCTGACGGGCGCGCCGGGCGGACCCGGCGCGATCGAGCAGCTCGACGCGAGCGGATGCGTCGTCACGCCGGGCCTCGTCAACGCCCACCACCACCTGCTGCAGAGCGGTTTCCGCACCCTGCCCGGCACCCGCGGGGTGCCGATGGGCGCGTGGCTGCCGGCGATGGCGGCGGCCTACGGCGCGGCGGGCATCGATCCGTCGCTGCTGGCCGCGACGGCGCGGGTGGGGATCGCGGAGGGGCTGCTCGCGGGAGTGACCACGGTGGCCGACCACATGCTCAACTGGGATCACGGCTCCTCGATCGCGCAGAGCGTCGAGGTCGCCCTGGCGGTCTGCGAGGCCGCGGCCGAGCTCGGCGGCCGGCTGGTGTTCGTGCGGGGCTCGGCGCGGGAGGCGCCGGGCCGCGTCGCGGCGAGCGCCGCGGCCATCGCCGAGGCGCTCCCGATCCGGCAGGGCCTCAGCGCGGACGGGATGCTGCAACTGGCCGTCGGCCCCGCCGGCGTGCACTCCGACGAGGAGGCGACGTTCCGCGGGCTCGGCGAGGTCGCCGCCCAGCACGGCCTGCGCCGGCGCACCCAGGCGAACGAGCAGGTCGACGTGGAGATCGCCCTCGAGCGGCACGGGCGGCGCCCACTCGAGCTGCTCGAGGCCTGGGGCTGGCTCGCCCCCGACGTCACGATCGCCCACCTCGTCGGCGTCACGGAGGAGGAGATCGCGCGCCTCGCCGCGGCCGGCGTCACCGGCACGCACGCCCCCGGCTGCGACGTGCCGATGGGCTGGGGCGTCGCCCCGGTCGCCCGGCTCGCCGCGGTGGGCGTGCCGATGGGCCTCGGCACGAGCGGCGGCGGCTCCAACGACGCCGGCCACCTGCTCGCCGACGCCCGGCTGGCGATGCAGGTGTCCGCCCTCGTCGGCCCGCAGCTCGACGCCCGCGACGTGCTCGCGATGGCGACCGCGGGCGGTGCGACCGGCCTCGGCCGCCCCGAGCTCGGCCGGCTGCTGCCCGGCTCGGCCGCGGACGCCTGTGTCTGGGACGTCAGCGGGGCGGCTGACGCCGGCGTCGCCGACCCGGTCGCCGGCCTGCTCTGGGCCGCCCCGGGCCGCAGGCCCCGGCACGTCGTGGTCGCCGGCCGGGTGGTCGTGCGCGACTACCGGCTGCAGACCGCCGAGGAGCCCCGGCTCGTGGCCCGGCTCGACGAGAGGCTCGCGCGCGGGCGGTGACCCCTCGCTACAGCTCGAGCACGAGCCGCGGGCAGGCCGCCCGCGAGACGCACACGTACATCACCCTGTTCTCGGCCTGCTCCGCCGGGGTGAGGATCGAGTCGCGGTGCTCGACCTCGCCCTCGAGCACCTCCGTCTCGCAGGTGCCGCAGGTGCCCTCCCGGCAGCTGGAGAGCACGAACGCCCCGGCCTCCTCGGCGACCTCGAGAATGCTGCGCTCCGGCGGCACCGTCACCGTCACCCCGGTGAGCGCGAGCTCGACCTCGAAGGGGTGCGGGTACACCGGGGCGCCGAGCTCGCGGGCCTCGAAGCGCTCCACGTGCACGGCAAGGCCCGCGAGCGCCGCCTCGACCGCCCGGAGGTAGTGCGCGGGACCGCAGGCGTAGACCTGGGCCACCGCCGGCAGCGTCGCCGCGAGCGCGATGAGGTCGAGCCGGCCGCCCTCGTCCGAGACGTGCACGACGACCCGGTCGGGGTGCGCCGCCGTGAGCTCCTCGACGAGCGCCATCCGTGCCCGGGTCGAGCCGGAGTAGTGCAGCCGCCAGTCGAGGCCGGCGCGGACCGCGGCGGCGACCATCGCCGAGATGGGCGTGATGCCGATGCCCGCGGCGAGCAGGACGACGGGCGCGGCGGCATCCGGCTCGAAGCCGAACAGCGTGCGCGGTCCGCGGATGCGCAGCTGGTCGCCGACGGCGAGCTCCCCGTGCAGCCAGCGGGAGCCGCCGCGGCTCTCACGCTCGAGCAGCACGCCGATGCGCCAGACGCCCGCCGGCGCGGCCATGAGCGAGTACTGCCGCTCGATGCCGCCGGGCATGAGCACGTCGATGTGCGCGCCCGGCGCCGCGGCCGGCAGCGCGCGCAGCTCCGAGACCAGGTCCACCGCGATCACGTCCGCCGCGACGGGCTCGATCGCCTGCACCCGCACGCGCCGCTCCGGCGCTCCCCCGGCTGTCATCGGTCGCCCGCCATCAGCGCCGCGCCTCCTTGACGGTGACCATCCGGCACTCGCCGCCCTCCCCGGCGAGGCCCCAGCGATGCGGGATGCCGCCGGCGAAGTAGAGCGCGTCGCCGGGATGCAGCACCGTCTCCTCCCGGTCGCCGAGGTCGACGACGACCGAGCCGGAGAGCACATAGACGAACTCGTCCTCCTCGTGCACGAAGTACTCCCCCCGGTCCCGGCGCGTCACCCGCAGCTCGATGGGGGTGAACCGCCGCGCGCCGTGCACGAGCATCCGCCCGTCGGAGAGCCCGTAGGCGGCCCGCACGCCCTCGTGCTCGCGCACGAGCGAGACCGCCGGCTGGCCGGCGAAGCGCGCGGCGTCGTCCATGGCCGCGTAGAGCTCCAGCTGGCTCGCCCCGAGCGCCCGCACGATCCGCTCGAGGGAGGCCATGCTCGGCCGGGCGAGCCCGCGCTCCAGCTGGGAGAGGAACGGGTGCGAGAGCCCGGCGCGCTCGGCGAGCTCGGCGAGGGTCATCGAGCGCGAGCGACGCAGCGCGCGGATGCGGGCGCCGAGCCCGTCCGCACGGTCGTCGACGGTCGCTGCGGACATGGCGGCTGCTCTCCTCACCCGGCGCGAACCCCGGCGTGGACCGCGGGCGGCCCCCGGAGCATACGGAAATCGAGACGTTACACGTGCGAAACGACGCCTCTCTAGCGTGGCACATGTTGATCACATCAACATTCACGACGGCGCTCCCGACGATCCGAAGGCCGATCGTGCACAGTACGGCACAGCACAGCGTTCGAGCACAGAGCCAAGAGCACAGGCGGAGGAGGTCCCGTGGCCGCACTGCCCACCCCGGTGACCGTGCTCGCGGGCGCCCGCCTCGCCGACGGCAGCCGGGTCGACGTGCACATCGACGGCGAGACGATCGCCGCGGTGCTGCCGGCCGGCAGCGCGCCCGCATCGGCCATCGACGCCGACGGCATGCTGCTGCTGCCGGCCCCGGCCGAGCCGCACGCGCACCTCGACAAGGCGCTCAGCTGGGACCTCATCGAGCCGCCGGCCGGCGACCTCGAGCGCGCGATCGAGTCCTGGGTCGCCCACACCGAGACGATGACCGAGGAGTCGATCGCCGAGCGCGCCCGGGCGCAGGCGCTCGCCATGCTGCAGCGCGGCACCACCGCGATCCGCTCCCACGTCGACATCCTGCGCACCGGCGACCCGCTGCGCGGCGTGCGAGCGCTGCTGCGGGTGCGCGAGGAGCTCGCCGGGCTCGTCGACATCGAGCTCGTCGCCCTCGCCAGCCACCTGAGCCCGGACGCCGACATCGAGCGGGCGCTCGACGCCGGCATCGACCTGGTCGGCGGCGCGCCGCACCTCGCGCCCGAGCCCGGCGCCGAGCTGCGCCGACTGGTCGCGCTCGCCACGCGGCGGGATGTCGGCGCCGACCTGCACACCGACGAGTCGCTGCACGGACCGCTCACGATCCTCGAGTACGCCCGGCTGGTGCGCGGCTGGAGCAACAACGCGAGCGCCGGGCACTGCGTGCGCCTCGGCACACTGCCGCTGCCGGAGCTGGCGGCCGTGGTCGCCGAGCTGCGCGCGAGCGACCTCGGGGTGATCTCGCTGCCGATCACGAACCTGTACCTGCAGGGCTGGGACGACCCGGTGAGCACGCCGCGCGGCCTCACCGCACTGCGCGCCCTGCTCGACGCCGGCGTGCGCCTCGGCGCGGGCGCCGACAACGTGCGCGACCCCTTCAACCCGGTCGGTCGCAGCGACGCCCTCGAGACCGCATCTCTGCTCGTGACGGCCGGGCATCTCGGCCTCGCCGAGGCCTACGACGCGGTGAGCATCGGCGCCCGCGCCGTCATGCGCCTGCCCGAGACCCGCATCGCCGCCGGCTCCCGCGCGGAGCTGCTCGCCGTGCGAGCGACGAGCCTCGCCGACGCCATCGCGAACGCCCCGGCCGACCGGCTCGTCATCCACCGCGGACGGCTCGTCGCCCGCAGCAGCACGAGTGTGGAGGTCGCCGCCGCGCGGCGGCCCGCGGTGGCCCCGCAACCCGAGCCGGCCCGGCATCCCGCACCGGCCCCGCATCCCGAACAGACTCGGAGGGCGAGCTGACCATGACCCTCACCCCCCCGGCCCCGGGCGCCGCACCGGGCACCCTGCTCGACTTCCAGGGCGTCGAGATGCGCTTCCCGAACGGGGTCGTCGCACTGCGGGACGTCGACCTCGCCGTCGCCCGCGGCGAGTTCGTCTCCGTCGTCGGCCCCTCCGGCTGCGGCAAGTCGACGCTGCTGCGCATCGCCTCCGGGCTCGAGACGGTCAGCGGCGGCTCCGCGAGCACGTTCACCGACCGCATCGGCTACGTCTTCCAGGACGCCACGCTGCTGCAGTGGCGCTCGGTGCAGCGCAACGTCGAGCTGCTCGCCGAGCTGCACCGGATGCCGCGGGCCGAGCGCATCGCGAAGGCGAGGGACGCGATCGACCTCGTCGGCCTCACCGGCTTCGAGCAGAGCCTGCCGCGGCAGCTCTCCGGCGGCATGCGGATGCGCACCTCGCTCGCCCGCTCCCTCACCCTCGACCCGGAGCTGTTCCTGTTCGACGAGCCCTTCGGCGCCCTCGACGAGATCACCCGGGAGCGGCTCAACGACGAGCTGCTCCGGCTGTTCGTCGAGAAGGCGTTCGCCGGGCTGTTCATCACCCACTCGGTCTCGGAGGCCGTCTACCTCTCCACCCGGGTCGTCGTGATGTCGGGCCGGCCCGGCACCGTCGTCGACCGCTTCGAGGTGCCGTTCCCGATGCCGAGGGACCCGGACATCCGCTTCACCGGCGAGTTCGCCGAGCTCGTCGGGCGGGTGTCGCACGCACTCCGAGAGGGGCACAGCTGATGTCCAACGCGACCGGGACGACATCCGGCAGGGAATCCCGAGCGCCCCGGCTGCGCCGGGCGGGAGACTACGGCAGGCGCGCCCTCTCGCTGTGGCAGCCCGTCGTGGTGTTCCTCGGGCTCGTCGGCCTCGCCTACCTGATCGCGTTCTACTACGACCGGGTCAAGGGGCAGAGCTACCTCTGGCCCTACCCGCACGAGATCGTCGCGCAGCTCTGGGACCCCTACTTCGGCCCGCAGCTGAGCGCCGACCTGCTCAACTCGACGCTCGTGGCGGTCACGGGCCTCGGCACGGCGATCGTCATCGGCGTGCTCTGGGCGGTGCTCATGGCGCAGGCGCGCTGGATCGAGCGCTCCTTCTACCCCTACGCGGTGGTGCTGCAGTGCATCCCGATCCTCGCGCTCGTGCCGCTGATCGGCACGCTGTTCGGCTACGAGTTCTTCAGCCGGGTGCTCGTCACGACGATGATCGCGCTGTTCCCGCTCGTGTCCAACACGCTGTTCGGGCTGCTGTCGGCCGACCGGGCGCAGCGGGAGCTGTTCCAGCTGCAGGGCGCCAGCCGGATCACCACCCTGGTCAAGCTCCGCTTCCCGGCCGCGCTGCCCTCGATCTTCGTCGGCCTGCGCACCTCGGCGGGCCTCAGCGTCATCGGCGCGATCGTCGGCGACCAGTTCTTCCAGCGCGGCAAGCCCGGCCTCGGCGTGCTCATCCAGGTGGCGACGTCCCGGCTCAACGGGCCGGGCACCTTCGCCGCCATCCTCACCGCCTCCCTGCTCGGCGTCGTGGTGTTCATCGTCTTCGGCGCCCTCGCCCGGCTCGCGATCGGCCGCTGGTACGACTTCTGACCTCCCCCGCGCACCACCACCATCCCTCACCTCCCACCGACAGGAGAACAGCATGCACCGCACATCCCGTGTCATCGCGGCCATCGGCGTGACCGCCGTGGCCGCCTCCCTGCTCGCCGGCTGCTCGGGCGACGACGACAGCACGAGCGCGGCGACCGCCGCGAGCGGCAGCGCCGTGGACCTCAGCGACGTCTGTCCGTCGACGATCGTCGTGCAGACGGACTGGAACCCGGAGGCCGACCACGGCCAGCTCTACGAGATGCTCGGCCCCGACCCGGTCGTCGACACCGACGCGAAGTCCGTCACCGGCGACCTGTACTCCGGCGGCGAGCCCACCGGCGTCAAGATCGAGATCCGCTCCGGCGGCCCGGCGATCGGCTACCAGACGGTGAGCTCGCAGATGTACGCGGACACCGACATCACCCTCGGCTACGTCTCCACCGACGAGGCCGTGCAGTACAGCGACCAGCTGCCGACCATCGCCGTCATGGCGGAGAACGACACCTCGCCGCAGATGATCATGTGGGACCCGACCGTCTACCCCGACGTCACCACCATCGCCGAGCTCGGCGACGCGCTCGAGGACGGCGGCGTGGTGCGCTACTTCAGCGGCGCCGCCTACATGTCCTACCTCACCGGCGCGGGCATCCTCGACGAGAGCCAGATCGACGGCAGCTACGACGGCACCCCGGCGAAGTTCGTGGCCGACGAGGGCATCTCGGGCCAGCAGGGCTTCGCGACGGCCGAGCCGTACATCTACGAGTACGAGGTGGCCGCCTGGGACAAGGCCGTGGCCTACCAGACGATCAACGACGCCGGCTACCCGATCTACCCGGAGGCGCTCTCGGTGCGCTCGGACGACCTGGAGACGCTCTCGCCGTGCCTCACGAAGCTCGTCCCGGTGCTGCAGCAGGCCGACGTCGACTACTTCGCCGACCCGGATGAGACGAACGCGCTCATCGTCGACCTGGTGAACCAGTACAACAACGGCTGGGTCTACGACGCGGACGTGGCCGACTACGCCGTGCAGACGATGAAGGACCTGAAGATCGCCTCGGACGGCGACAACGGCTACGTCGGCGACATGGACGAGGACCGCGTGCAACAGATCATCGACATCGACACGCCGATCTTCACCGAGTCCGGCTCGACGCCGAAGGACGGTCTCGTCGCGAGCGACCTGTTCACGAACGAGTTCCTCGACCAGTCGATCAGCCTCGGCTTCTGAGGCCCGGGGCGGGGGGCGTCGGCGCGCAGGGTCGCCGGCGCCCCCCGCCGTCATTCGCGGCAGCGGGGGTTGCGGATGCCGCGCTGCTCAGGACCGCGCTGCTCGGGACGGCGCTGCTAGGACGGCGCTGCTCGGGACGGCGGTGCTCAGGACGGCGGTGGGGCGACGGCGCCCAGGCGTGCGGTCGAGGCCCTCGGCACGAGCTCGACCGGGAGCACGGTCCGTTCCGCCGCGACACCGTCGACGATCATCGCCGCGAGCTGCTCCACCGACCGCGCGGCGAGCGCCGTGGAGTCCTGGCGCACCGTGCTGAGCGCGGGGGCCACCCGCTCCGACCAGCTGATGCCGTCGAAGCCGCACACGAGCATCCGCTCCGGCACCGCGACACCGCGATCGAGGCTCTCGAACATCGCCCCGATCGCCTGCATGTCGGTCGAGGCGAAGACGGCGTCGACCCGGCCGGCCTCGAGGAGCGCGCGCATGCCCTGACGGCCGCCGTCGAGGGAGTACGGCTGCACCACGACATCGCTCGGGTCGAGCACGACACCGCACTCGGCCAGCCCGTGCTCGAAGCCGCGGCGGCGCGCGGCCGCCGTCGGCAGCGTCGGCGGCCCCTGGATCATCCCGATCCGACGACCGCCGGCCTCGACGAGGTGACGGGCCACCTGCCGGCCGCCGTCCTCGTTGTCGGAGTACACCCCGCCGACGCCGGGAACGCCGATGATCTCGTCACAGGCCACCACCGGCATGCCGAGGTCGACGAGCGGCTGCACCTGGAGCGGGTCGGGGCGGGTGGAGAACAGCAGGATGCCGTCGGTCTGCGAGATCAGCCGCGCCAGGCCCGCCGCCTCCCGGTTGGTGTCGAAGGCGGTGTTGATGAGCACCATCGACCAGCCACGACCGGTGACGAGCGCCTCGATGCGGCCGATCAGATCCGCGAAGAACGGGTTCGTCACATCGGGCACCACGACGCCGATCGTGTCGCGCGACCCGGTGCGCAGCGAGCGGGCCACCTCGTTTCGGCGGTAGCCGAGCTCCGCGGCGGCGGCGAGCACCCGCTCGACGTAGGCCGCCCGCACCGCCCGGTTGCCGCTGAGCGCATTGCTCGCCGTGGAGATGCTCACGCCGGCGCGCTCGGCGACGTCGGCGAGGCGCACCCCCCGCGCGCGCGACGCATCGCTCATCGATGCTCCCCTCTCGGCATCCACCGGCAGCCGTCGCCGCGCTCGATCCTAGACGTCGGGGCGCGAACGGGGAACGAGGCTCAGCACCGCCGCCGCGATGACCGGCGGCGCGACGAGGATCGCCACGACGCTCGCGCAGGCCGCCAGATACTGCGGAGCCTGGGCGGTGGTGATGGTGCCGCGCAGGGCCGCCGCACGACTCGCGCCCGCGGCGAAGCGCGCGATGAGCTGCCAGTGCACGAGCGCGGTGGCCGCCGCGGCCCCCAACGCTGCCCCCAGCTGCCGTGCCAGGTTGTAGCCGGCCCCGGCCGAGCCGGTGAGCGAGACCGGGGCACCGGCCACCGCGAGCATCGACAGCGGCGACCAGACGCCCGCCGCGCCGAGGCCCAGCAGCCCGACGGCCGCCGCGATGACCGGTGGCGAGCCGCCGGTCAGGCTCACGGCGACGGCACCGGCGCCGATGGCGAGCAGCAGCAGGGCGAGCCGGGCGATGAGCGCCGGCGCGATGCGGCCGATGAGCCGGCCGACGAGAGGCTGCATGAGCATCGAGGCCACACCGATGGGCAGCACCTCGAGGGCGGCGACAGCCGGGGCGAGGCCGAGACCGATCTGCGCGGCGAGCACGACGAGCACCGGCACCGCCGTGATGAGCGCGGAGACCGCGAAGACACCGAGCAGAGCGGGCCCGTAGACGCCGGAAGCGAACAGCACCGCCGGCAGCAGCCGGCGATCGGGATCGCGCTGCCGCAGCGCCAGCAGGATCGCGAACACGACGCCGAGCACCAGCAGCAGCACCGCAGCGGTCCCGTCGCTGCCGCTGCCGCCGAGCTGCTGCACGCCGGCGACGAGGGCGGCGATCGCGAGCACCGAGAGCAGGCCGCTCGGTGCGTCCAGCCGGCGCTCCGCGGCACCTCCGACCCCGCTCTCGGCATCGCCGCCCCGCGGGACGAGCCGCAGGGTGAGCACGATCGCGAGCGCGGCGACCGGCAGGTTGACGGCGAGCACGGCGCGCCATCCGAACGCCGTCACGAGCGCGCCGCCGAGAGCCGGTCCCAGCACGTTCGCCGCGCCCGCGCTCGCGCCCCAAAGGCCGAGGGCCGGTCCGAGCGAGGGCGCGGGCATCAGCCGGGTGATCAGGGCGAGGGTCTGCGGCGCCATCAGTGCGGCGCCGAGCCCCTGCACGACGCGGCCAGCCACGAGCAGGCCGGCCGAGGGGGCGAGGGCGCCTGCCGCCGAGCCGGCGAACACCACGAGGAGGCCGAGGAGGTAGACGCGGCGGTGGCCGAGCCGATCGCCGAGCCATCCGGTGACCAGCAGCGGTGCGACGTAGGCGAGCAGGTAGCCGGTGACGGCCCACAGCACCGCGGTCACCGGCGCGTGCAGCCCGGCCGCCATCGCGGGCACGGCGATCGCCACGATGCTGCCGTCGATCGACACCAGCAGGAAGCCGAGGCAGAGACTCGCGAACGCCGCCCAGGGGCGGAGGGGCCTCACCACCGGATGCTGATCCGCTCGAGGATCGTCACGAGGCCGAGCAGGGCGAGGCTCGTCAGCGCCGAGACGCCGATGGCGCACCACATCTGGGAGAGGTTGAGGTAGGCGGTGGCGTTCACGATGACCGCGCCGATGCCCTTGGCGGTGCCGGTGAACTCGGAGACCACGGCGCCCACCATGGCGGTCGTGACCGACAGCCGAAGGCCGACGAACAGGAACGGCAGGCTCGTGGGCACCCGCAGCCGCAGGAACACGTCGAGCCTGCTCGCACCGAGCACCCGGAACACGTCGAGCGCCCCGCTGTCCACGCGCTGCAGCCCGGTGATCGCGTTGATGAGCATCGGGAAGAACGCGCTGATCGCCGCGACGATGACGTGCGGGGTCGCGGTGAAGCCGAAGGCGACGACGAGCGCCGGCGAGATGGCGACGACCGGGGTGACGTTGAGCAGCAGTGCGAGCGGGATGATCGCCGCGCGCAGCACCCGCACGTGCACGATGGCCACGGCGAGCCCGATCGCGACGATCACGCCGGCCGCGAGCCCCAGCAGCCCGGAGTGCAGCGTCTCGAGCAGGTTGAGCGCGTAGAAGTCGGGCCGGGAGAGGAAGTCGGCGGCCACCTCCTCAAGCGGCGGCAGGATGCTGGCCAGCCGGGTGGCCACGAGCTGCCAGAGCAGGCCCAGCAGCAGGAACAGCACGGTCGGCGCGGCGATGGTGAGCGCGAGCGAGCCGCCGCGCTGCCGGACGGACGTGCGCAGGCTCTCCCGGTCGATGGTCATTGCTCTCCCCCGTCCCAGCCGCGGCCGAGCGCCCGCTTGACGCGCGCGACCGCCCGGGCGAACTCGGGCGACTCGGTCATCGCCGCATCGCGCGGACGGTCGAGGCCCACGTCGATGACATCGTGGATGCGGCCCGGCCGCGGGGTCATCACCACGACCCGGTCGGAGAGCAGCACCGCCTCGGCGGCGGAGTGGGTGACGAACACCACCGTGCGCCGGTGCCGCTGCCACAGCTCCAGGAGCTTCAGCCGCAGCGTGTCGCGGGTGAGCTCGTCGAGGGCGCTGAACGGCTCGTCCATGAGCAGCAGCGGCGAGCCCTGCACGAAGCCGCGCGCTATCGCGGCTCGCTGGCGCATGCCGCCGGAGAGCTGCGCCGGCGGGGCGTTGAGGAACTCGCTCAGTCCGAGCTCGCCGAGCACCGCCCGGGCGTCCTCGGGGCGACGGTCGGAGAGGCCGCGCCGGTCGGCGCGCCGGTTCACCCGCGCGGAGAGCGCCGCGTTGCCGAGCACACTCGACCAGGGCAGCAGCCCGGGGCTCTGCGGCACCCAGGCGATGTTCTTGTGAGCGGAGGCGACGGCGGGGGCGTCGCCCAGCACCCGCACCGTGCCGACGCTCGTCTCCTCGAGGCCGGCGATCACGCGCAGCAGCGTGGACTTGCCGCATCCGGAGGGACCGAACAGCGTCAGGAACTCGCCGGAGCGGATCTCGAGGTCGATGCCGTCGAGGGCGACCACCCGGCCCCGGCGGCTCGCGAACGACTTGCCGACGCCGGAGATCGAGACGGCGATGTCGGCGCTCATCGGCGGCCTCCCGGCAGCTCGGCGGCTAGCGACTCGGTGCCCGGCACCCGGGCGTTCGGCATCCGGGCGTTCGGCAGCCAGGCGTTCGGCATCCCGATGCCCGGTCCCATCACGATCACCTTGCCGAAGAAGTCGCCGGACTCCAGGCGCCGCTCGGCCTCGGGCTCGGCCTCGAAGGGCCACACCGAGTCGATCACGGGCACGAGCCGGCCCGAGCGGTAGGCCGCGAGGGTGTCGGCCATCTCCTGCCGGGAATAGCCGCCGTGCCCGATGATGGTGCGGCCCCAGTGGAACACGCTCGTGTTCGTGATCGTGGAGCTGCCGCCCGCGGTGGTGCCGCTCATGACCACGCGGCCGCCGATGCGGCTCGCGTCGATGGCCTGCTGCAGGAAGGGGCCGCCCACGTGGTCCCAGACCAGGTCCACACCGACGCCGTCGGTGGCCGCCCTGGCCGCGGCGACCCAGTCGCCGGCGCTGCGGTCGATGACGTGCCGGGCGCCGAGCTCCCGGGCGCGCTCGGCCTTCGCCGCGTCACCGGCGAGGGCGATCACGCTCGCGCCGAGCGAACGGGCGAGTTGGATGCCGGCGATGCCGAGTCCCGATCCTGCCCCCGGGATCACCACGCTCTCGCCGGCCTCCAGTCGGCCGGCGCCGAGCAGCGCGTGCCAGGCGGTGACGCCGGCGACGGGAGCGCAGGCCAGCGCGACGATCGTGTCGAGGTCGTCGGCGGGCACATCGACGGGGTGCACGTTGCGCGACGGCACCACGACGAGCTCGGTGAGGCCGCCCGGCCGGCTCGATCCGACGGTGCGCAGTTCGGCGCAGTACTCCGGATGCCCCCCGCGGCACTGCGCGCAGCTCTCGTCGGTGACCACCGGGTCGACCACGACGACCGAGCCGAGGAGCCCCGGGTCGCCGTCGCCGACCGACTCGACGACGCCGACGACATCCATGCCGCCGATGTGCGGCAGCGAGAACGTCGCGACGACGGGGGCACGGCGCTGGAGCACGTCGAGACGGTTGAGCGCGCAGGCGAGCACCCGCACGCGCACCTCCCCCGGCCCCGGGGAGGGTGCGGGGACCGTCGCCAGTCCCCGCACCTCCCGCAGCTCGCCGAAGCCCGTCTGCAGCCAAGCTCTCACGGGGCCGGCCAGATCAGGGTGCCGTCCGTGTCGTAGATCGCGTCGATGTAGCTGGAGTCGAGGTCCGATGCCGGGTCGGGTGTGCTCTTGACGAGGTCGTAGGTCACGAGCATGTCCGCCTCCGGCTGCCACTGATCGACGCTCTCCTGGCCGACGCCCCAGCCGTCCGGCAGGCTGTCCTCCACCAGGCCGACCTCGGTGGTCCAGCGATAGCTGGCCGCATCCACGTCGTAGCCGGAGTCGGAGAGGCTCGAGGCGTAGTCGAGGGTCGAGGCGAGGTTGTCGTCCGAGGTGTTGAGGTAGTCGTAGCCGTGCAGGCTCGCGCGCAGGAAGTCCTCGACGGCGGTGGGGTTGGCCTCGGCCCAGTCGGTGTTGACGATCTGGGTGTTGAACGTCGACTCGATGCCGTAGTCGGAGGGGTTCCAGAGCGTGACGTCGTAGCCCGCGGTCTCGAGCGTGTGCGGCTCGTTGGAGATGTAGCCGGTGAGCGCGTCGACCTGACCCTGGGGCAGGATCGTCGGGTCGTAGCCGACCGAGACCCAGTTGATCGAGTCGAGCGCGATGCCCGCCTGCACGAACATGGCCTCGACCTGCGGCGGGATCGCGTCCTTGTAGCCGATCGTCTTGCCCACGAAGTCGTCGAGCGAGTCGATGCCGCTGTCGGCGTTGGTCATGAGCGTGATCGCGACGGTGTTGCCGTAGGTGGCGACGCCGGTGATGTCCGCACCGTTGTCGACCGCGGTCATGACGTCGCTCGCGCCGCCGAGGCCGGCGATCTGGGCGGTGCCGGCGCTCACGAGCTGCGCGTTCGTGCCGCCGGGCTGGATCGTCACGTCGAGGCACAGGTCGGCGAAGTAGCCCTGCTGCTCGGCGGCGAGCACGTCGAGGATGCCGACGGTGGCCGTGTACTGGTAGCTGGTGAGGAACGTGATCGCGCCGGCAGCCTGGTTCTCGGCGCAGCGCTCGGCGCTGATGTCGCCGGAGGCGGTGGCCGTGCTGGTGGCGTCCGAGTCGCTGCTCGAGCAGGCCGCGAGCAGCGGCAGGGCGGCGGCGAGCGCGGCTGCCAGGGCGAGGGCGCGCCGAGGGGCGCGGTGTGCGGTCATGAATGGCTCCCTTGGTCCGTGGGGCGGGTGGGCGCTGGGCTCGGCGAGCCCGGCGGTGACGCAGAGCGGTGCGTGGGATGCGGTGGATGGCGACGGGGCGAGCCATCCGCGAATCGATTTACACAACGAGGCAATCACCCGTTTGTTTCAGGGAGGAGTCGGCGCATTTCCGCTTCGTAAATCGTTATAGGTTGGCCCATACTGAGACCGAGACCCTCGCCCGCAGCCGCTGCCGAGCGGCCCGAAGAGCACCCAGGAGCACCCAGCGATGCCGCCAGCACCCCCGCCCGCCGAGACAGTCCGCTTTCCCACGGCCCCCGCCGATGTGCCCGCCCTCGACGCGGCGAGCGCCCCGGAGCATCCGCTGGCGCTGCTGGCCGACTGGGTGGCCGTCGCCCACGATCGCGGTGTGCTCGAACCGATGTACGTCACCCTCGCGACCGCGAGCGCCGAGGGCGTGCCCTCCTCGCGCACCGTGCAGCTGCTCGCGGTTGAGCCGGAGGCGCTGCTGTTCACCACGAACCTCTCCAGCCGCAAGGGGGTGGAGCTGGCCGCCACCGGCCGCGCCGCGGTCTCGCTCTACTGGCGCGAGACCGCACAGTCGGTCAACGTCACCGGCCGCGTCGACTACGCCATGGACGAGGAGAACGACCGGCGCTTCGCCGAGGAGGACCGCGCGGTGCAGGCCGCGCGCGTCGTCTCGTTCCACGGACTCCCCCTGCCGGACGAGGCCGAGCAGCTGCAGCGCTTCCACGCGCTCCGGGATGGCGCGCAGGCGATCACCCGACCGACCCACTGGGGCTGGTTCCGGCTGCGGCCCGACGGGGTGACCTTCTGGGAGGGCCGCTCCGGCGAGCTCAACCGACGGCTGCACTACCGCCTGGACGCCGGGCGCTGGAGCCGGGGGGCGATCCAGGCATGACCGCGACCCGGCTGCTCCTCGTGGGCGGTGCCGGCGGCATCGGCGCCTCGATCGCCCGCCGCCTCGCCGCCGGCGGCGCCACCGTCGCGATCGCCGACCGGGACGAGCCCGCCGGTCAGACCATCGCTCGGGAGATCGGCGGCGTCTTCATCCGCACCGACCTCGCCGACCCGCCATCGGCACAGCACAGCCTCGGCGCCGCCATCGACGCCCTCGGCGGCATCGACGCGCTCGTCAACAGCGCCGGGGTGTTCCGGCACTCCCCGCTGCTCGAGATCGAGCCGGCGGAGTGGGACCGGGTCATGGCCGTCAACGCGCGCGGCTGCCTCATCGCCATGCAGGTGGCCGCCCGGGCGATGATCGCCTCCGGGAACGGCGGCCGCATCGTCACGATCGCCTCGATGGCGGCCAAGCACCGCGGCGACCTCGAGGCCCACTACGCCGCCTCCAAGGCGGCCGTGCTCGCCCTCACCCGCGCCGGGGCGCTCGAGTGGGGGGTGCACGGCATCACCGTCAACGCCGTCTGCCCCGGCTTCGTGCTCACCGAGATGGGCGCGGACTCCCGCACCGAGGCCGACGTCGCCGCCTGGACCGCGCTCAGCCCGCTCGGCCGGCTCGGCACCCCCGAGGACGTCGCCGGGATGGTCGACTACCTGCTCGGCCCGGACGGCGGCTACTGCACCGGGCAGGCGTTCAACATCACCGGCGGCATGGTCATGCACTGACGACGACCGCACCCGCGGCGACACCGATCGCGACGACACCGATCGCGACGGCAGCGGCGACGACGACACCGATGGCGACGCCCGAAACCGCGCGGTCCCGCCGCCGAAACACGAATGCGCCAGGATGCAGGAGCATCCTGTACGAGGAGGAGCACGATGGTAGACCCGGCCGTGATCGAGGCGCTGCACACCGAGCTGCTCGCCCTGCTCGGTGAGCGCGGCGTGAGCCGCGAGGCGCGCGCGCTCGAGCGTGCCTCCGTCGACGGCGCCTACCTGTCGCCGATCATCAGCGGCAAGCTGCCGCTCGGCCGTGCCGAGCTCGTCGCCTGGCCGCGCGACGCCGAGCAGATCGGTCGAGCGGTGGGCGCCGCCGCTCGTCACGGCGTGCCGGTGACGGCGCGCGGCAAGGGCACCGGCAACTACGGCCAGGCGATCCCGGTGGCCGGCGGCCTCGTACTGGACACCTCCCGGGCGCGCGCCATCCTCGAGGTCGGCGACGGCTTCCTGGTCGCCGAGGCGGGCGCGCCGATGGCGGCGCTGGAGCAGGCCGCGGTCGCGACCGGCCAGCAGCTGCTCATGTACCCCTCGACGGCGAACTCGACGCTCGGCGGCTTCCTCTCCGGCGGATCCGGCGGCACCGGCTCGATCCGGCACGCCTCGAACTCCGACGGCTTCGTGCTCGCCCTCGACGTCGCCTATCCGGCGGCGGGCGACGCGCTCGTGCCCGTCGAGGGCGACGCGGCGCAGCCCTTCGTGCACAGCTACGGCACCGCCGGCGTGATCGCCCGCGCGCGCGTCAGGCTCGAGCCGCTGCAGGACTGGCGCGGCTTCTACGCGAGCTTCGACGCCTTCGAGGACGCGCTCGCGCTCATCCGCCCCTTCGCCGCCATCGAGCCGACGCCCCGGCTCGTCTCGGCCGACAACCCGGTGCTCTCCGACGCGCTGCCCCGGGTGCCCGGGCTCGCCGACGGGCGGGCGAGCCTGCGCGCCATCCTCGACGTCGCGAGCCTCGACGAGGCGACCCGGCTCGTCGAGTCGGTCGGCGGGCGGATGGAGGACGTCACCGCGGGGCCCGTCGAGACCATGAAGATCTCGATGGTCAGCTACAACCATCCGATCGAGTGGCTGCAGAAGGCCTACCCCGACACCTACTTCCACGTCGAGGTCTCCGGCGACGCGCTCGTCGAGCGCATCGACGAGGTGGAGGCCGTGTACCCCGGCGGCATGCTGCACATCGAGAGCCAGCACGGCCGGCCGATCGGGATGCTCGCGGGCGAGTACACGAGCGAGCGGGCGGTCTACGCCGGCTTCGAGCGGCTGCTCGCGCTCGGCGTGAGCTTCCACAACCCGCACCAGTGGTTCGTGGACTTCGAGCCCGAGCGCACCCGCGCGCTCGCCGCCCGCACCGACCCCGGGGGGCTGCTCAACCCGGGCAAGCTCGTCGAGCCCACGGTCGTGACCGGGGGGAAGGTCTCGTGAGCCGCGAGCTCGCCGAGCTGGCCGGGCCGCGGCTGGCATCCGCGCTCGACGCCGACTCGATCGTGCTGCTGCCGATCGGCGCCATCGAGCACCACGGCCCCCACCTGCCGCTCGCGACCGACTGGCTGATGGCCGACCTCGTCTCGCGCGACGTCGTCGCCGCCGCGGTCGCCGCGGGCCTCGACGTCTGGCGGCTGCCCGCGATCGCCTACGGCAAGTCCGACGAGCACCACTGGGCGCCGGGCACGATGTGGCTCGACGGCGAGACGCTCGCGCGCACGGTCGTCGCCCTCGGCGACTCGGTGGCGAGCACGCCGGCGCGCACCCTGGTGTTCTACAACGGCCACGGCGGCAACCTCGCGCTGCTGCAGCAGGCGATCCGCGAGATCCGCCGCCGCACCGGGCTGCGCACCTTCGTGATGGGGCTCGGGATGCGCGCGGCGGTCGACGAGGGCGGGCTGAGCGAGCGCGGCTTCGGCATCCACGGCGGGCACGAGGAGACCTCGCTCGTGCTGCACCTGAGGCCCGAGCTCGTCGACATGGCCGCGGCCGGGCGCTGGGTGCCCGACCACCTGGCCGACTTCGAGCTCGTGCGCTTCAACGGCGGCGCCGTGCAGTTCGGCTGGCTCTCCGACGACTTCGACGACGCCGGCGTCATCGGCGACGCCCGTCACGCCTCCGCCGAGCACGGCGCCCTGGTGCACGAGCGCGCCGTCGCCCACGGCCTCGCCGCGCTCGCTGAGATCGCCCGGTTCCGGCACCGGGCCGCGGGGCTGCCGCGGGTGGAGGCCCGGCGGGGCGGGGCCGGCGCGGACGGGGCGCGCTCGTGAGCGGCCTGTCCGCGGCGCCGTTCTGGCCGACGCTCCTGGAGTGGCTGCCGGCGGACGAGGACCCCGAGCGACCGCAGATCCAGCTCGCCACGCTCGACGAGCACGGCGCCCCCGACATCCGCACCGTGCTGCTCACCGAGTTCGACGACGAGGGCTTCTGGTTCAACACGGATGCCGCCAGCCGCAAGGCGCAGCAGCTCGCCGCCGATGCGCGCGTGGCCATCGCGATGCTCTGGCCCGGCTTCACCTGGCAGCTGTGCGTGCAGGGGCTGGCGTCGCCCGCCCCGCGCCACCGGCTCGAGCGCGCCTACGCGCGGCGCAGCCCCTACCTGCGGCAGCTCGCCTGGCAGAACACCGCCGAGCTCGCCCAGCTGCCGCACGCGCAGAGGGTGGAGCGCTGGCGGGTGTTCCAGGCGGAGCACGACGTGGCCGCGCTCGAGCCGCCGGAGGTGTGGACCGGCTACCTGGTGCGGCCGAGCCGGCTGACGTTCTGGCGCGCCGACGCAGAGACCGCCTCGCAGCGCGTCGAGTACCGGCTCGAGGACGGCGCCTGGACGCGGTGGCTGCTGCCGGGCTGAGGCTGCTGCCAGGCTGAGCCCGACGGCGGTGGCCCGGCGGCGGCTCGGGCGGCGGTGCGGATTGCGGCCCAGCGGCGGCGGCTGGCGCGGGGCGGTGCCGCGAGGCGGTACAGCGAACCTCAGCGCAGCCGCTGCCCGATCGTGGCGAGCGCCTCGGCGAACCACGCCTCCCGGCCCGGGGCGGCGCCCCCGGAGAGGTTCACGCCGCTCACCCCCTCGACGGCCAGCAGCTCCTCGGAGAGGTCGACGGCCGCGGCGATGCCCGCCGCGGCCGGGTCGGCGTCGGCGAGGATGCCGTCGAGATAGCCCGGTGGCAGCACGAGCGTCGTGAAGCTGCGCAGCAGCGCCGCGCTGCCGGGGTCGACGATCACCGGCACGCAGGGCACGAAGGCGAGGCCCGCCCGGCCGGCCTCGGCCGTCGGAACCGCGCCGCCGGCCTCGACCGGGGGTGCCTCGACCGAGAGCGCCTCGGCCCGGAGCGCCTCGACTGGGGGTGCCTCGGCCCGAGGCGCCTCAACCCGGGCCGCCTGGGCCCGGGCCGCCGCCACGAAGTCCGCCACCGGGCCCGCGCCACCGGCGTGGTTGACGAAGCAGACCTCGGCGCCCGCGCGCGCCTTCTCGACCAGCCGGGCGGCACGGCGCGCCACCGGCGGCGTGGCCGGGGCCTCGGCCACGCTCACCAGGTGGCCGGCGGCCCGCGCGATGCTCGCCAGGCCGGTGGAGTCGAGGTCGAAGACCGGGGCGGCGTCCGGGCGCGCCCCGGTGCGGGTGTGGTCGCCGGTGACGCAGTGCACGCCGGCGACCCCGGCGTGGGCCAGCGCCGCGAGCTCGCCCTCGAGCGCCACCCGGTTGCGGTCCCGGCAGTTCAGCCCGGACCAGACGTCCATGCCGGCGGCGCGCAGCAGCTGCGCCCGGTAGCTCGGCGCGAACTGCACGCGCGCCGAGCCCGAGTCGCCGGCGAGCACGGCGTCGACGCTGCCGACGAGGATGCCGGCGCACTCGGCGAGCGAGTCGGCGTCGAGCGCCCGGGCCGGCAGGTCGGCCACCACTACCCGGCCGGCGGCCAGCCGGCCGCGCATCCAGTCCGCGCGCGCCGGGGGCCGCGGCGCGGGGACCGGGTCGCTGCGCCCCGGCGGGGCATCCGCCTCGACGCCGTGCCAGCGCACCGTCTCGAGGTCGACGAAGCTGCAGCGCTGCGGCGACACCTCGCACTCCCCCGCGAAGCCCACACCGCCGCAGGGCCCGTAGGTCATCCGCTTCGGGCAGCGCTCGCGCGCCGCGCTCCGCGCTCCGCTGCCGACCGCCCCCATCCGTCGATGCTGCCACGCCGGCGTTTCCCGCGTGTGTCGCGGCGCCGCCGCGCGGCCGGCCGATCCGCCCCCCGCCGAGACGTCCCAATTGGGACGTCTCGGCACCCGTGAATCGTAAAACGCGACCGAATCACCGCGCACGACCGAATCACCGCGCGCAGCCAGGCCCGACCACGCGCGGCCGACGGGCCGCGCGGCGCCGACACGACCGCGTAACGCGGGCCGCGTAACGTGGCGGCATGAGCGAGGCCGTCGAGTTCGATGCCGTGCTGCACGCGGCATCCGTCCAGCTGCCGGAGGGGCCGCGCGAGGCCTGGATCGGCATCCGCGACGGCCTGATCGCGGCGGTGAGCGCGGCCCCGCTGGACGGTCCGACCACCGAGCTCGCGCCCGACGAGGTGCTGATCCCGGGCATCGTCGACAGCCATGTGCACGTCAACGAACCCGGGCGCACCGAGTGGGAGGGCTTCGACTCCGCCACCCGGGCCGCCGCGGCCGGCGGGGTCACGACGATCGTCGACATGCCGCTCAACAGCGTGCCGACGACGGTCAGCCTCGAGGCGCTGCACGTCAAGCGCGAGGCCGCAGGGCCCAAGGCGCGCGTCGACGTCGGATTCTGGGGCGGCGCGGTGCCGCAGAACCTCGGCGGCCTCGCCGAGCTGTGGGATGCCGGCGTGTTCGGCTTCAAGTGCTTCCTCGCCCCCTCCGGCATCGACGAGTTCGACCACCTGGACACCGCCCAGCTCGACGCGGCGCTCGCCGAGATCGCCGAGCTCGAGGCGCTGCTCATCGTGCACGCCGAGGACCCGGCCGTGCTCGCGGCGAGCGCGCGCGACGGCGGCGCCGACTACCGCTCCTTCGTCGAGTCCCGGCCGGATTTCGCGGAGACCACGGCCATCGGCCGGGTGATCGAGGGGGTGCGCCGCACCGGGGCGCGTGCCCACATCCTGCACCTCTCCAGCGCCGCCGCGGTGCCGATGCTGCGCGCGGCGAGGGCCGAGGGGCTGCCGATCACCGTCGAGACCTGCCCGCACTACCTCACCATCGCGGAGGAGCAGGTGCCGGCCGGCGCCACCGAGTTCAAGTGCTGTCCGCCGATCCGGGACGAGGCCAACCGCGAGGCGCTCTGGGAGGCGCTGCTCGAGGGCGTGATCGACGTCGTCGTCACCGACCACTCACCCGCGACGGCCGAGCTCAAGCTCGGCCACGGCGGCGACTTCCAGCGCGCCTGGGGCGGCATCGCCGGTCTGCAGACCGGCTTCGGCGCCGTCTGGACCGAGGCGCGCCGCCGCGGCATCCCGCTCGAACACGTGCTGCAATGGATGTCGCGCGGCACCGCCGAGCTGCTCGGGCTGGGCGCCAAGGGGCGCATCGCCGTCGGCGCCGACGCCGACCTCGTCGCCTTCGCGCCCGACGAGGCCTTCACCGTGCACGCCGATCGGCTGCTGCACCGCAACCCGGTGACCGCCTTCGACGGCCGACGACTGCACGGTGTCGCCCGCCGGGCCTGGCTCGCCGGCGAGCCACTCGACCGGAGCGCCGGTGCCGCACCGCGCGGCCGGCTGCTCTCCCGCGCCCAGGAGCTCTGAACGGTCGGCGCCGCGCCCGCCGGCGTCACGCCCGCCCCGGCGATCCCGGCGATCCGGCCCAATTGGGACGAATCGCCGCCCGTGGGTCGTAAAACGAGACCGATCGACAAACGAGACCGCCGGACCGATCGACAAACGAGACCGATCGCCCGGGGCGCCCTCGTCGACCGGGCGGGTGGGCGCCTGGCGCTCGCGGGCGAGCTGGCCTCGCGGGCGGGCTGGACCTCGGTGCGCGCGGTGCCGTGCTCGTGCTCGCCTGCCTGGTGTTCGTGATCGCCTCGACGATCCGGTCGCCGACAACGGCCTCGCTTTCACCTCGGTCGCCGAGGCAGGCCATTCCGGTCGGGCCGGGCGCTCGAGGCGCAGAGCACCGGGCAGTTCGTCGCGGCATCCGCCGTCGGGCCGCTCGTCGGCGCACTCATCGGCGTCGCGGGCTACCCGGCCGCGTTCGCGGCATCCGCGCTCTGCGCCCTCCGCGCGGTCCCGCTGCTGCCGGGGCACCGATCGCGCTCCGCGCAGCGCCGCGCAGGAGCGGCAAACGCCGGGCGACCCGGCGCCCGCCCGGGCCGAAACATCGGCGTCACGCGCCGGTGCGAGCATGTGAGCATGGCCATCATCCTCAGCGGCAACCAGTACGGCAAGGCGGAGAACCGGGTCGTGCGCATCTACCGGGACACGCCCCGGCACGGGATCCGCGACCTCAACGTCACGACGGCGCTGCGCGGCCCCTTCGAGCCGGCCTACCTCGTCGGCGACCAGTCGATGGTGCTGCCGACCGACACCCAGAAGAACACCGCCTTCGCCTTCGCGAAGACGGTCGGCATCGACTCGCCCGAGGCCTACGGGCTCGCTCTCGCGCGTCACTTCGTGCACGACATCGAGCCGGTCGAGGGCGCCCGCATCGAGATCGAGGAGTACGCCTGGGAGCGCGTCGTCGTGGACGGCGCCGAGCACGACCACACGTTCGTGCGCCGCGGCCAGGAGGTGCGCACCGCCGCGATCACCGTGGACGCCGGCGGGGAGCACGTCATCGGCGGGCTCAAGGACCTCATCATCCTCAAGTCCACCGGCAGCGAGTTCCGCGACTTCCTCGTCGACGAGCTCACCACCCTGCAGCCCACCAACGACCGGATCATGGCCACCTCGCTCGTGGCCAGGTGGCGCTTCGGCTCCGTGGATGTCGACTGGGAGGCGGTGTACCCGCGGGTGAAGCAGCTCATGGTCGAGCAGTTCGCCACCCTGCACTCGCTCGCGCTGCAGCAGACGCTGTGGCACATGGGCAAGGCGGTGCTCGAGGCGATTCCCGAGATCGTCGAGGTGCGGCTGCAGGCCCCGAACAAGCACCACTTCGACTACGACCTCGCGCGCTTCGGCATCGAGAGCCGCGGCGAGGTGTTCCACGCCGACGACCGCCCCTACGGGCTCATCGAGGCGACGATCACCCGCGACGACGCCCCCGACGCCGGCGAGGCCTGGCTGCCGAGCCTGGGGGCGGCATGAGCGCGGCGGCGGATCCCGGGCAGCCGGATACCGCTGAGCCGAATGCGGGGCAGCCCGACACCGGGCAGCCCGACACCGGGCAGCCCGACACCCAGCAGCCCGACACCGACCGGCGCTGGCTCGACCGTGCCATCGGCCTCGCCGTCGAGAACGTGGCCGCGGGTGGCGGCCCGTTCGGCGCCGTGATCGTGCGCGATGGCACGCTGCTGGCCGAGGGGCAGAACCGGGTGACACGCGACCTCGACCCGACCGCGCACGCGGAGGTGATGGCGATCCGCGCCGCCTGTCGCGCCACGGGCGATTTCTCGCTCGCCGGCTGCACGCTGTACACCTCCTGCGAGCCCTGCCCGCTGTGCCTCGCGGCCTCGCTGTGGTCGCGGCTCGACCGGGTGGTCTACGCGGCCGATCGCGAGGATGCCGCCCGCGGCGGCTTCGACGACCGGGCCTTCTACGAGCTGTTCGCCACGCCGCGGGATGCCTGGCGGCTGCCCATCGAGGAGCTGCGGCCGTCGAACGCGCCCGCGCCCTTCGACGCCTGGCTCGCGCACACGGCCAAGACGCACTACTGAGCCGCCCGCGGGGGGGGGCGCCGGTCGGCGGATCAGGAGCCGCGGTACGTGGAGTAGGCGAACGGGCTCAGCAGCAGCGGCACATGGCAGTGCTCGGCGCCGGCCACTCGGAAGTCGACGGCCACGACGGGGTGGAAGTGCGGGGTCTCGCCGAAGTAGCCGTCGGTGTCGAACACCAGCCGGTACGCTCCGGGCTCCAGGCGCTCGGGGCCCAGCTCGGCGACACGGCCGTCGGCGTCGGTCACCCCGCGGCCGAGGACATCGCCGTCGCCGTCGAGGAGCACGACGGCCAGGCCCGCCGCCGGGCGTCCGGCGGCTGCGTCGAGCACGTGCGTCGTGATCTGGCTCACGCCGGGCCGTTCATGCGGGCACCAGCTCCGCGAGGCGCAGCAGCGCGATCTCGATCAGCTGCTCGCCGACGATCGGCAGTTCCTCGGCGGGTGCGAGCGCGAGCCGGCGACGCTGCTCGGCGAGGATCTCGGCGCGGCTGCGGCCGGCCGCGCGGATGATGAACACCCGGCCGAAGCGACGCTCGTACTCGGCGTTGCCGGCCGCGATGAGGGCGTTCACGGCAGCGTCGTCGGCGTCCGCCGCGGACGCCTGCTCGCGGCGGCTGAACTCCGCGCTCGCGCCCCGGCCGACCGGCCGCTCGCCGATGCGCGGATGGTGCGCCACCGCCTCGTCGATCTCGGCCTCGTCGAGCGGCGCCGCTGCGCGCGCGGCGGCGAGCAGCGCCTCCCGGTCGGGGTAGACCCCGGCGACCTCGGCGACCCAGCGCTCGACGGCGAGGCAGGAGCGCAGCTGCTGCACACTCGCCTCGATCACGTGATTCACTCTAGCGATGGACCTCCCCCGGGCCGCGCCCGGCCCGGCACAGCCCGACCCGGCGCCGTCCAACCCAGCACAGCCCGACCCCGCACTGTCCGGCCCGGCACGGCCCGACCCAGCACAGCCCGACCCGGCACAGCCCGACCCGGCACTGTCCGGCATCGTGCTCGCCGCGGGCGCGGGCCGGCGCTCCGGGGGGCCGAAGGCGCTCGTGCCGGGCTGGCTGGGCCACGCCGTCGCGGTGCTCGACGGCGCCGGATGCCGCGACGTGGTCGTCGTGCTCGGCGCCGGTGCCGAGCGGGCCGCGGCCCTCGTGCCCGCCGGGGCCCGCGCCGTCGTCGCGGCCGACTGGGCGGAGGGCGTGGCCGCCTCGCTGCGCACCGGTCTCGTCGCCGTCGACCCGGCGACGGCGGCGACCCTCGTGACCCTCGTCGACCTGCCTGGGATGCCGGTCGAGGCGGCCGCGCGACTCGCGGTGCTGGCACGGTCGCGGGGCCGCACCGCGCTGGCCCAGGCGTGGTTCGGGCAGCGGCCGGGACATCCGGTGCTCATCGGCGCCGAGCACCGCGCCGCGCTCGCGACGACCCTCGCCGGCGACGCCGGGGCCCGCGCCTACCTCGCCGCCCACGGCGCCACGCCCGTCGACTGCGCCGACCTCTGGGACGGCGCCGACCACGACGGCCCTCCCCCGCCGCGGTGACGAACCCGCCGCGGTGACGAAAACGAAGGAACTGGTGTCGCACCGGGCCTCCAGCGCACGAAAAGGCGCCCCGCGCGCACGGGCTCCTTCGTTTTCGTCGCCACCGCGGAAGGGGCCGCGGAGCAAGGGGCCGCCGAGCGGAGGCCGCGGCCGGCTCAGCCCTCGAGCTCGCCGAGGGCGCCGTAACCCGCGGTGATCGCGCGCACGCGCTCGGCACCGGCCCGGCGGGTCTCGGCGAGCACCTGGGAGGCGAGCAGGCCGATGAGGCTCGCCGGCGCCGCGTAGGAGTCGAAGGCGGAGGCCGTCTCGATGGGGCACTCGAGCGCGTGCTCGGCACCGCCGGCGTGCCGGCGCCCGCTCGGGTCGACGAGCAGCACGAGGGACGCCGGCGAGCGCCCAATCGCCGCGACGAGCCGGGCGAAGCCCTCGGGCCGGCGGCGGAAGCCGAGCAGGCAGACGACGTCGCGCGCGCCGAGGCCGGCGAGCTCCTCGGCGAGGCTCTGCCCGGGCAGCGGCGCGAGCTCGACGCCGCCGCGGGCCTGCGCGAGCTGCTGCCTCAGGTGCAGCGCCATCGGGTAGCTGTTGCGGAAGCCGATCACGAGCACCCGACCGGCCCGCGCGATCGTGCGCGCGGCCGGGCCCGGGTCGACCCCGGCGAGTGCCTGCCGCATATTCGTGAGCTCCTGCTCGAGGTGGGCGCCGTGCGCCGCGGCCGCCTCCCCGGGCACCGGCTCCCCGGTGGCGCGCAGCGCCCGGACGTGCTCGCGCAGCTGCTCGGCGCCGGCGAAGCCGAGCCGCCGGTACAGCCGGGACACCGTCGCCTTCGACACCCCGGAGAGCCGGGCCACCTCGGTGGCGTTGTAGACGGCGAGGTCCGCCAGGTGCGCGCGCATGAACTCGGCCGCCCGCTGCTCCTGAGGCGCGAGCCGCGAGTAGGCGGCGTCGAGCCGCTCGGCGAGGCCGGCCGCCGGCACCGCTCAGCCCTCCGCGCGCGCGAGCGCGGCGACCTCGCGCACGGCGGCCTCGAGCGCGTCCAGCCCGGCCGCGACGTCCTCGACCCGCACCGACTCCTCGGGGCTGTGCGAGACACCGCCGGCGCAACGCACGAACAGCATCGCCACGTCGGCGAGCGCCGCGACCGCCATCGCGTCGTGCCCGGCGATGCTGTACAGCTCGCGCGGCTCGACGTCGCCGGTGCTCCGGATGCCGGCCCGGAACGCCTCCATGAGCCAGGGGGCGCAGCGCGTGGCGGCGGCCGCGTGCGTCTCGTGCACGGCGAGCCCCAGGCCCCGCGCCGCGCGGATGCGCTCCAGCTCTGCCATGATCACCGCGAGACTCGCGTCGCGGCGCTCGTCGTCGGCGTCGCGGATGTCGATGCTGAGCTCCGCGAGGCCCGGGATGACGTTGACGGCGTCCGGCTCGACGCGGATGCGGCCCACCGTCACCGGGGTGTCGCGCTCCCGGCCGATCCGCTCGATCGCGGCGATCGCCTCGGCGGCACCCGCGAGCGCGTCGCGCCGCAGCGACCAGGGCGTCGCGCAGTGCCGGGACTCGCCCGTGAGCGTCACCGTCATCCGCCGGGCGCCGGCGATCGAGCCGACCACCGCCAGCCGGCGGTCCTCGGCCTCGAGGATCGGGCCCTGCTCGATGTGCACCTCGAGGTAGCCGAGCACCTGACGCGGGTCGCGGGCCGCCTCGCCGATCGCGTCGGGGTCGAGGCCGAACGCCGCGGCGGCCGCGCGCAGCGGCACGCCCTCGGCGTCGACGAGCTCGTCCGCCCAGGCGCTCTGCCAGGAGCCGGCGAGCGCGGCCGAGCCGAGCAGCGTACGGCCGAAGCGGGTGCCCTCCTCGTCGCCGAAGGCGACGACCTCGAGCGCGAAGGGCAGCTCCCCCCCGGGCATCCGGGCGGCGGCGGCGATCGCGGTGAGCACCCCGAGGATGCCGTCGTAGCGGCCGGCGTCCGGCACCGTGTCCAGGTGCGAGCCGAGCACGAGGGCGGGCAGCCCGGGCTCGGCGCCCTCCAGCCGGCCGCACTGGTTGCCCGCGGCATCCTGCCAGGTCTCCAGGCCCGCCTCGCGCATCCAGCGGGCGGCGATCGCGTTGACGGCCGCGTGCTCGCGGCTGAGGTAGCGCCGGTCGATGCCGGTGGCGCTCTGCGAGTGGCTGGCGAGCTCGTCGCAGCCGGCCATGATCCAGGCGGCGTCGAACGTCGTCATCGCCCGTACACCTCCAGTGCGCCCGCGACGCCGGCACCGGCGGTGAGCCGGTGGCCGCCGCGGCTGAGCACGCTCTCGAGCGCGACGAGGGTCGTGAGCACGGCGTCCGTGCGCGCGTTGTAGCCCATGGTGCCGATGCGCCAGACCCGGCCGTGCAGCGGCCCGAACGAGGTGCCGATCTCGATCGCGAAGTCCTCGAGCATCGCGGCGCGGGCGCCGTCGCCGTCGATGCCGTCCGGGATGACGACGCCGACGACGTTGTTCATCCGCACGGCCCGGTCACCGTAGAGCTCGAGGCCCATCGCCGTGAGCCCGGCGGCCATCGCGGCGCCGTGCCGGGCGTGCCGGGCGACGGCGGCGTCGATGCCCTCCTCGACGAGCAGCCGGGCGCACTCGCGGGCGCCGTAGAGCATCGTGGTGGCCTCGGTGTGGTGGTTGAGCCGCCGCGGTCCCCAGTAGTCGAGGATCTGGGCGAGGTCGAGGTAGTTGGAGCGGATCGGCTCGGCGAGCACCTGGTCGCCCTCGGCGCGGATGCCGGCCTCGACGCTCTTGCGGCGCTCGATGACGGCGCGGGCCGCCTCCGAGATGGTGATGGGGCTCGATCCGGAGGGGCCGCCCAGGCATTTCTGCAGGCCGGCGGTGGCGACGTCGACGCCCCAGTCGTCGGCGGGGAACTCGTTGCCGCCGAGGCTCGCCGTGACGTCCGTGTAGAGCAGCACGCCGTGCCGGGCGCAGATCGCGCCGAGCTCGTCGAGGGGCTGTGCGAGCGTGGTCGAGGTGTCGCCGTGCACGATCGCGAGCAGCTTCGGCCGGCTGGCGATGATCGCCGACTCGATCTCGGCGGCGGTGAACACCGTGCCCCAGTCCCGCTCGATGACGTGCACCTCGGCGCCGCAGCGCTCGGCGATCTCGCGCAGCAGGTGGCCGAAGCGGCCGAACACCGGCACGAGCACCCGGTCGCCGGGCGCGAGCAGGCTGACCAGGGCGGCCTCGATGCCGGCCCGGCTGGTGCCGTCGACGAGCAGGGTCGCCTCGTTGCCGGTGCGGAACACCTCGCGGTAGAGCGCCTGCGTCTCGGCCATGTAGCCGGTCATCGCCGGGTCGTACTGGCCGACGAGCTGGGCGCTCATCGCCCGGAGCACCCGCGGGTCGGCGGTGATGGGGCCCGGCCCCATGAGCAGGCGGGCGGGCGGGTCGATCGGGGCGGCGGTCGTCACGGGCATCCTCTTCGGCATGGATCCTCTTCGGGATGGATCAGTTGTTTCGTGCAGCCATTCTACGAAACGACTGTTTCATCTGGATTAACGCCCGCCCGGGGTCGCCGGAACGTCGCCGGAACGTCGCCGGCACACGGAGCGGGCCCGGATGCCGCAGCACCCGGGCCCGCTCCTCGGCCCGCTCTTCGGCCCGCTCGCCGGCGAGGCCTACTTCCAGGTCACCTTGACCTCCTTGGTGTGGGCGCCGCTGATGTAGTCGTTGCCCTTCACGATCAGCCGCAGGTAGTAGGTGCCGCGCTTGGCGACCTTGTGCTTGATGGTGTTGAACTTGCTCAGCTTGAGCTTGTACGAGGTCGCCGAGCCCACGGTGGACAGCGTCGTGGACTCCGAGGTCCTCCAGGTCTTCGAGCCCTTCTTCCGGTACTGGAGCACCACCTTGGCGCCGAGGCCGGCGTTCTTCAGCGTCGGGCTCGCGAGCTTGATGTAGTGGCCGTACTTCGCCGACTTCGACGTCGTCTTCCAGCCGCTGATGGTCGTGTGCAGCTTCGTCACGGTCACCGTGACGACCGCGCTCTGCGCACCGGTGACGGTGACCTTGTCGGCGTAGTCGTTCTGGTAGTGGTAGTCGCCGTCCGACTGGAAGTAGACCTGGTAGCTGCCCGCCGGCACGTCGCCGTAGTCGAAGGCCGCGTAGCTGATCGACTGGATGAGGTCGACCGTGCCGGTGCCGGTGGTGCCGAGATCGACGTCGTAGCTGCGCACGTAGCTGGCGCCGTTCGCCACGATCACGGTGTCGAGGTAGCCACCGTAGCTGGGGTCGTAGATGTTCGAGGAGACCGTGATGGGCGCCGAGGAGTAGGCCGGCACCGACACCGCCGTCGTCGACGGGGTGATGTAGCCGGCGACCGTGCTGTCCGTCGCCGAGGCCGGCGCCGCGACCCCGCCGACGGCGAGGGCACCGGCGGTCAGGCCGCCGAGCGCGAGACGGACCGGGAGGGGAAGAATCATGGCTTTCACTGTGGGGTGGCTCCTTGTCCAATGGATGCGTCGCGTGGATGCGTCGCGCGGATCACGTCGCGCGGATCACGTCGCATCGGTGCGCCGCGTGGACGCGCGCGGCCTCTTCTCCGCGCCGTTCTCTCCGCGCAGCTCGACTCTTCCAGAGCGGGGCCGGCGACCGTGTGATCCACTCACAGCCGGCGCCTCGGCGACCGGCTCGCCGCCGAGCCCGCAGCCGCCGAGCCGCCGAGCCGCCGGCCTCAGGCTCCCAGCGACCGGGCTCCCACCGGCCTCAGGATCCCAGCGACCGGGCCAGCTCGATGAGGGCGAGGTCGGTGCCGCGCGGGCCGACGAGGCACAGGCCGAGCGGTGCCGGGAACAGGCTGCCCGGCTGCGGCACCGACAGCAGCGGCGCGCTCAGCGCGGGACGGCCGGAGAGGCCGGCGATGCAGGTGAGCCGCAGCGTGTCGGCGCGGATGCGGTCGACGGCGACGGCATCCGCGGTGGCCTGGGGGGCGGCGGACGAGGCGCTCGGCAGCAGCAGCGTGCGCTCGCCGAGGCACTCCTCGATCGCGGCGCGCGCCCGCGCGAGCTCGGCGCGAGCGCGCGCCTCGGCGGCGTGGCCGATGCCAGCCGCCCAGGCGAAGCGCCCGGCGACGGCGCGGCCGAGCGCCCCCGGGTGCGCGTCGATCCAGGAGCCGTGCTCGCGCCAGGCCTCGGCCGCCTGCACGGTGCGGAACGTCTGGTAGAGCGCGTCGAGCTCGGCCTCGCCGCCGAGGTCGACGTCCACCACCGGAACCGTCTCGAGGAACGCCTCGACGGCGGCCCGCGCCGCCGGCTCGAGGCCCGCGAGCAGGGCCGGCGCGACCGCGAGGGCGCCGGTGGCCGGCCGCTGGTCCCCGATGCTCGCCGAGGCCGCCCGACGCAGGGTGTCGGCGTCGCGGCTGAGCCAGCCGACGGTGTCGAAGGAGGGCGCGAGCGGCAGCAGGCCCGCGACGCTCACCAGGCCGTGCGTCGTGCGCAGCCCCCACAGCCCCTGGTAGCTCGCCGGCACCCGGATCGAGCCGCCGGTGTCGGTGCCGAGGCCGATCGAGGCCTGGCCGAGGGCGACGGCGGATGCCGGTCCGCTCGTCGAGCCGCCCGGGATCGCCCCCGGCACGGCGCCGTTCGGGGGCGCGCCGTAGTGCGGGTTGAGCCCCGCGATCGAGTAGGCGAACTCGTCGGTGCGGGCGATGCCCGCGATGGCGGCGCCGTGCGCGAGCAGCGCCGCGACGGCATCCGCGTGCTCGCGCTGCGGCCGCTGCCCGGCGAGGTAGGCGGGCACGCCGGCGCCGATCGGGAAGCCGGCGACGGCGAACAGGTCCTTCACGGCGACGGTCTCACCGGCGAGCGGGCCGGCGAGCGGACCGGCGAGCGGACCGGTGGCGGGGTCCGGCGGCGGCACGAGCGGGGCGCCGGCGACCCGCCAGATGCGGCCGTCGACGGCGGGCGCGGGCTGGCCCACCTGGGCGGCCTCGATGCGCCAGCCGCCGTGCGAGGTCGCCGCCGTCCGGCGCCACAGCTGGGTCTGCTGGCCCCGGCCGCCGCTCGCCGGCAGCGTCACCGCGACGACGAGCGCCGCGTCCGGGCCGATCGCGCGCACCTGCACCGGGCCGAGCTCGCGGCGCGGCGCGCCGCCGCGTCCGGCCCGGAAGGCGCTGATCGCCTCGTGGCCGAGCAGGATGCCGCCGGCGTCGCCGCGCAGCGTGCCCGGCGAGTCGAGGAACAGCTCGTCGAGGGCGTCGAGGTCGTTCGCCATCAGGGCCCGCTCGTAGGCGAGGAACGCCGCCATCAGCCCGGCGGGAGCGGGCGGGTCGGCGGCCGGCTCGGCGTCGGCGACATCCGTCATGCGAAGTCCGCCTTGCGGATGCGCGCGTGCACACCGGAGAGCCGGTCGACCACCTGGGAGATGTCGAAGTCGGTCGCCGCCGAGAGGTAGGCGTAGGCGTGCTCGGCGTCCATGCCGTGCCGCTCGACGAGGAAGGCGATCGCGGCGCGCACCGCCTTGCGCATCGCCTCGTCGAGGTCGGCGTCGATGCCGGTCGGCACCGAGAACTCGGGGGTGTCGATGAAGGGGCCGCCGAGCCCGGGTCCGCCCTGCCAGGACAGCCCGATCGCGGCTCGCTCGGCGGCGGGAACCACGTCGAGGCGCACGGTGGCCCGCAGGCTCGCCTCCATCGCGGTGAGCGCGACCTCGCCGTCGCCCTGCGCGAAGTGCGGGTCGCCGACGTAGGCCAGCGCGCCGGGCACCTGCACCGGCAGCAGCAGCGTGCTGCCGGCCACGAGCAGCCGGATGTCGATGTTGCCGCCGTGGTCGCCCGGCGGCACCGAGTGCGGGCGCTGCCCGCCCGCGACGGCGACGCCCATCGTGCCGAGGAACGGCGCGAGCGGGAAGCGGATGTCGTGCGGGCCGCCCGCGGCCCGCGGCATCGTGCCGTGGTCGCCGTCGACGGCGGCGAACACGCTCACCACCGCGCGACCGTCCCGCGGGTACTCGCCCGGCAGCGCGCCGCGGCCGTGCCGGTTGGAGATCACGCCGTAGGGCACCCGCGGCAGCAGCTCGACGACGGTCATCGCGAGCAGGTCGCCGGGCTCGGCGCCGCGCACGGCGATCGGCCCGGTGACCACGTGCGGGCCGTCCACGGCCGGGTCGTGCGGGTGTCCGGAGGCGGCGAGCGCGATCGCGTCGTCGAGCACGGCGGCGGGCTCGACGCCGAAGCGGCCGAAGAACGCCACCGGGTCGCGGCCCTGGTCCTCGAGGACGCCCTCGTGGCTGATGGTGTCGATCGTGACCTCGGTGCCCGGCTCCACCTCGAGCACGGGAGCGTCCGTGGCGCAGGGCAGCCGGCCCCACATCACGGTGTCGAGCCGGGCCGGCAGGTAGACGGCCGAGCGGATCGGGCCGGCGTCCGGCTGCAGCACGGGCGACGGCGGCTGCGGCACGGGATGCCCCTGCGCCCGGCCCGGCTGCGGCAACGGCATCCCCTTGCCCTCTCGCTAGTAGTCTCGACGAGCCTACCGAGGGGGGAGTCACCGGATGCGCCAACGCCTGTTCGCCGACCGCGACCGACTGCACACCGGCCTGATGCTCGCGCTGACGTTCTCCACCGGCGTCGTCGACGCCGTCGGCTATCTCGGCCTCGACCGGGTGTTCACCGGCAACATGACCGGCAATGTGGTGATCCTCGGCATGGCGCTCACCGGCGCCGAGGGACTGCCCGTCGTCGGGCCCGTCGTCGCGCTCGCCTGCTTCCTGGTCGGCGCGACGCTCGCCGGGCGCGCGCTGCGCCACCGGCCGGCAGGCTGGTCGACGCGCACCACGGCGCTGCTCACCGCCGTCGCCGTGCTGCTCGTCGCGACGGCCGTCGTCGCGATCGCGGTGCCGACGCCGCGGCCGGAGGCCCTCGCCTACTCGGTGACCGGGGCCCTCGGTCTCTCGATGGGGATGCAGGCCGGCGCCGCCCGGCAGATCGGCGTGAAGGATGTCACGACCGTCGTGGTCACCTCCACGATCGTCGGCCTCGCCTTCGACTCCACCCTCGGCCGCGGCGGCGGCCAGCCCTGGTTCCGCCGGGCCGCGGCAATCGTGCTCATCGGCCTCGGCGCGCTCTGCGGTGCGGCGCTGCTGCGACTCGGCATCGGCCCCGGCATCGCGCTCGCGGCGCTCGTCGTGGTCGCCGTCGCCGTCATCGGCCACATCGAGGCCCACCGCATCCACCCCCGCTGAGCGGGCCCGCGGCCGCCCGGCGGAGACCGGCCGGCGCCGGTTCTGCCCGGGGTCGGGACATTCGGATGCCGGCGCCGGCGGGCAGACGTCCCGAACCCGGGCAGAAGCCGGCGCGGCGGCGGCGACACGGCGGCACGGCATCCGGGAGAATCGGGGCATGCCGGACGCCGAACGCCACCTGCGGCAGACGATCCTGCCGGGCTTCGGCCGCGCCGCCCAGGACCGCCTCGCAGCGGCCCGCGTGCTCGTGATCGGCGCCGGCGGGCTCGGCAGCGCCGTCATCCCGGCCCTCGTCGGCGCCGGGGTCGGCACGATCGGCGTCGTCGACGACGACCGGGTGGAGCTGAGCAACCTGCACCGGCAGACGCTGCACGGCGTCGCCGACGTCGGCGACGCCAAGGTCGCCTCGGCCGCCCGGGCCGCCGCGCGCATCGACCCGGGCGTGCGTGTGAGGGAGCACCGGCTGCGCCTGGACGCGGGGTCGGCGCCCGCGATCGTCGACGGCTACGACGTCATCGTCGACGGCAGCGACAACTTCGCCACCCGCTTCCTCGCCGACGACCTCGCCGCCGAGCGGGGGCTGCCGCTCGTCTGGGGATCCGTCTCGCAGTACGGCGGCCAGGCGGGGGTCGCCTGGGCGGAGCGCGGACCGCGCTACCGCGACCTGGTGCCCGAGCCGCCCGCGGCGGACGCCGTGCCGAGCTGCGCCGAGGGCGGGGTGTTCCCGCCGACCGTCGCGGTCATCGGCGCGATCCTGGCCAGCGAGACGCTCAAGCTGATCACCGGCATCGGCGATCCGCTCATCGGCCGGGTCACCCTGTACGACGCGCGCAGCGGCGCCTTCGAGGAGCTCGGGTACGCGACCGCGGAGCCGGCGGGGCCCGGGGAACCGGGGGGGCCGACAGGGCCGGAACCAACAGGATCGGAGCCCGCAGGATCGGAGCCCGCAGAATCGGAGCCCGCAGGATCGGGGTCAGAGCCGGTGTGGTCGGCCGGGTCCACCACGGCCGAGCCCACCAGAACCGAGCCGGCCAGAACCGAACTGGCCGCGACCGAGCTGGCCGCGCTCCTGGCGGACCGGCCCGGCGCCGTGCGCCTGATCGACGTGCGCGAGCCCTGGGAGCACGAGCTCGCGGCGATCCCGGGCTCCTGGCTGCTGCCGCTCGGCTCGCTCCCGGACGCGATCCCCGCGCTCGACCCGGAGGCGGCCTACGTCGTCTACTGCCACCTGGGCGTGCGCTCGCACTCGGCCCTCGACTACCTGCTCGAGCAGGGCTTCACCGATGTGCGTCACCTCGTCGGCGGCATCGACGCCTGGTCCGCCGAGGTCTCGCCCGAGACGCCGCGGTACTGATGGCAGCCCGCAGCGTCGAGGAGCACGCCGGGCGCATCCGCGCCGTTCTCGCCCTCGCCGGCGAGGAGGAGCTGCCGCTCGCGGCGCTGCTCGACCGCGTGCTCGCCGTCGAGGCGCGCTCCCCCGTCGACCTGCCGCTGTTCCGCAACTCCGAGCGGGACGGCTTCGCCGTGCGCAGCGCGGATGTGCCGGGCACGCTGCCGATCGTCGGCGAGATCGCCGCGCGGCCGGTCGGCGAGCACGGCCTGCCCGCGCTCGCGCCGGGCACCGCCGTGCGCATCATGACCGGGGCGCCGCTGCCGGCCGGCGCCGACGCCGTCGTGCAGGTCGAGGACGTCCGGATCGAGGATGCCGGGCCCGAGGACACCCGGCCGGGCACCGTCACCGTCCCGATACCGGTGCCGCCGGGCAGCTGGCTGCGTGAGCGCGGCTCCGACCTCGCCGCCGGGGCGCCGCTCGTGGCGGCCGGCACCCGCCTGGCCAGCCGGCACCTCGCGGCACTCGCCGCGGCCGGCATCCGCTCGGCGACCGTGCGTCGGCGGGCGCGCGTGGCGGTGATCACGACGGGCGCGGAGCTCGCCGAGCATCCGCGCCGCCTCGGCGAGATCCACGATGCGAACCTGCCGGCGCTCGTCGCCGCCGTGCGCGCCGCCGGTGCCGAGCCGGCGGCATCGGTGCGCACCGGCGACGCGCCGGACGCCTTCGCCGCGGCACTGGCCCGCGCGCTGCCCGGCGCCGACGTCGTGGTCACGAGCGGCGGCATCTCGATGGGCGAGCACGAGGTGGTGCGCGAGGTGCTCGCACCGCGCGGCGGCTGGTTCGGGCACGTGGCGATGCAGCCGGGCGGCCCGCAGGGCCTCAGCGTGATCGAGGGCGTGCCGGTGCTGAGCTTCCCGGGCAACCCGGTGTCGACCCAGCTGAGCTTCGAGGTGTTCCTCGCACCGCTGCTGCGCGCCTGGGCCGGGATGCCGCAGCCCGCTCGCCGCACCGTCCGGATCGCCCTCGACGCGCCGATCCGCTCCCCCGAGGGCAAGCGCCAGCTGCTGCGCGGCCGGCTGTTGCCGGGCGGGGCCGCCGCCCTCGCGAGCGGCCCGGGATCGCACCTCGTCGCCGGGCTCGCCGCCGCCGACTGCCTGCTCGTCGTCCCCGAGCCGGTGACGAGGCTCGAGCCGGGCGACGCCGTGGAAGCATGGCTGCTGTGAGCGCGCTCTCCCACCTCGACGACGACGGGCGCCCCCGCATGGTCGACGTCAGCGGCAAGCCGGTCACCGAGCGGGAGGCGGTCGCGAGCGGCCGGCTCGAGACCACCGCCGAGGTGGTCGCACTCGTGCGTGCCGACGGCCTGCCCAAGGCGGACGTGCTCGCGACCGCCCGCATCGCCGGCATCCAGGGTGCCAAGCGCACGAGCGAGCTCGTGCCGCTGTGCCATCCACTACCGCTGAGCGGAGTGACCGTCGACTTCGGCTTCACCGCGAGCGCGATCACGGTCACCGCCACGGCGCGCACCACCGGCCGCACCGGCGTCGAGATGGAGGCGCTCACCGCCGTCGCCGTCGCCGGGCTGACCCTGCACGACATGGTCAAGGCCGTGGACCCGGCCGCGGAGCTGACCGCGGTGCGCCTGGAGCGCAAGACCGGCGGCAAGACCGGGCCATGGCGACGCGAGGATGCCGGGCGCGCGCCCGACACCGGGAACGCCGTCGGCACCGCGCACGCCGTCGGCACCGCGCGCGCCGTCGGCACCGGGCACTCTATCGACACCGCGCACACGCCGGACACCGCGCGATCCGTCGACGCCGGGCACTGCGCCCGCACCGGGCAGGCCGCCACCACCCAGCACGCCGGCACCGCGCAGACCTCGATCGCACAGACCTCCACCGCACAGACCTCCACCGCCATCGTGATCGTCTCCTCGACCGGTGTCGCCGCCGGCACCCGCGAGGACGGCACCGGTGCGGGCATCGCCGCCTGGCTCGCCGAGCACGGCCACCGCGCGGTCACGCGCGTCGTGGCGGATGCCGACATCGCCGCCGCGCTCGCCCGGGCGGCCGCCGAGCATCCCGCCGTCATCGTCACGACCGGGGGCACCGGGGTCTCGCCCACCGACCGCACCCCCGAGGCCACCCGCGCCGTGCTCGCCCGCGAGCTGCCCGGCGTCGCCGAGGCGATCCGGGCCCGCGGCGTCGCACAGCTGCCGGCCGCCGCGCTCTCCCGCGCGCTCGCGGGCGTCACCGCGCACGGCACCCTCGTGGTCAACCTGCCCGGCTCGCCCGGCGGTGTCACGGACGGCCTCGCCGTGCTCGAACCCATCCTCGACCACCTGCTCGCCCAGATCGCCGGCGGCGGCCCGCATGCCTGAGCCCGGCCGCCCGCCCGCGCCCGTCCGACCACCCGGGCCCCGCCGCCCGGCCAAGCCCGACCGACCACCCGAGCCCGCCTTGGCCGTCGTCGTCGAGGAGCCGCTCGACGCCGCGGCGCTCGAGCGGGCCGTGCTCGACGCGCGCCACGGCGCGCTCGTGACGTTCCGGGGCATCGTCCGAGACCACGACGACGGCCGGGCCGTCACCGGCCTGGACTACGAGGCGCACCCGGATGCCGCGGTATTCCTCGCCGCCTGCCTCGACCGCGCCGCGCGGCCCGGCGTCCGGCTGGCCGCCGCGCACCGGGTGGGCAGCCTCGACGTGGGCGAGCTCGCACTCGTCGCCGTCGCGGCATCCGCCCACCGGGCCGTGGCCTTCGCCGCCTGTGCCGCCCTCGTCGACGACATCAAGGCGAGCGTGCCGATCTGGAAACGCCAGCACTTCGCCGACGGCACGAGCGAGTGGGTGGGGCTCTGAGCCGCTGTGCCCCTGGGCCCGTGGTTTTCTGGGCCCGCGAGCTTCCGGGCGGCCGGGCAGCGGCGGTGCCGCCGGTCCGGGGCCCGGTCACGGTGCGTGATCTCTCACGGGTCTCTCATAGATCGCGGTGCGAAGGTGACGCCGATTCCGCGGTGGGGTGGGATCGACGGCTCGGGGGGTGGGCTATGCGCGTGGTTCGGGCTGAGTCGTTCGGGGCAGCGTCGTTCAGGGCGGTGTCGTTCGGAACAGCGGCGTTCGTGGTCGCGGGGGTGGTCACCGGTGTGGTCTCGCAGGCCGCGGCGGCGGAGACCCCGGTTCAAGCTATTCGGGCACGAGCTATTCGGTGGCGAGCTATGACGAGCTGACGGCAGCGGTGGGGTCCGCGACGTCCTCGTCAGCGGTGGAGGTGGTGCTGTCGGCGGATGTGACGGCCGATGGCGGTGACACGGTGACGGTGACGGCGGACAGCACGGTCGCGATCGATCTGGCCGGGTACGACCTGGACCTGGTCGGCTCGAGCGACTGGGGTGCGATCACGGTGGACACCGGGGCGAGCCTGGAGGTGACCGACAGCACCGAGGGTGAAGGGGAACTGACCGCGGTCGGCGAGTCGGTCACGGACAGCGACACCACCGGTGCCGGGGCGGGGATCCAGACGACCGGGGCATCCCTGATCGTCTCCGGCAGCGTGACCGTGACGGACAGTGCGAGCGTGACCGCCACCGGCGGCGACGCGTCCACGAGCGGCGGTTACTACAACTACGGAGGTACCGGTTCGGGTATCGGCGGTGGCGGTGGCGGCGGGGATGCCGTCGGCGGTGATGGGGGCAGTGTGGTCGTCTCGGGCGGTGCGACGGTGACCGCCTCTGGCGGCGCCTACGGTGGCGACGCGTCCGCGAGCGGCGCTTACTACAACGCCGGGGGTGCTGGTGCGGGCATCGGCGGTGGTGCCGTGGGGGGGGGGGGGGGGGGGGGGGGGGGGGGGGGGGGGGGGGGGGGGGGGGGG
>JASGFF010000015.1:0-42545 GCA_047605685.1 Microbacteriaceae bacterium
CGCCGCCGCGTGCACGGCCCCCAGGTACCCGCAACCGATGACAGAAAGCTTCATGAGTCTCCCCTGCTCATAGTGGGTGCTCACACAGAAAGTGACCTGAGCACATCGTTCATATCTGACCCGAGTTTCCACTGTGTCACGTTCAGTCGATGCCTGACCCATAGGGCGGCACCCGGCGCCGCGGCCAGTGTCTCATGCGTATTCGCGAGCATGGTCGACGCTTTTTTTCGCCGAGAACGGCGCGCGCTCACTGGTATCTTCGAAGCCGTAGGCGATCAGCATCACGACTTGTTCGTGGTGTGGGAGCCCGAGTTCTTTACGCATCGCTCGTTCTCGATCGGGAAGATCCGGCCAATTGATAGCGCAAGAAGCGACACCCTGAGACTGTAGCGCTAGCAATAGCGGCGCGGCCGCGAGACTCGAATCAATATATATGAGATGGCGATCTCGCTCGTCGAAAAATGCGGAGTAATCGCCGATGACCGCAATGAGTGCCGGAATCTGATGAGAGAAGCCCGCTGTTCCCATGGGGATTTCGGCCACACGGCGAACTTTGTCTGGGTCCTCGATAATCAGAAAGCGGTAAGGTTGGCGATTACAGGCCGTCGGGGACTCCATCCCGACCTCGATTGCACGATCGACGATCTCGCGCGGTACTGGCTGGTTGGTGAACCAGCGCACGCTTCGTCGCGCGTGTGCTAGCGCGGTCAGGCTGTCAATACTGGGTAAATCAACATCCGGTACACTGCGGATTGAGGGGCCGTGCGTGCGTGCTGCAGGTCGGTCGATACCAGCTTCGTCCCACTTCGAGGCGGAGCTTCGAATTGCGTTGCTCTGGCTGTTCTTTGTTGCATCGAAATACTCGTCGAGCACATGATGGGCCCATGTCATCTCATCGACCGCGAGCACACCTGCTCGGCTCACCGTAAAAAATAGCGCTACGGTCTCCTCGATGTATCTCTCTGCGAACGTTTCGCGTCGAGGCTTCATGATGAGCCCTTTTTCTAGCATGTGAACGTTTCGCCGCAGGTGGTAAACATCCTTCGCTCCATGAGTATGACGATCGTATTCGACGAGACCTGCTCCCATCGTGCGGAATTCGTGAGAAAAACGCGGGCTGACGAGGCGATAGTAGAGTGCTGATGAGAGTCCACCGAGACGAATCACGCGCTTTCTGACCGCGATGTCGATGCGAGTGCTGAGGGTGCGAACTCTCTTGAAGAAGCGCTTCATTCGTGGGTGCCTCCGAAGTATGGGCGAGCGCTGGACTATACCGCGCGGTCGTTACCGGCAGGTGACTCCTTGAAAACTACGTAATTGCGCGGCTGCTTCCGCCAGACATCCAGCCGCGCGATCAACCCGACGACCGTGTCGACGGTGCAGGTACCAAGGTCGACTACGCGAACTGTCTCGTTGACTCACAGTCGTGAAGATTCTAACCGACCGCCGAACGTTGTCGTGCCAGGGGGCGAGCCCGAAACGTCCGCAGTACGTCTCGGGCGCAACGGTTCGTTCGAGGCCGAGGGGCGTCGTGCTCGGTACCGGAATGGCACGACAGGCGGTCGGCAGTGCGCATGCGTGCAACCTTGACGCCAGCTTGGGTAATGTACACATGATCCATGTGCCGCCGCACATCGAAGTCGATCGGATTGAGGGGCGGTGGATGCGCCGCCGAACAGAGGGGAGCGAGGTGGCCGACGACGCGGAGCCTGCTGATGAGTTTGGGAACGGCCGTCGCAAGTCGGCCATGAACAACGGACTTTGGAGCGTTGCCCAGCAGGGCATAACGACGGGGGCAAACTCTCTGCTGGCCTTCTTGCTGATCCTAGTGCTCCCCGTGAGTCAGTTCGGCGTGTACTCATACGCAATCACCTTGGTATCTATCGGCACGACCGTTGCAAGTGGCGGCCTTAGCACTCTCGCAGTTCGTTTCTTACATGACGAACCCCACCGTGGCGGCCACGTTGTTGCGGTGCTGCTGATAACCAAAGAGATGTTTGCACTAGCGGGCTACCTGGTGATTGTGCTGGTCAGTTTGACGAGCGGGACCCTCGAAACTATTGCCGCCAGCCTGTTCGCGGGCCTGGCGCTCTTTGCGCGCGCAGGCGACGGGCCTGAGATTTGGTATCGCGCTCGTATGCGAAGCGCCGAAACTGCACTGATCAGGATCTCGGTATCAGTGGCCCTGCTTGCTGTCCGGCTTCTCATCATGTGGATTTACCCGAATTTATGGGTCTTCATTTTTTTGTTCGTGACCGAATCGGTAGTAATCGCTGTCACAATTTTCCTCAAGTTTGTGCGCGATCGCTCGGCACCCAGGCTGGGCAGGCCGATGCGGGGACACGCCGTCCAAATGACACGTTCGTCTTTTCCGCTCCTGCTCTCTGGACTTGCAAATCAGGTGAACCTCCGAGGCGACGTTGTGATCATCCAAACGTTGATGGGTGCGACCGCGGTAGGCGTCTATTCCGCGGCGGCAAAGATCAGCGAGTTGGCGTATTTTCTGCCGGTGGTATTCATGAACGCTTCGTTTCCGATCCTCTTGGAGATTCGAAAAAAGCACGGCGCTGAGAGCCCCATCTATCTTCGGTATCTTCAGCGATCCTACGATCGCGCGTTCTGGCTCGGTGTTGTACTTATGATTGTTGTTGCAATCGCTGGGACATTCGTCATCGATGTCTTCTTTGGAACTGAATACGAGTTGGCGAAGCCGGTCCTTTGGCTCAGTGTGGTCGCCTGTCCGTTTGTGTTCATGGCGGCAGTGTATTCGAAATGGATCGTCGCCGAGGGCGCATTGTGGTCATCGGTTGTGCGCAACATGACTGGCGCAGTCGCGAACCTTGCTCTGAACCTTGTGCTTATTCCGTATTTCGGTATTGTCGGCTCTGCCTTTGCGACACTCGTGTCGTATATCATGGCGTCTTATGTCGCATGTTTTTTTGGAAAGCGAACTAGGATTGCGGCAATGCATATGAGTCTAGCCATGATCACCCCCGCCCGTTTTGTATATGGCAAACTGAAGCGATTGGAAGGACCTTGAACGATGGTAGTAGATATTCGGGGCACTAATACTGTCAACAAGGGTGCACAGTTGATGCTGTATGCGATCGTGGAGAAGTTGGGCGATGGTACACGGCTCTCTGCGATGACTGGTGGTTCTGACTATGACGTACGCGCACGGTTAGCTCTGGGGCAGACGCTGCAGTGGCAGAAGAGTCCGCGCTTTCTGTCGTCGGCGGGAAACCTCGTCCCGAGTCGCCTGGCCTCGCCGTTCGGATTGGTCCGAGAGCGCGATGTCACCGGTGTCGTGGATGCTGCCGGGTACGCGTACGGTGACCCGTTTGGCGCGGGACCAGCGGTGCGTGAAGCGAGGTTCTCACGGTCATGGTCGAAACGAGGAACGCCTCGGGTGATGCTCCCGCAGGCGTTCGGCCCCTTCGAGGATCAGAGGGTACGCGCCGCGACACGCGAGTTACTTAATAGTAGCCAACTCGTCTTTGTGCGTGATCAACTGAGCGCTAATTACGTGAGTAATCTCAATGTATCGACGACTATTCAACTCAGCCCGGACTTCACGATCGGCCTTGCTGCGCACGAAACCGAGCGCGCGGCGGGCGACAGCTACGGGGTAGTGGTCCCGAATGCGAAAATGTATTCGACAGGCTTGATCTCTGAGGCAGAGTATGCGTCGCTGTTACGTCGGGCGTTGGACGCTCTCGTCTCACAGGGGCTCTTACCAGTCGTTCTCGTCCACGAGTCGGGAGATCTGCCTTTCGCACGATCTCTCGTTGCGGGGACGAATGTCTCTCTGGTATGGGATCCAGATCCGCGCGGCGCGAAATCGAAGATCGGGAAGGCGGACTTCGTCATATCAAGTCGGTTTCACGCGTTGGTAGGTGCGCTGTCCCAAGGGGTGCCGACGATTGCGCTCGGCTGGTCCCATAAATACAAGGAACTATTGCGTGATTTTGGTGTACCAGATTGGTGTGGGGATGTGAACACCGATGTCGCGTCGGCGATCTCCGAGGTGCTAAACGATTCGGTCGGTCTGAAGCGCCTGATCGAGAGTGGGCGATCGTTGTTGAGCCAGAACGATGCCATGTGGGCGGAGACGCGGCAGGTGCTCGGTCTGCCCTCTACTCCGGTGTAAGAGTGTTTAATAACCGGTGACTGATTGAGGATGGTTGTGACAGAAATCGAATCGACACCAGATCGGATGCCGAGCCGCCGAATCTTGTTCGCCAGCCACACAGCCGACTTCGGTATTTTCCGAGTCGGTAGTCACCACTTGTCGCGTGCGTTGGCATCCCGTGGGCACCGGGTTGCGCACATCAGCACGCCGATCAGCATCTTGCATGCCGTCAAGTCACGTCGTGATCCCGAAATACGACGACGGCTGCAACTCGCATGTGGTGCGATGGTCGTCGACAGCGATGATCGCCGAGCACATGTCGTGCCTTTGCAGGTGTTTCCATGCAGCGCCAACGAACGACTTTCGGCAACTGCGTTGCGTCTGCCGCTCCGTTCGTGGCGGCGCCGCATAGAGTCCTTCCTGGGTGGTTCCCCGGATGTGGTTCTGATCGACCAGGTCAAGATGTTGGGACTGCCGACGCTGTGGCCGTCAGCGACTGTGGTTTTCCGTCCCACGGATCCTGCACGATCGACCAAAGAAGCTCAGGCATTCGCCGCGCTGACCGCCGTGAGTGACGGCGTGGTGGCGACCTCGGCGGCAATTCTCAAGGATCTCGGCCTTCCCGACGACATGCCACGAATGGTCCTCGAGAACGGTGTCGCATACGACACCTTGTCGGCCGGCGCGATTGTCGACTGGGAAGAGCGAGAGGGATTCGTGTACGTCGGGGCGCTCGACAAGCGTTTCGATTGGGACTGGTTGACCGCGCTGGCGACAGGCGTGCCCGATCAGCGCATCGATGTCTGGGGTCCTGTCGGGTCCGCGCCACCTATGCCGCGCAACGTAAGCCTGAAAGGTCCGCTTGACTATGCGGAACTGCCGCAGATTCTTGCTCAGTACCGTATAGGGCTCATGCCATTTCGCGCGGGCGAGTTGAACGCGGGACGCAGTCCCATGAAGCTGTATGAATATCTTGCGGCGGGACTCAAAGTCTTGGTGGCGGCTCCTGCCCCTGCCTCAATGCAGGGTGTTTCAGGAACTGTTGCTGCGCTGCGCGGCGACGCAGCTGTGGTGGCGTTGGATATGGTTGCAACACCGCCCGAGCCGGCTGGCCGCGATGCGGCTCGAGCAATGGGCTGGGCTGCTCGGGCGGAGAAGCTTGAAGCGTTCATAGCGGGGCTACCAACGAACAGGCGTGCCCCGAGGACATGGCGGTCTCGTCACCAGCATGGGCGAGCAGCCTTGTAGCATCGAGGGATGAATCGACGGTGGGAAATCCTCCTCCTGTTTCTTGCTGCGCTCGCCGTCGGCGTGAGTGTGATCGTATCCATTGCATATCCGACGTTTGCTGCGGTTCTCGTCGGTCTCGTCGCGGGACTTCTTCTTCTTCGCTTCCCTGGTGTGTTCGCGCTCGTCTGTGGTGCGACGCTGCCGTTCGCCGCGTCTCTTGCCTTGAACACGCCGCTGGGTGCCTTTTCCTTCGCAGACATGGCTGCCATTGGTGGAGTTCTTGCTGTTGTTCTCGTGGATGGGAAGATCCGGGCGCTGTTTACAGAGGTTCGTGTTGGGCTGTGGCTGCTGGTCGCCTATCTTGCGGTGGCCACACTGACGGCGCTTGCGGTGGCCGCTCCTTCTGCCGCGTATGCAACGGTCTTGCAGCGACTCGAACTCGTCGGGGTGTGGTTGCTCTTCGGGGTCATCGTCGTGCGTAAGGGGGCGTGGAAGTGGTTTGTTACCGCGTTCGCGGCAGCGAGTATCGTGCTCGCGCTCGCCTGGATCGCGTCGCCCGGAGAAGGTGCCGTGCTTGGCGTCCAGAAGAATCCGTCTGGGTCGATGCTGGCTGCAGCGATCATCCTCGTGATGTTCTGGGGAGTTCGCTGGTATCTCAAGCTGGCGGTAGTCGCAGTCTTGGCTGGCGGGCTTGTGGCGTCTGGATCCCGCGGTTCCATTATTGGGCTAGCAGTTGCCGCGGTCGTCATCCTCGTGTTCGCCAAGCAATGGCGACGGACGTTTGTTCCGTTGGCTGTTCTGGCGGGAGTGGGTGTGGTCGCATTGCAGGTCCTTCCCGCGCAGGTGGTAGACCGTCTGTTCGGTGGGACCAGCGACGCTCAGTACACGTCAGACATACGCTACGTCTTTATCCGCGACGCGCTTGCGCAATGGAACGATAATCCGCTTGGCGTTGGGGTCGGACAGTATCGTCAGATCGCAGCGGCTCTGCAACGCATTGCTACGCATGACCCTCACAATGTCTATGTGCTGGCCTTAGTAGAAGGGGGTATTCCACTTTTGATCGCATTTACTGTGTTGGCGGGGGGATCGCTGATCTGGCTGCTGACGATGAAGAAGGATGTGTTGGTGGTCGCCGCTCTTGCAGTCCAGGTCTCGCTTCTTGTTCACGCGAGTGTCGATGTCTATTGGGTACGTGGAACGGCGTCGATCGGGTGGATGTTGGTCGGTGTTGCGGCTGCGACTGCGGCGGCCGGAGGGCGCGGGGCAGTTCGTGATGTTGTTGCGAACAACGTGTGGCCGCCATCAGATGTCGGTGCTCAAAAGCGTAAGGCTCACGTCTCTTGATACGTCAGAGATTGCAGTCGACGTGTGTCGGATCAGCCGGCATCACGCCTTTAGCGTGCGACGAGGCATCCGCGCGGTGAGGCGTTTGCGGAGCGTGAGCACCGGGATCTCGACGAAACGGTACAAGAGCAGACCTGGGACGACGCAGATCACGATCCCCAGAATGAATTTGGCGAGGAACGGTAAGCCCGTCAGGTATGGCCGAAGAGCTGTCACGAGTGGGTCGCTGGTCAAGTAGAGGCTGTAGCTCGCAAGACCGAAATATTGAATCCATCTGACCTCCACCACGCGCCTGAATAGACTCAAAGTTCGCGTCTCTTCAGCGAGGAGGCCATACAGGATGAATAAGGCGGCGACGATTGCGGTGAGGACGGGGCGCAGAAGGAATTCTCCCCACGATTCGTCCCGGAGGAACGACAGAAGTGGGAACGCAATCACGCAGATGTACGGAATCGCGGACTGACCGACGACGTGTCGCAGCCGGACGAGGCCGCCAGCGTTGATCCTCAGATAGGCCACGGCAATGAGCACACCGAACAAGATTGCGTCCATACGAGTGGTCGTGGAGCGCAGCAGAAATGAACGGGCGAAGTCTCCGGTGAGCATGGTCAGGCCGAACACGCGGGAGGCTTCGGCAATGACGAGCCCGGTGACGGCGACCGTCACCAGCGATCGAACCGCACTGTTGCGGCGCGCGACCAGGATCCATATGAGCGCCAGCACGATGTAGAACTGCTCTTCGATCGCAAGGCTCCATAGAATCCCCGTGCCTGGGAGCACTGCTGCCGTCCAATCCCGCACGAAAATCATGTACCAGTTGAACGAGAACAGCACTTGTGTCGCGACGGCTGTTATATCGAGTTTGTTCGAGAGCGAGTAGATCAACGTCGGCAGAAGGATCGCAACGAGAAACGGAGGAAATATCTTTAGTAGACGCTTCGTGTAAAACGACCCGATTCCAAACTGTCCCGTCTTCTCTCGTTCGCGCAGCAGCAGGTAGGTGATGATGAAGCCGCTGATCGTGAAGAACAGCGTCACGCCGCCGTCACCGGGCGACTTCGAGATCCCCGAATGCTCGATGATGACGAGCGCGACGGCGAATGCACGGAGCGCATCGATGTGTGCGTATCGCTGCTGCGAGTTCGTGGCGGCACTCGGCATGGGATGGATCCCTTTCGTGCAGAACGTCGAATTGGGAAGTGTTAGCGGGCGAGAAGCAGTTCGTGCGCGAGGGCGCGCGCCTCTGCCCCGCGACCTGTCCAGCTATGGGCGGCCGCGGACGCGACGCGGCGCTCAAGCGAAGCAGGATCGAACGACTGCGCGAGTTCCTTGGCTACTCGCACGAAGTCGACCGGGTCGTGTTCCACCCACACATCACCCTCGCTGGCGTGTACGCCGGGCAGAGCGGTGCTGACGACCGGAAGCCCCGCGGCGAGGTATTCATAGGTCTTGAGCGGGCTGACGCCACGAGTGTAGTCGTTGATGCGATACGGGATAAGGCCGACGGAGGCCTGGGCGAGCTCCCCGGCCAGTTCCTCCAGCGACAGCATTCCGAGGTGATGCACGCCGTGTCGGATCATCGATTGATACTCGGTGTCGTCTCCGCCACCGCCTTCGGCGCGAGGGCCGGCGACGAGTACCTCGAGCCCCTCGTCTGCGAGTGCTTCGAGCAGGCCGAAGTCGACCTTCTTGGGGCTGAGGTTCCCTGCGAAGATCACACGTCTCGGAATTCGCGGGGTCAACTCTGGGCGTGCCACGGTGATCACGTCGATGTCCGCGACGTTTTCCCACAGGGCCACGTCTACGAAACCCACCTCTTCCAGATGTGTCCTCACGACCTCGCTGGTCGCAGCCGCCGCAGCGCCGTGCCGCGCGAGGTTGCGTTCTCCTCGGGCGATGACGCGTTCGTCAACACCGGCGAACTTCCCCAGGAGATCGACGCAGTGGTACATCGTGGCGTCTGCGACCTCCTCGAGACCGTACGTTACAGGCGTGTATGTCCACAGCAGTTTCAGCCCCGTCGCCTGTGCCCACTGCGTCACGCGTCGCGCGAGAAGCCTGCGGTTGATACGAGCGGCTAGACCTGAGTGCAGCGGAATGACGAGCGGGGAGATGATCGTCATGCCGTCCGGGATGGGACGGGTTGACCGTGTTTCCTGAGCTCGGCTGAAGGCGCGACGGATGCGGCCGAGCATGCGATGCACGTCCCTGCTGGTGAATTGCGGGCGTCGAAGCGCGAGCGATTCGACAAAGGTCAGCGCGAAATCCGAGTCCGCGGCCAACTCACGTGTCACGTAGTGCTGGTTCGTCGCGATCGGTTGCTGCCAATCGGCGGTACCCAATACGAGAACGGAAACGCGGCGAGGCATCAGAATGGTCTCCTCCGTAGGATGGCGACACTGCCGTGCATCCGCGAACGGCCGTTGTCACGAGTATAGAAGATCGCGGGTTTCCCTATGTGGTCGGAGGTGCCTCACGGAGCGCAATATGATCACAGCTATGAGAACGGGTGAGTTCGTTCATGTTGCTGGTCGCAGTATTTCCTCGAGTCTCGGGATCGGGCAGTGACCCGCAAGCGCGTTTACGTCGTCGCGAGGTCCGTGGTCTTCGGCGCTGGCGCGGGAGGACTGGAACGTGCTGTTGCCGACCAGATCGAGGGCCTGGTCGAACTGGGTTGGCAGGTCAGTCTCGTCACGTCCCGATCTGCGCTGCGTGGTGAGGCGCCGTGTGAGGTCATGGACGTGCCGTGGCCGTCGTTCGGGCGAGCTGGTAGTCCGGGATTCGGTATTGCGTACGTGCAATGGACGCGGCGCGTCCGGCGCGTGCTCGGTCAACAACCATCTGCGGCTCTGCTTCTGCACGGTGGCGCCGCGGGCGTGCTCACCTCCGCGGATGAAGACGTGAGGCATCATCCTGTGCTGGTCAACCCGCATGGGATGGAGGAGTTCGAACCAGGAGGACTGCTTCGTTGGACCAACCGCGTCTTCACTCGCCGCTTAGTCCGTCGTGCCGCCTATGCCCACAAGGTGATCGCCACCGACGCGTCATTGATCTCGCGTGTGCAGAAGAACCTCTCGGCTCCGCTGGAGCGGATCGTCACGATTCCCAATTCGGTCGATATCGAGCGTTTGGACGCTCTTGGCTCGTTAGACTTTGAAGGCCAATCCGCCGATATCGTCAGCGTTGGCCGGATGAATCACAACAAAGGATACGACCTGCTTGCCGTCGCGCTGGGAGCTATTGCTCGCGAATTGCAAGGTCGGCCGCTTGTTTGGCGGCACTATGGGAAAGGCCCCGAGGCGGATGATGTCGCTCGGCGCGCGGCAGATGAGCCGAATCTTGATTTCGTGCAGATCAGCGGCGCTCCAGATGCGGAGGTGCAGGCAGCCTTGCATCACGCACGGGTCTTCGTCCAGCCCTCTCGCTATGAGGGGAGCAGCCTCACCACGCTGGAGGCGATGACACAGGGCGTTGTCTGTGTGGGCACCCCGGTCGGGGGGATCCCGGACAAGCTCACTGACGGCGAGACCGGGTTTCTTGCGGCGAGCGTCTCAGCTGAGGCTCTGCAGGCCGCCGTGCGGCGTGCGCTGTGTGCTGACGCCAGCATCGGGCGGCAGGCCAGGCAACGCGTGATAGATGACTTCAGTTCGACTGCGACCGTCCGAAAACTTGCCGCCGAGCTGAGCATTGAGACAGGTTCATCAGCCTAACGTCTCCAAGACCCATTCAAGAATCTGTGCGTCGAACCGTTCAGCGGAGAAAGAGCGGGCACGTTCTGCCACTGTCCTGCGATCGATGATGCGAGCCGCGTCTATTGCACGACGGAGATCAGCGGGAGTCTCGCTTTCGAATAACGCGCCTGTTCGCGGCGGATCGACGCTTTCCACCGCGCCTCCGACGGCGTTGACGACCGTGGGTGTTCCCAGAGCCATTGCCTCGACAGGCATGATGCCGAAGTCTTCGACAGGAGGGAAGAAGAACACTGATGCGCGTTCGTACAACGCGTAGAGCAACTCGTCGCTGGGCCGCGGGACGAAGTGAACGGGAACGGTCATCTCCGCAGCGAGTGATTGAAGATTCGCCTCGTCTGGACCCGATCCCGCAATGACGGCTGGTATGTCGGCAGCTTGTGCTGCCCGGATCACAAGGTCGAGGCGCTTGTATGAGACGAGCCGGGAGGCACCGAGGACGAACTCTTGGGGAAGACGCTCCAGCGTGGCATGGTCTTGTTCCGATAGCGTCTCCGCCCAGGCCTCGCGCGACTGGAGTGTTCGGATGTCGACCGGCGGATAGATCACGCGTGCATCGACGTCCCAGGCATCCGCGATACGTCGGGCGATGAAGTGACTGTTCGCCGTGATGCTTGTCGCTTGCCGGGCACGTCGCGCGTCCAGAGGTTTGAGGACGCGGCTTGCCGTTCGGACTGGAAGCGACCGACCGCGAGGATCCAGCTCCGGCGCCCAGAGGTAGCGCGCGGGTGTGTGCACGTACACCAGTTTGGGAATGGACTGATCGCGAAGGGTCGCATGATGGGCGAAAAGGTGAGAGCTGATAAGCATCCAGTCAGCGTTCTCGCTACGGTGCGACCACGTCATCGGCATGAAGGGCAGCGCGCTGATCTTTGAACGACGCAAAGGCGTGCCAGCGAGCCAGGTTTGTACTACTCGGCTGGATTCGTATCGACCTGGAGCATCGTTCCACAAGCAGAGTATCTCCGACTCGGGGTAGAGCCCGGCAAAACGGTCGAGAACTTTCTCGGCGCCCCCGGCCGACTCGATCCATTCATGGACAAGGAGAGGTGCGGTCAAGCGGCTGTACTCCCCGGGGCGAGCACTGCGCGTGCGGTCTTGGCGAGAATCGCGAGATCTCCGGCGACAGTCCAGTTCTCGACGTATGACAGGTCGAGGCGAACAGATTCCTCCCAGGACAGGTCGGACCTCCCGCTCACTTGCCACAGGCCGGTGATGCCGGGCTTCGCGAGAAAGCGACGGTGGACGTGGTCTGCGTACAACGCGACCTCTGCCGGCAATGGCGGGCGGGGGCCGACCAGCGACATCGAGCCGCCGATCACGTTGAACAGCTGGGGGAGCTCGTCGAGGCTGTACTTGCGCATGATCCGGCCGATCGGCGTCACACGCGGGTCGTTCTTCATCTTGAACAGCACTTCATTGCCCGAATCGATGCCCTGCTCATGACGCTCACGCTGAAGACTCTCAAGAAGCTCTTCCGCGTTGGTCACCATCGAACGGAACTTGAGCATGGTGAACTCACGTCCCCGGTGTCCGATTCGGATCTGACGGAAGAAGATCGGCCCGTCCGAAGAGAGCCGGATGCTCATGGCGAGCAACGCGAAGATCGGGCTCAGCAGGACCACGCCGATGATGCTGGCCGAGATGTCCATGGCGCGCTTGAGCAGGAGCTGTCCCCTGCTGAAACGAGGCGTCTCGACGTGGATCAGAGGAAGACCCGCAACGGGTCGTGTGTGGATCCGCGGGCCGGCAATGTTCACGATGCTCGGTGCGAGCACGAGGTGCTGGCGTACGGCCTGCAGGTTCCAGGAGATCTGCTTGACCTTCGAGGGAGGCAGCTCGTCGGTGCTCGTCACGGCGACGGTGTCGGCGTCCGTGGCGATCATGGCGCGCTCGATGGCGTCCACACTGCCCATCACGGGGATGTCCGTGCCCCGGATCGTCGACGCGATCGTGCCCGAAGGGGTGCACGCGCCGACGACGTGATAGCCGGCTCTGCTGTTCCGCTGGAGTTCTCGCGCGATCTGTGCGACGGAGATCTCCGAGCCGACGAGAAGGACGCGGGCGGCGTATCGGCCTATCGACCTCTGCGCATTGAGCCATTGACGCCAAAGCCAGCGTTCGAGGAAGAGAACGAGCACGCCGACGGGAAGGCTGATCAGGAGATATCCGCGTGCGATGTCGACTGGGAGGAGGAAGGCCAGGATCGCGATGAGGCCGAAAAGCCTGAAACTGGCATCCCCGACACGGATGTATATGGCCCGGATATGGCCCGGGATCGGTGAAGACAATCGGTGAAGGCATGTTCGGCGAAGTTGAGCCCCGCGAATGTCAGCACCGAGGTCAGTAAGCACCATCACTCGCAAGAACCGCCCGCAACGTCCGCCACAGGATCACGAGGTCCCCGGTCAGCGACCAGTTCTCCACGTAGTACAGGTCGAGCCGCACGGTGGCGTCCCAGTCGAGGTTCGAGCGCCCGGAGACCTGCCAGAGGCCGGTGATGCCGGGCTTCACCAGGAAGCGGCGGTTGACGTGGGTGTCGTACTCTGCCACCTCGCGGGGCAGCGGCGGCCGTGGCCCGACGAGGGACATCTCGCCGCGCAGCACGTTGATCAGCTGCGGCAGCTCGTCCAGGCTGTACCGGCGCAGCACCCGGCCGATCGGGGTGATGCGCGGGTCGTCCGCCATCTTGAACATGACGTCGTTGCCGACATCCGTCTGCCGGGCGCGCAGCTCGGCGAGCAGCGCCTCGGCATCCGGCACCATCGAGCGGAACTTCAGCATGTCGAAGCTGGCACCGCCGCGGCCGACGCGCGGCTGACGGAACAGCACCGGTCCCGGTGTGGAGAGGCGCACGGCGGCGGCGATGAGCAGCAGCGGCACGCTCAGCACGAGCAGCAGCGCCGCCGAGGCCGCCAGGTCGAAGACGCGCTTGACGGCCTGCCGGCTGCCCTCGTAGCGCGGCGTCTCCACGTGGATGAGCGAGAGCCCGGCGACCGGGCGCATGTGGATGCGGGGCCCGGCGATGTCGATGAGGTTCGGCGAGAGCACGAGGTGCTTCCGGCCCGGCTCGAGGGCCCAGCTGAGCTGGCGCACCCGCCCCGGCGGCAGACCCTCGCCGCTCGCGACCACGACGGTGTCCGCGCCGGAGTCGTCGATCAACCGCTCGACATCGTCGATCGCGCCGAGCACCCGCACACCGGTGCCCGGCAGCACGCACTCGTCGCCCGCGGGGGTGAACGCCCCGACGACCGTGTAGCCCGCGCTCGGCGCGCCGATGAGATCGCGCGCCACGACATCCGCCGCCACCGTGCCGCCGACGATCACCACCCGCGAGGAGTAGCCGCCGCTCGCCCGCCGGTAGACGAGGTACTGCCGCCACATCCACCGGGTCAGCAGCAGCGCGCCGATGCCGAGCGGCAGTGCCGTGACGAAGTAGCCGCGGGCGAGCTGCGCCTTCGCGAGGTACGAGGCGATCGCGATGAGGCCGAAGAGCATGAGCGAGGAGCGCAGGATGCGCGCGTACTCCGCCGCGCCCACGCCGACGACACGGCTGTCGCGGGTGCCGGCGCCGGAGATGAAGAGGATCCAGAGCAACGACAGGGCGACCGAAACCACGGTGTAGCTCAGCATGACACCGCCGTACCGCCCCAAGATGGTGACGTTCGTCTCGGCGAGGCCGAACCAGGCGACCTGGGAGCCGAACACCGCCCAGACCACGACGAGCGTGTCGGTGACGAGCAGGCAGGAGGCGTAGCGAGTCGCCCAATCGCCCGCTATACCGGAGCCCGTCACACCGGTGCTCGCCGCACCGACCCCGCCCGCCGTCCCGGTGCTGGCGGTCGCGCGCTCGAGGCGCGTCGGCACCGTCACGCCTCGACGGGCAGCAGAACGTCCGACGACCGGGCGCCGGCGGCGCGCCGAGCTCGGAGTTTGATGCGGACGACGAGCGCGAGCGCTACGAGCTGGGCGAGCGCGCCGGTGCCGAACCAGAGGACACCGAACCGGGTGCTGATGGATGCCGCCTCGTCACCTCCCGAGTCGGTCACGGGCAGCACACCGAGAAGAATCGCGACAGCCGCGACTGCGACCGCCGCGAGAACAGCAACAAGAACTCCGAACTTGGCCATGTGAAGATTTCCCTTCGCACTCCGTGACGGCGAGTGCTTGTTTCCCCGACCCACCAGCCAAAAGCGGGACTCCTTCATTCTGCCCGGCGGATGTTACGAATGCGAGACGCGGCTGTCACCAATTGGGAGCGCGCGCGTAACGAGTCGTCACGTCGCCTCACGCTGTCGGCACGCTCACCACCGCGTCAGTGCGGCCACCACGGTGGCGACCGCCGGGGTGAGCTGACCGATCGAGACCCGATACACCTCGTCGGCGCAGCCGTAGGGGTCGATGACGTCGTCCTCGTCGGCGGCGCCCGCGTGATACCCGCGGTTGCGCGCCGCATAGGCGAGCCAGCCGGGGAAGTCTGCGGTGGCGGGCGGGCTCGGGACGAGAGCGATCGGCTGGTCAGCCGTCACCGTCGCTGTTGCCGTCACGGTGAGCGGCGAGCCCACCGGCACGGCCGGCGCCGCGGCCAGGATGCGGGCGAACTCGCGCAGCGTGAACACGTAACGGCTCGCGCGCGGCAGCAGCCGCGCGACCGCCGCGCGATGCTCCCGAGCGAGCGCCAGCACCAGATCGGCCTCCCCGATCAGCTCGGCGGTGAGCTGGCGTCCCCGGTGCCCGTCCGGCTCGCCACCGTGCTCCCGGCTCAGCGCCGCCGCCTGCTCCGGCATCGGCTCGCCGACGAGCGCCATCGTGCCGGCACTCGATATCAGCGGCAGCTCCCAGCCCGCGTCCGCGGTGTGCGCCGCGGCGAAACCGGCGCGCAACAGCTGCTCCGCCTGGGCCGACCGGCAGATGTTGCCGGTGCAGACGGTCAGGATACGAAACGGCATACCGAGAAGTATCGTGCATGGAGCCTCCGACGGCACACCCCCGATACGGGGGGTCCGCTGGGGCTCGCACCGCATCTCGCGCATCGGGCCGGGAGTGCGACGGCCGGTGCTCGCCTCTCCGGCAGCGTCAGAGCACCCCTGGGAGAGCCTCCTGCCACACCGTGAGCGTGATCGGCTCTGGAACAGGACGATGTGCCTGCCCTAATCGTGATCGGGGAACACCGTGCGCGCGATCACCGCGACGTCCCGGTCCAGCGCGTCGAAGCGCCGCTCGAGAGACGCGAAGCGCACATCCACGGCCTCGAAACGCGCGTTCATCTCGGCGCGCAAACCACCGATCTGGGCGTTCAACTCACCGCGCAGCCCACCGATCTCGGCGTTCATCTCACCGCGCAAGCCACCGATCTGGGCGTTCATCTCGCCACGCAGGCCACCGATCTCGGCCCGCAGCCCGCCGATCTCGGCCCGTAGCACCCGCACGAAGGCACCCGAGACCACGCCGACCATGCTGAACAACAGCGTGCCGACGATCCCGATGACGGTCCACACCTGCGGCTCGGTCACGTGCACCCTCCGATCATCACCCAAGCGCGCCCACACTGCCAGAGCCGGCCCGCCCCCGAACCACCCCGGCGAGGCCCGGAGCGACTCCGACCCGCCCGGCCGTTGTGGAGGGACCCCCGCCGAGTGAAAGAGCCGGCCGAGTGGAGGAGCCGGCGGAGTGGAGGAGCCGGCCGCTTCGCGGCCTGCCCAGGCTCCGACTACCGCGCTTGCCCAGACGTCCCCCGATACCCCGGATGCACATCGGCATCGAGCCCCTGGCGCGCGCTGAGCGCGACGAGCAGCTCGTAAAGCACTGCCTTCTCCTGCTCGCTCAACACGCCGGCGATCGCCGCCTCCTGGGCTTCCGAGGCGGCACGCAGCGCGGTGAGCAGCTCGCGACCGGCCGGGGTGAGGTCGAGTTGCTGTCTGCGCCGGTCGGTGGTGCTGCGGGTGCGGAGGACGAGGCCCTTGCCTTCCAGCGCGTCGATGAGCGCCACGACGCGGCTCTGGAGCGCGCCGAGCCTGTCGGCGAGCTCGCGCTGGGTGATCCCCGCGGTGCGATCGAGGATGCGGAGGACCCCGGCCTCGGAGGGGGTGATGCCGAGCGGCTTGAGCTCTCCGGCGAAGACCTCGGAGGCGTGCGCACCGAGCTGGGAGAGCAGGAAGCCGATGCGGGCGGGACGCTGCGGGACGGGCATGCCCCCAGGTTACAGCATTGACAAAATGATTAATCCAGTGAAGCATTTAACGCATGACCGATCCCGCCCCCGTGACCGCCTCTGACTCCGACTCCCCGCGCCGCCGCCCCGACGGACCGCCGCCGGGCGCGGTGGCCGCCGTCGCTCTCGGCTTCACCATCGCCGCCGCCGTGGCCTACGGGTTCGACGCAAGGCACTGGATCGGGTTCTTCACGTTCGCATCCTCGGTGCCGCTGGGCGTCTGCGCGGCCACCGTGCACGCCCGGCAGCTGAAGCTCGGCGTCCGGGTGCCCGGTCCGGGCATCGGCCTCGTCGGCGGCGTCACGGCGTCGGTCATGCTCGCGATCGCGGGGCTGCTCGGCTTGGCGTCCACCCGGGTTGCGGGGATTCCGGCCTCGGTCTCCGATCTCGTCACCGAGGTGGTGTTCCTCCTCGGCGGTGTCGGCTTCGCCACCGGTGTCGGGCTGCTGATCGCCGGGATCGCGGTCCCGGCGACGATCCTGCGCCTCCTGCCCCGCTGGCTGGCCCGGGCCGGGCTCGCGATCGGCCTCCTCGGCGAGGTCTCGTTCCTGTGCATGCTGTGGGGCGGTCTCGACGTCGTGCTGCCGATCGTCCGCTTCGGCGGGCTCGCCTGGCTCGTCACGGTCGGGTTCCTGCTGCCCCGCGACCGCCGTGACGCGCCAACGCGCGCCCGGGCGGCTCGCCGGTGACGGCTCGGGCGCGTCAGCGGGAACGAGCCGGCTCGAGACGACCCGGCTCGGCGTGATCGGACTCGGCACGATCGGACTCTGGATCGTCGCGGCGCTACCGGGCGGGCGAGGAGCGCACGCGCGGCACCAGGCGCTCGAGCTGAGTGACGTGCCGCGGCCCGAGCTCGGCGAGCGTCGAGACGCCGAGCAGCTGCATCGTGCGCACGATCTGCTCCTGAAGGATCGCGATCGTCCGGTCGACGCCCGCACGCCCGCCGGCCATCAGGCCGTAGAGATACGCGCGGCCGACGAGCGTGAAGCGGGCACCGAGGGCGATCGAGGCCACGATGTCGGCACCCGACATGATGCCGGTGTCGATCGCGACCTCGGTGTCGGCGCCCACCTCGCGCACCACATCCGGCAGCAGGTGGAACGGCACCGGCGCCCGGTCGAGCTGGCGGCCGCCGTGGTTGGAGAGCACGATGCCGTCGACGCCAGCGTCGACGAGCCGCTTGGCGTCATCCACGCTCTGCACGCCCTTGACCACGAGTCGGCCGGGGAACAGCCCGCGGATCACCTCGAGGTCGTCGAAGGAGATGGTGGGGTCCATCGCGGCGTCGAGCAGCTCGCCGACGGTGCCGCCCGTGGACTGCAGCGAGGCGAACTCGAGCTTGGGGGTAGTCAGGAAGTCCCACCACCACCACGGCCGGGGGATGGCGTTGACGATCGTGCCGAGCGAGAGCTGCGGCGGGATCGAGAAGCCGTTGCGCTTGTCGCGCAGCCGCGCGCCGGCCACCGGGGTGTCGACGGTGAAGAACAGGGTGTCGAAGCCGGCCTGCGCGGCACGGCGCGTGAGGTCATAGGAGATCTCCCGCTCGCGCATGACGTAGAGCTGGAACCAGTTGCGGCCGTGCGGGTTCGCGGCCCTGACATCCTCGATCGACGTCGTGCCGAGCGTCGAGAGCGTGAACGGGATGCCGGCCGCCCCGGCCGCGGCCGCGCCGGCGAGCTCGCCCTGCGTCTGCATGAGCCGGGTGAAGCCGGTCGGCGCTATGCCGAAGGGCAGCGCGGAGCGACCGCCGAACACCTCGACGGCGGTGTCGACGTGCTCCGCCGGCCTCAGCACCGAGGGGTGGAGCTCGATGTCCTCGAACGCCTGCCGGGCGCGGCGGATCGAGATCTCCTGCTCCGCCGAGCCGTCGGTGTAGTCGAAGGCGGCCCTCGGGGTGCGCCGCTTCGCGATCGTGCGCAGGTCGTCGATCGTGAGCGCGGCCTGCAGCCGCCGCCTCGTGCCATCGAGCTCCGGCCTCTTGAACCTCATCAGCTCGAAGATCTCGGCGGGCTTGGGCAGCTGCCGCGGCTGGCGCGGCTGCGGACTCGGGTCTGTCATGGGCGGCTGCGCTCCAATTGCTCGGCGAGGTTGAACACCTCGGGAACGGGTTCGGCGGCCTGATCGGGCCGGCCGTCGAGTCCTTGGAAGAACCCTGCCATCGAGGCCTCCCAGCGGCCCGCCACCTCGGAGGCGGCGAGATAGGCCTCGGATGCCGCGGCATCCTCCACCTCGTAGTAGCCGATGAGCAGCCCGTCGGGCCTGAGGAACAGCGAGTAGTTCCGTCGGCCGGAGGCCGCGATCTCGGCGAGCATCTCGGGCCAGACCGGGTCGTGGCGCGCCCGGTACTCGTCGAGCCGCGCCGGGTCGATTTGCAGGGTGAAGCAGACGCGCATCAGGCGGCCCCCCTGTGGCCGGCGCGCGGCTCGAAGCGGCGCGGGACGGCGCTCGCCGCGACGATCGCGCGCAGCGCCTCCAGCTCGCCCGAGACGATGCCGGCGGCGCGGGCCTGCACGAGCACATTGCCCATCGCCGTCGCCTCCACCGGGCCGGCGAGCACCGGGCGTCCCGAGCGGTCGGCGGTGAGCTGGCAGAGCAGCTCGTTCAGGGCGCCACCGCCGACGAGGTGCACGACATCGACGCGCACCCCGGAGAGCTCGCTCGCGGTCTCGACGGCGTGTGCGAAGGCCGCCGCGATCGACTCGAGGATCGAGCGGGTGACGGCGGCCCGGCCCTCGGGCACCGGCAGCCCGTGCTCGGTCAGCCAGCGGACGATGCGCGCGGGCATGCCGCCGGGGGCGGTGAACGCCGGGTCGTCCGCGTCGAACACGGGCATCGGCGCCGTGACCGCGGCAGCCTCGGCGAGCAGCGTCGGCAGGTGGATCGTGCCACCGTCGCGCTCCCAGTCGCGCACGCACTCGCTCAGCAGCCACAGCCCCATGACGTTGTGCAGGTAGCGGATGCGGCCGTCCACCCCGCCCTCGTTGGTGAAGTTCGCGAGCCGGCCGGCCTCGGTGCGGATCGGCGCGGCCACCTCCACGCCGACGAGGCCCCAGGTGCCGCAGGAGATGTAGGCGAAGTTCTCGTTCCGGGCCGGCACCGCCACGACGGCGCTCGCGGTGTCGTGCGAGCCGACCGCGACGACGTCGAGGCCCCGGCCGATCTCGGCCGCGGCGCCCGCGGTGAGCGGCCCGAGCGTCTCGCCGGCGTCGACGAGCCGGGGGAACACGCCGGCGGGCAGGCCGAGGCGCCGAACGAGCTCGTGGTCCCAGTCGCGGCCGAGAGGGTCGAGCAGCGCCGTCGTCGAGGCGTTGGTGCGCTCGGCGGCGGCGACGCCGGTGAGCCAGTAGCCGAACAGGTCGGGGATGAGCAGGATGCCGTCGGCGAGCCCGAGGGTGCCGGCCACGGCGTCCGCGGTCAGCTGGTAGACGGTGTTGAAGGCCAGGTGCTGCAGGCCGGTGCGGGCGTAGAGCTCGGCGGGGGCGATGCGCTCGTGCACGACGCCCACCGCACGCTCACAGCGCTCGTCGCGGTAGTGGTAGGGGGTGCCGAGCATCCGCCCGTCGCGCATGAGCGCGTAGTCCACCGCCCAGGAGTCGATGCCGAGGCTCACGATCCCGCTCTCGCGGCGCACCGCCGCACCGAGGCCGGCGACGACGCTGCGGTACAGCTCGAGGATGTTCCAGTGCAGCCCGTCGAGCGTGCGCACCGGCGTGTTCGGGAACCGGGCGACGTGCTTGAGCTCGACGGTGGTCGCGCCGCGCGCCCCGCGGCCGAGGCGGCCCAGGATGACCCGGCCGCTCGTGGCGCCCAGGTCGACGGCCGCGACGGTCCTCGCCGAGGCTCGTGGCATCACTCGCCCCACCCGCTCAACGCAGGAACGCGGCGGCGACGCCCGCGTCCACGGGGATGAGCAGGCCGGTGGTGTGGCTGAACTCCGGGCCGGTGATCGCGGCGACCGCGTTCGCGACGTTCTCGGGCAGCACCTCGCGCTTCAGGATGGTGCGCTGCGCGTAGAACCGGCCGAGGTCCTGCTCCTCGATGCCGTAGGTCTTGGCGCGGTTGGCGCCCCAGCCGGAGGCGAAGATGCCGGAGCCGCGCACGACGCCGTCGGGGTTGATGCCGTTCACGCGGACGCCGTGCGCGCCGAGCTCGACCGCCAGCAGCCGCACCTGGTGCGCCTGGTCGGCCTTGGTGGCGGAGTAGGCGATGTTGTTCGGCCCGGCGAACACCGCGTTCTTCGAGGCGATGTAGACGATGTCGCCGCCGAGGCCCTGCTCGATGAGCACCCTCGCCGTCGCCCTGCTCACCAGGAACGAGCCCTTGGCCATGATGTCGTGCTGGAGGTCCCAGTCCCTCTCGGTGGTCTCCAGCAGCGGCTTCGACAGGCTCACGCCCGCGTTGTTGACGACGATGTCGATGCCGCCGAAGGCGAGCAGCGCCTGCTGCACGGCGGCGTCGATCTGCGCGGCGTCGGTGACGTCGACGGCGACGCCGACCGCGACATCCGTGCTGCCGAGCTCGGATGCCGCGGCCGTCGCCTTCTCGAGGTCGAGGTCGGCGACCACCACGCACGCCCCCTCGGCCGCAAGCCTCGTCGCGATCGCCTTGCCGATGCCGGATGCGGCACCCGTGACGAGCGCGATGCGCGTCGCGTGGCTCTTCGGGCGGGGCATCCGCTGCAGCTTGGCCTCCTCGAGCGCCCAGTACTCGATGCGGAACTTCTCGCTCTCCGGGATCGGCCGGTAGCTCGAGATCGCCTCGGCGCCACGCATCACGTTGATGGCGTTGAGGTAGAACTCGCCGGCGACGCGCGCGGTCTGCTTGGTCGCGCCGTAGCTGAACATGCCGACGCCGGGGACGAGCACGATCGCCGGGTCGGCGCCGCGGATGGCCGCGGAGTCCTCGGTCGCGTGACGGTCGTAGTAGGCCTGGTAGTCGGCGCGGTAGGCCTCGTGCAGCTCGCGCAGCCGCGCGATCGAGTCCTCGACGGACGCCGCCGCCGGCAGGTCGAGCACGAGCGGCTTGACCTTGGTGCGCAGGAAGTGGTCGGGGCAGCTCGTGCCCAGCTCGGCGAGCGCCGACAGCTTCTCGCGGGAGAGGTAGTCGAGCACGCGCTCGTCGTCGCTGAAGTGGCCGACGACGGGCCGGTCGTGGCTTGCGATGCCGCGGATGGTGGCGGCGAGCGCCGCGGCCTTCGCCCGGCGCTCCGGCTCCGGCAGCGGCTCGAAGCCCGCGACGACGGCGCCGAAGGGCTCGGGCCGGCCGTGCTCGTCGATGTAGGCCTGGGCGGTGTCGATGATCCAGCGGCTGTTCGCCTCGCTCGCCTCGCTTGTCTCGCCCCAGGCGGTGATGCCGTGGCCGCCGAGGATGCAGCCGATCGCGGCCGGGTTGGCCTCCTTGATCGCGGCGATGTCGAGGCCGAGCTGGAAGCCGGGGCGGCGCCACGGCACCCAGACCACCCTCTCGCCGAAGATGGTAGCGGTGAGCGCCTCCCCGTCGGCGGCGGTCGCGATTGCGATACCCGCGTCGGGATGCAGGTGGTCGACGTGCGGGGCGTCCACGAGGCCGTGCATGGCGGTGTCGATCGAGGGCGCCGCGCCGCCGGTGCCGAACAGGGTGTGGTCGAAGGCGGCGACCATCTCGTCCTCGCGCTCGACGCCGGGGTAGACCTTCCTCAGGGCGCGCAGCCGGTCGAGCCGCAGCACCGCGAGGCCCTTCTCGGTGAGGGTGCCGAGGTCGCCCCCGGAGCCCTTGACCCAGAGCAGCTCGACGCTCTCGCCGGTGACCGGGTCGGTCCCGGTGCCCTTCGCGGAGGTGTTGCCGCCCGCGTAGTTGGTGATGTGCGGCTCGGAGCCGAGCCTGTTGCTGCGCGCGATGAGCTCGGCGGCGGGGTTCGTCATGGTGAGTTCCTTTGGCGGTAGAAGCTGCCACATTGGGCGGGGGTAGCAGCAACCGGACGGTGCTGTAGCGGCATCCGTTCGCCGTCAACTGCGCCAATTGGCGGGGCGGACGCGCGGGGGCGGACGCGCGGGGCGGGGGGCGGGGCGGTCAGGCACCCCAGGAGAGCTGGGTGCCGCCCACGCGCTCCTCGGCGATCCGCTGGGCGTAGCCGGAGGCGAGATAGGCGGCCATCGGGTCGGCCGGCAGCCCGCGGCTCTCGCGCCACTCGGCGAGGGCGGGACGGACATCCGTGTGGAAGGCGTCCATGAACACGGCGTTGGCCGCGAGCACGTCGTTCGCCGCCTGGGCCGCGGCGAGCGCATCCCGGTCGACGAGCAGCGCGCGCGCCGTCATCTCCTGCACGTTGAGCACGCTGCGGATCTGCCCGGGGATCTTGTCCTCGATGTTGTGACACTGGTCGAGCATGAAGGCGGTGTCGCCGGCGTCGCCGTAGCCTCCGCCGCGGATCACCTCGAACAGGATGCGGAACAGCTGGAACGGGTCGGCCGCGCCGACGATGAGGTCGTCGTCGGCGTAGAAGCGCGAGTTGAAGTCGAAGGAGCCGAGCCGACCCAGGCGCAGCAGCTGCATGACGATGAACTCGATGTTCGTGCCGGGCGCGTGGTGGCCGGTGTCGAGGCAGACGACGGCTCGCGGCCCGAGGGTACTCACCTGGGCGTAGCTCGTCCCCCAATCGGGCACGTCGGTGTGGTAGAACGCCGGCTCGAAGAACTTGTACTCCAGCACCAGGCGCTGGTGCTCGCCGATGCGCTCGTAGACGGTGGCGAGCGACTCGGCGAGCTTGTCCTGGCGGGCGCGCAGGTCGCCCTGGCCGGGGTAGTTGGTGCCGTCGGCGAGCCAGATCTTGAGGTCGCGGCTGCCGGTGGCGTCCATGACCTCGATGCACTCGAGGTGGTGGTCGATCGCCTTGCGCCGCACCGCCTCGTCGGTCGAGGCGAGCGAGCCGAACTTGTATGCCTCGTCCTGGAACGTGTTGGAGTTCACGGTGCCGAGGGCGACACCGTGGTCCTCGGCGTAGCGCCGCAGCGCCGCGTAGTCGTCGACCCGGTCCCAGGGGATGTGCAGGGCCACGGACGGCGCGAGTGCCGTATGGCCGTGCACCTGGGCGGCATCCGCGATCTTCTCCTCGATGGAGCGCGGGCTGCCGGGGCTCGGGAAGACGCGGAAGCGGGTGCCGGAGTTGCCGAACGCCCAGGAGGGCAGCTCGATGCGCTGCTGCGCGAGCAACGGGATGATGTCGGCGAACGTGGTCATCGAGGTTCCTGTTCCTGGGGTGGACCGGAGCGCGGCGCTGCGTGCACGGTCGGGTGCTGCGGTGCGCCCGGCTGGGAGCAACGCGGATATGAATCGTTTCAAAAAGCGCCCGCGTTTACAGTAGGGCCCCCTCGGCGGGGCGTCAAGTCCTCGGGCGCTCCCGGGCCGCAGCCGGCCCGCCCGGCCCGCGGGCGGGCGGCGCAGGGGCATCCGCGGCGCCCACGCTAGATTGAACCGTCCACCCTCGCGGCCGGGCCACCCCCGGACGGGCCGGCCGCAGCCGAATCGTTCGGAGTGAGAGGTGCCGGGATGGCGTCGGTGAGTGTGCGCGAGGTGGCACGGCACGCGGGCGTCTCGGTCGGCACCGTCTCGAACGTGCTCAACCGCCCCGAGAAGGTCTCGCCGGACACCGTCAGCCGGGTGCTGGCATCCATCGAGACGCTCGGCTTCATCCGCAACGACGCCGCCCGCCAGCTGCGTGCCGGACGCAGCCGCACGATCGGGCTCGTCGTGCTCGACGTCGGCAACCCGTTCTTCACCGACGTCGCCCGGGGCGCCGAGGAGGCGGCCGACGCGGCCGGCTACGCGGTGCTGCTGGGCAACAGCGACCAGGAGCCGCACCGCGAGACCGGCTACCTCGACCTGTTCGACCAGCAGCGGGTCGCCGGCGTGCTCATCTCCCCGCTCGGCGACGTCTCCGAGCGGCTCGGGCGGCTGCGGGCGCACGGCATCCCCGCCGTGCTCGTCGACCGCGACGGCTCGGACGCCGGGCTCTGCTCCGCCTCCGTCGACGACGTCGCCGGCGGGCGGCTCGCCGTCGAGCACCTGCTCGAGCAGGGCCGGCGGCGGATCGCCTTCGTCGGCGGCGCCCAGGACATCCGCCAGGTCGCCGACCGCCTCGAGGGCGCCCGGGCCGCCGTCGCCGACACGCCCGGCGCGAGCCTCGAGGTGATCGACGTCGACACCCTCACCGAGCTCGCCGGCCGGGCGGCCGGCGAGCGGATCGTCCGTCGGGCCGCCGCGGCGCGCCCCGACGGCGTGTTCTGCGCGAACGACCTGCTCGCCGTCGGCCTGCTGCAAGCGCTCGTCATGCTCGGCGACGTGCGCGTCCCCGACGATGTGGCGCTCGTCGGCTACGACGACATCGCCTTCGCGCGGGCCACGGTCGTGCCGCTCACCTCGGTGCGGCAGCCCGCGGCGCTCATCGGCCGCACGGTCGTGCAGATGCTGCTCGAGCTCGCCGACGACCCCGGGGCCGCCGTGCGACAGGTGGTGTTCCAGCCGGAGCTCGTGGTGCGGCAGAGCTCCGCGGCATCCGGCTGAACGCCCCGGAGCGGCGAAACATCACCGCAACACCTCGGCCCTACGCTCGGCCCATGGGCGACCTGTTCGACGGCTACGGAGCTGTGGCCACCACGGCGAAGCTGCCCGCCTTCGACGAGATGTTCGCGGCCCCGGGCGACGCCCGCTCCTCGTACCGGGAGATCTTCGCCGCCCTCGGCAGCATGACCCAGGAGGAGCTGCGCGGCCGCACCGAGGCCCTCGCCTCCAGCTATCTGGCCCAGGGCGTCACCTTCGACTTCGCCGGCGAGGAGCGCCCGTTCCCGCTCGACGCGGTGCCCCGGGTGATCGGGCAGGAGGAGTGGCTGGACGTCGAGCGCGGCATCCGCCAGCGCGTGCTCGCCCTCGAGCGCTTCCTCGACGACATCTACGGCAAGCAGCTCGCCGTGCGCGACGGCGTCATCCCCGCCTCGCTCATCACGAGCTCGAGCAACTTCCACCGCGAGGCGGCCGGCATCGTCTCCGCCAACGGCGTGCGCATCCAAGTGGCCGGCATCGACCTCATCCGCGACGAGCACGGCGGATGGCGCGTGCTCGAGGACAACGTGCGGGTGCCCTCCGGCGTCAGCTATGTGATCTCCAACCGCCGGGTGATGGCGCAGACACTGCCCGAGCTGTTCGTCTCGATGCGCGTGCGACCGGTCGGCGACTACCCCAACCGGCTGCTGCAGGCGCTGCGCGCCGCGGCACCCGAGGGCGTCGACGACCCCACCGTCGTCGTGCTCACCCCGGGCGTCTACAACTCCGCCTACTACGAGCACACCCTGCTCGCGCGGCTCATGGGCGTCGAGCTCGTCGAGGGCCGCGACCTGTTCTGCTCCGGCGGCCGGGTGTGGATGCGCACGACCTCCGGTCCCACGCGCGTCGACGTCATCTACCGCCGCGTCGACGACGAGTTCCTCGACCCGCTGCAGTTCCGCGCCGACTCGATGCTCGGCAGCCCCGGCCTCATGCTCGCGGCCCGGCTCGGCAACGTCACGATCGCGAACGCCGTGGGCAACGGCGTCGCCGACGACAAGCTCGTCTACACCTACATGCCCGAGCTCATCCGCTACTACCTGGCCGAAGACCCGGTGATCCCCAACGTCGACACCTGGCGCCTGGAGGACCCGGGCGCGCTCGAGGAGGTGCTCGACCGGCTCGACGAGCTCGTGGTCAAGCCCGTCGACGGCTCCGGCGGCAAGGGGCTCGTCGTCGGGCCGGCGGCCTCGGCGGCGGAGCTCGACGCTCTGCGCGCCCGGCTGCTGCAGGACCCGCGCGGCTGGATTGCGCAGCCGGTGGTGCAGCTGTCGACGATCCCCACGCTCGTCGACGACGGGATGCGGCCGCGGCACGCCGACCTGCGGCCGTTCGCCGTCAACGACGGCTCGGACGTCTGGGTGCTGCCGGGCGGGCTGACCCGCGTCGCCCTGCCGGAGGGCCAGCTCGTGGTCAACTCCTCGCAGGGCGGCGGCTCGAAGGACACCTGGGTGGTGGGCGTGGACCCACTGCGCACGAGCGCTCTCGGCACGGCACAGTTCGGCATCAACGACCTCGTCGCCGACCAGGCGGCGCCGACCACCTCGATCCCGCTCATCACCGACGAGATGCTGCGCGACCACAAGCTCGACCTGGGCCCCGCCGACGAACCCCGCTCCCACCAGCAGGAACAGCAACAGCAAACCCGGCTATCGCCGCCCCCCGATCGTGCGCCGGCCGGCTTGATCCGTCCCAATTGGGACGTCTCGTCACCCGCGAGCTGCAAATCGCGACCGCTCGCCCCTGACAAGGGGACCGACGAGGGGACCGAGACGTGCTGAGCCGCATCGCCGAGAGCCTGTTCTGGATCGGCCGCTACATCGAGCGGGCCGACGGCACGGCCCGCATCCTCGACGTGCACCTGCAGTTGCTGCTCGAGGACCCCTGGGTCGAGGAGGACCTCGCCTGCCGAGCGCTGCTGAGCGTCATGGGCACCGAGGGGCCCGACGACCGCGGGCTCACCCGGCAGGACGTGCTCGCCCTCATCGCGGTCGACCGCACCGAGCCGGCATCCATCGCCTACTCCCTCGGCGCCGCGCGCGAGAACGCCCGGCGCGCGCGCGAGATCGTGAGCACCGAGCTGTGGGAGTGCCTGAACACCACCCGGGCGCGGATGCCGCGGCGCGTCTCGAGCGAGAAGGTGCACGAGTTCTTCGGCTGGGTGCGCGAGCGCAGCGCCCTCGCCGTCGGCATCATCGAGTCGTCCACCAGCCGTGACGAGGCCTGGCAGTTCTTCACCCTCGGCCGCTCCATCGAACGGGCCGACATGACGGCCCGGCTGCTCGCCACGCGCAGCCTCACCGAGGCGTCCGGCCCGAGCTGGACGACGCTGTTGCGCTCCTGCGGCGCCTACGAGGCCTACCTGCGCACCTACCGCGGCCTGCCGAGCACCCGCAACGCGGCCGAGTTCCTGCTGCTGGACCGGCTGTTCCCGCGCAGCGTGCTGTTCAGCGTCACCCGCGCCGAGCAGTGCCTGCGCGACATCGAGCCGCGCAGCGAGCGGGTCGGGATCTCCGACCGGGGGCAACGTCTGCTCGGGCAGATCCGCAGCGAGCTCGAGTACCGACCCATCCAGGAGATCCTCGAGGACCTGCCCCGGCACATGGACGGTGTGCAGGCGGCGACGAGCGCGGCATCCGACGCCATCCGGCAGCGGTACTTCCCGACGAACGCGGCGCCGAGCTGGGTGGGGGAGAGATCGTGAACCGCCTGCGCATCAGACACCACACCGGCTTCCACTACGACGGAGACGTCACCGCGAGCTACAACGAGGCGCGGATGCTGCCCGTGAGCGGCGACGGGCAGCTCGTGCTCTACTCGAACCTCGAGATCCTGCCGATCAGCTCGCAGCACTCCTACGTGGACTACTGGGGCAGCCGGGTGTCGAGCTTCGAGATCCTCACCCCGCACAAGGAGCTCGCGCTCACCTCGACGAGCCTCGTCGAGGTGCGGGACCGCGCGCACTCCGAGGAGGACTCCCTCGGCTGGGACGAGCTCGCGGCTCGCATCGAGACGGCCACCGAGTACGTCGAGCAGACCAGGCAGACGGCGCGCACGGCACCGCCGCCCGAGGTGCGGCGGATCGCCGAGCAGGCCAGGGCACAGGCGGAGAGCCCCTGCGCCGCGGCGCTCACGATCGCCACGGCGATCGGCGACGCGGTGGAGTACCTGCAGGGCGTCACGGCCGTGACCACGACCGCCGCCGAGGCCTGGGAGCACCGCAAGGGCGTCTGCCAGGACATCGCCCACCTCGTCATCGGGGCGCTGCGGCACGCCGGCATCCCGGCGCGCTACGTCTCCGGCTACCTGCATCCGAAGCCGGAGGCCGCGATCGGCGAGACGGTCGCCGGCGAGTCGCACGCCTGGGTGGAGTGGTTCTGCGGGCAGTGGCGCGGCTTCGACCCCACGAACAACATCGCGATCGGCGATCGGCACGTGCTCGTCGGCCGCGGTCGCGACTACAACGACGTGCCGCCGCTGCGGGGCGTCTACGCAGGCCCCTACGGCTCGAGCCTGTTCGTGAGCGTCGAGATCACCCGCGAGTCCTGATCCCGGCCGCTCGCGCGGCGACTCAGCTCGCCCGGCGGTTCAACTCGCGCGCCTGGCCACGATCTCGGCGAGCTCGAGCTCGGTCGTCGCGGTGGAGACATCCGTCACCAGCCGGAACGGCAGCCGTCCCCGGCTCGTGCGCCGCAGCCGCAGGCCGTGCGAGGCCACGAGCCACACGACGCCGACGCCGAGCACGAGCAGTCCGGACGATCCGCCGACGACAAGAGCGGTGCGCGGGCCGAAGGCGTTCGAGACCCAGCCGATGATCGGCGCCCCGATGGGGGTGCCGCCCATGAAGATCGCCATGTAGAGCGCCATCACGCGACCGCGCATGATCGGCGCCGTCGTCACCTGCACCGTGGCGTTCGCCGTGGTCATGAACGTGATCGAGCTGAAGCCGACGACGATGAGGGCGAGCCCGAACGTCAGGTAGTTCGGCATGAGCGCGGCGAGGGCGCAGGACAGGCCGAAGAGCCCGGCGGCGCCGAACAGGATGCGCCAGCGCGGCCGCTCCCGCCGCGCCGCCAGCAGCGCCCCCGAGAGCGAGCCGATCGCGATCATCGAGGAGAGCAGGCCGAACTCGCCGGCGCCGTGGTGGTACACCTCGCTCGCCATGGTCGCGGCGAAGATCGGGAAGTTCATCCCGAAGGTGCCGATGAGGAAGATCACCAGCAGGATCACCATGATGTCCGGCCGGGAGCGCACGTAGCGGATGCCGGCGCGCAGCTGACCGCGCCCGCGGGGCGCCCGGGCCGCGGCGCGCAGCTCGCGCGGGCGCAGGCCGAGCAGCGTGCCGATCATCGCCGCGAACGTGATCCCGTTGAGCAGGAACACCCAGCCGGCGCCGACGGCCGCGGTGAGCAGGCCCGCGACGGCGGGGCCGATGAGGCGGGCACCGTTGAAGGACGCCGAGTTGAGCGAGACGGCGTTCTGCAGGTTGCGCTCGGGCACGAGCTCGCTCACGAACGCCTGGCGGGCCGGGGCGTCGAAGGCGCCCGCGATGCCGAGGCCGAGCGCGAACAGGTAGACCATCCACAGCTCGGCGACGCCGGTGACGACGAGCGCGCCGAGGCCGAGCGCGAGGCCGCCCATCGCGAGCTGGGTGACGAGGAGCACCCTGCGCCGGTCGAAGCGGTCGGCGACGATCCCGGATGCCCCGACGAGCAGCAGCTGCGGGCCGAGCTGCAGCGCCGAGGTGATGCCGACCGCGACGGCGTCGTTGTCGGTGAGCTCGGTGAGCACGATCCAGTCCTGGGCCGTGCGCTGCATCCAGGTGCCGACGTTGGAGACCAGGGCGCCCGCGAACCAGAGCCGGTAGTTGAACAGGGCGAGGCTGCGGAACATCGTCCTCACGAGTCGGCCAGCTTCCTCAGCACCGGGGCGGCGCGCTCGAGCAGCTCGCGCTCGGCGGGCTCGAGCGCCGCGAGGCGCACGGCGAACCACTCGTCGCGCCGACGGCGGGTCTCGCGCGCCCAGCGGCGGCCGGTCTCGGTGAGCTCGATCGTCACCCGGCGGGCGTCGTCGGTCGCCGGCCGGCGGCTGAGGTAGCCGCGCTCGACGAGCACGCCGACGGTGCGGTTCATCGAGGGCGGGGTGACCCGCTCGTGCTCGGCGAGGGCGCCGAGGGTCTGCGGGCCGGCGTCGTGGAGCCGGAACAGCACGGCCCGCTGGCCGTCGCTCACCTCGCCCTCGGCGCGTTCCTGGCGGATGCGTCGGCTGAGCCGCCCGATGACGAGACGCAGCTCGGCGGAGTCGATATGGGCCATGATTTATTTAGTCTAACTAATTGATCGCCGGCGCGCCGCCCCGGGACCGCTACCCTCGGTTCCGCGGTCCGCTCCGGAACCGCGGCCCGCCGAGGAAGGGGCGACGATGCCCGCAACAGCCGAGCCAGAGCCCCCCGAACCAGAGCCGGTGGAGCCGGAGGTGCACGGCTTCACCGACGCCGAGGGCGTCCGGATCAGCTACTACCGCTGGCCGGCGGCGCGGCCGCGCGGTCTCGTGCAGATCGCGCACGGCGTCGGGGAGCACGCCCGCCGCTACGATCACGTCGCGGCGGCGCTCACCGCTGCCGGCTACAGCGTCTACGCCGACGACCACCGTGGCCACGGCCGCACCGGCCTCGAGCAGTGGGGCGGCGACACCTCCCGGCTCGGCCGGCTCGGCCCCGGCGGCGTGCGCGCCGCGATCGCCGCGGTCCGGCGGTTCACCGCGGTGGTGCGGGCGGACGCCCCGGACCTCCCGCTGGCCTTCGTGGGCCACTCCTGGGGATCGCTCATGGGCCAGAAGATCCTCGACGCGCATCCCGGCGACTGGGACGCCGTGGTGTTCTCCGGCAGCGCCTACCGCATGCCCGGCTCGATGAACGCGGGTGACCTGGGCGCCCGCCACCGCGCGCTCGGCACGACCGGCGCCGAGTGGCTGAGCCGCGACCCGGCCGTCGCGCAGGCCTTCGTCGACGACCCGCTGACCACGCTCACCCCGCTCATGCGGCTGTTCGGCCTCGCCGACGCGCTGCGGATGATCGGTCGGCCGCCGCGGCGGCTGCCCGGAGTGCCCGAGCGCGCCGACCCGCCGCTGCTGCTGCTCGTCGGCGACGACGATCCGCTGGGCGGCGAGCGCAGCATCCAGCGCCTGGCCGCGGCCTACCTGTCCGCCGGGCTCACCGACGTCACCGCGATCGTCTACCCGGGTGCCCGGCACGAGGTGTTCAACGAGCTGAACCGCGACCGGGTGCTCGCCGACCTCGTCGCCTGGCTGGACGAGAGACTGGCGGCACCGGACCGAACGCGAAGTTAGGCTTGCCTTATGGGTGGTGAGCTGCGGCACGGCGAGTTCAAGGTCCCCGGCGGCAAGCTCGTCACCGTGGACGTCGAGGTCGACGAGGGCCGCATCGTCGACGCACGCCTCGCGGGCGACTTCTTCCTGGAGCCCGACACGGCGCTCGAGGACATCGACAGGGCGCTGGTCGGGCTGCCCGCCCGGGCGGATGCCGCGACGATCGCGGCGGCGGTGGCATCCGCCCTGCCCGCGGGCGCACAGCTGCTCGGCTTCGGTCCGGAGGCGGTCGCGACGACGGTCCGCCGGGCGATCGGCCAGGCCACGAGCTGGCGGGACCACGACTGGCGGCTCATCCACGGCAGCGCCTACCCGCCGAACCTGCAGCTCGCCCTCGACCAGGTGCTCGCCGAGGAGGTCGGTGCCGGCCGCCGACCGCCGACGCTGCGGATCTGGGAGTGGGACAGGCCGGCCGTCGTCATCGGCAGCTTCCAGAGCGTGCGCAACGAGGTGGACCTCGCCGCCGCCGCCCGGCACGGCTTCGAGGTGGTGCGACGCATCTCCGGCGGCGGCGCGATGTTCATGGACGCCGGCGCGATCATCACCCACTCGCTCTACGCCCCGAGCGAGCTCGTCGCCGGCATGAGCTTCGCCGACTCCTACGCCTACCTCGACGAGTGGGTGCTCGTCGCGCTGCGCTCGCTCGGCATCGAGGCGAGCTACCTGCCGCTCAACGACATCGCGAGCCCGGCCGGCAAGATCGGCGGCGCCGCGCAGAAGCGGCTCGGCTCGGGCGGGGTGCTGCACCACGTCACCATGAGCTACGACATGGACGGCGAGCGGATGACGGAGGTGCTGCGCATCGGCCGCGAGAAGCTCAGCGACAAGGGCATCGCGAGCGCGGCCAAACGGGTCGACCCGCTGCGCAGCCAGACCGGGATGCCGCGCGAGGCGATCATCGCCCGCATGGAGCAGACGTTCACCCGACTGTACGGCTCGAGCCCCGACGAGGTGCGGCCCGAGGAGCTGGCCCGGGCCGAGCAGCTGGTGCGCGAGAAGTTCGGCACCCCCGAGTGGCTGCACCGGGTGCCGTGACCGGGGCACCGGACACCGGAGCACCGGACACCGGGGCACCGCAGTCGAGCGCGCCGCAGCCGCGATCGCGGCGCCGCCCGATCCTCGTCGTCGTGCTCGCCGTCGTGCTCGTCGCGGCGCTGCTGGCATCCAGCGCCCTCGGCCAGTTGGAGATCGGTCCGCAGGCCATCGGCCGCTCGCTGCTCAGGGCGCTCGGTGCCGACGTCGACGTCGACGCGGTGCAGCACGCCACGCTCTGGGCGGTGCGCTTCCCGCGCACCGTGATGGCACTGCTGGTCGGGGCGGCCCTCGCGATCGCGGGCACCGTGATGCAGGCGGTGTTCGCGAACCCGCTCGCCGAGCCGGGCGTGGTGGGCGTGTCATCCGGTGCCGCGCTCGGCGCCGCCACGGCGATCGTGTTCGGCCTCACCGCCGCGGGGGAATGGACGGTCGCCCTGCTCGCCTTCACCGGCGGCCTGCTCGCCACCGGCGTCGTGTACCTCTCCTCGCGCGCGCAGGGACGCACCGAGGTGGTGACGCTGCTGCTCACCGGCATCGCCGTGAACGCCTTCTCGGGAGCGGGGCTGGCGTTCCTGCTGTTCGCCGGCAGCTCGGCCAGTCGCGAGCAGGTGGTGTTCTGGCAGCTCGGCACGATCGCCGGCTCGCGCTGGGTGGAGGTGGCCGGGGTCACGGCGGTCACCGCGGTCGGGCTCGTCGCGGCGCTCGGGATGTCGCGCCGGCTCGACCTGCTCGCGCTCGGCGAGCGCAACGCGCGCTACCTGGGCGTCGACGTGGAGCGGCTGCGCATCCTCGCCGTGGTGCTCGTCGCGCTGCTCACCGCCGCCGCCGTCGCGTTCTGCGGGATCATCTCCTTCGTCGGCCTCGTCGTGCCGCACCTGGTGCGGATGGCGATCGGGCCCGCGCACCGCCCGCTGATCCTCGCGAGCGCCCTCGGCGGCGGCGCGCTGCTCGTGCTCGCCGACCTCGCGGCCCGCACGATCGTCGTCGGTGCCGACCTGCCGATCGGCATGCTGACCTCTCTCGTCGGCGGCCCGTTCTTCTTCGGGCTGCTCTGGCGCCAGCGCCGCCGTTCCGGGGGCTGGGCATGAGCGTCACGATCAGCGCGCAGGATGTCACGGTCGTGCGGGACGGGCGGCCGATCCTCGCGGAGGCGTCCCTCGACGTCGGCCCGGGGCTCACGGCGATCGTCGGCCCGAACGGGGCCGGCAAGTCGACGCTGCTCGGCGTGCTCAGCGGCGACGTCGCGCCGAGCCGGGGACGGGCGGTGATCGACGGCGAGCCGATCGCCCGGATGTCGCACGCCGCCCTGGCCCGGCTGCGCAGCGTGCTCGCCCAGGACAACCGGGTGGCGTTCCCGTTCACCGTGCGCGAGATCGTCGAGATGGGGCGCAGCCCCTGGATGCGCGAGGCCTCGCGACAGCGGGACGAGGCCGCGATCGCGGTGGCCGTCGCCGAGACGGATGTCGCCCACCTGACCGAGCGGCGCTTCACCTCGCTCTCCGGCGGCGAGCGCGCCCGGGTCTCGCTCGCCCGGGTGCTCGCCCAGCAGACCCCGGCGGTGCTGCTCGACGAGCCGACCGCGGCCCTCGACCTCGGTCACCAGGAGGAGGTCATGCGGGTGGCGCGCTCGCTCGCGGCATCCGGCCGCAGCGTCGCCGTCGTGGTGCACGACCTGTCCCTCGCCGCGGCCTACGCGGACCGGGTCGCCGTGATCGCCGCGGGCCGGATCGACGCCGTCGGCGGCCCGGCCGAGGTGCTCACCGCACAGCGGATCGAGCGCATCTACGGGCTCGCGGTGGAGCTCGTGGAGCGCGGCGGGCGGCCCGTGGTGATCCCGGTGCGCTGAGCGCGGCGCGGCGCGGCGCCGGCGGGCTCGCCCCGCCTGCCCCGCGGTTCACCCCGTCTGTTCACCTTGTGGCCACCCCTGGATCATGTGCCTGCCCGCCCCGTCCGACTACGCTGAGCGCATGGTCGGCTGGCTGATCGCGGGGATCGCGGTGACGATCGTGCTCGTCTCGGCGCTGCTCGACCGCCTCGGCGTCATCGACCTCTCCGACAAGACCCGCCGCGCGGGCTCCTACCGCGGCACCCTCGGCGCGATCGACGAGGTGTTCAGCCCGAACAAGCACGAGATCCAGCTCGCCCAGGACCGCGAGACGATGCTGCCCGCCCCGGCCCCGGTGGCGCCGGACGGTGGCCGGCCCTGCGGCGGGGGCGTGTACGGCGGTCGCGTGCGCATCGAGCTGTAGCGGGCTCGGGCGGTCGCGGGCTCAGCCGGCGAGCCGCAGCGGCTGCTCGGTGCATGCCGAACGCGCCGCGAGTTCGTCGTCGAGCCGTGCGGCGAGCGCGCCCAGCCGTCGGCGGTCCTCGTCGATCGAGCGTCGCACCGTGTCGAGCTCGCCGTCGGAGAGGGCAGTGAGCTCGGCCGGGGAGAGCCGGGAGAGCCGCGCGACCGCGCCGCGGACGGCGGCGAGCGCGCTCACGAGTTCGTCGATGGCAGCCATGCCGCCAGTCAAGCACAGTTCGAACTGATGTTCGAGCATCCGCTCGCCCGCCGGCCCGGCACGGTGCTGCTCGGCGAGTCGGCCTTACCCGGTGTAGGTGGGGGCGTCCGGCAGCCCGAAGAACTCCTCGAGCGTGTTCGCACCCGAGTCGTGGTACTCCGCGGCGAGCTCGACCCCGATGTAGCGGTAGTGCCACGGCTCGAACGTGTAGCCGGTGACGTCCGTGTAGCCGTCGGGGTAGCGCAGCACGAAGCCGTACTCCCAGGCGTTCTTCGCCAGCCACTCGCCCTGCGGGGTGTCGGCGAAGCAGGCCGCGAGCGAGCACTTCGCCGGCTTCGCGCTGATGTCGATCGCGAGCCCGGTCTGGTGCTCGCTGTAGCCCGGCCGGGCGCTCTGGATGTCGGCCTGCGCCTTGCCGAGCGACGACACCCAGCCCGCGTACACCGACTTCTGCGAGCTGTAGCTGCGGTAGGCGCTCTGCGACTGCATGGCCAGGCCGGTCTCGTCGGCGAAGGCGGCGAACATGGCCTCGACCGCGGTCGCCGCCTCGTCGCGCATCATCGGCTTGTAGACGTAGGGCACGTCGACGACGCGCAGGTCGTCCGGGGCGTAGTCGACGGGATCGAGCGGGCGGGTCTTGTTGACGATCACGGCGATGCTCTCCGGATCGTCGATGTCGGCCTCGGCCGCCGCGTCGCCGGTCGCGGAGGCGCCGGGCGTGGCCGTGCTCGTGCCCGTGTCGGCAGTGGCCGTCGCGCTCGGCGTGCCGCTGTCACTGCCACTGCCGCTCAGCTGCGGCACCGGCAGGCCGCTGGCACCGGCCGAGGTCGCGGTCGAGAGCGGGAACTCGCCGCGGTCCTGGGCGCAGCCGCCGAGCACGAGCATTCCGGCCGCGAGCACCGCAGCGAGGATCGCCTGAACGCGCATCGTCCGAGTCTACGGAGCCCCCCTGTGCTCCCCGGCCGGCCGGCGCACGAGCGCCGTCGCGACAGCGCCGAGGAGGGCGCCGGCGGTGTTGGCGGCCACGTCGAGGATCGAGGCCGTGCGCTCGGGCAGGAACGCCGCCTGACCGAGCTCGACCGCACCGGAGAGCGCCGCACAGCAGAGCACGGCGATCCACCAGCGGTGCACGAGCAGGGTGAGCGCGGCCCCGAGCGGCACGAACATCAGCGCGTTGGCGATGCTCTCCAGCCAGTCGTAGTCGAACCAGCCGAGGCCGGGCAGGCGGCGCACCGCGGCGACGAGCGCGCCCACGAGCGTCCGGTAGGGCCGGTCGACGGGGGTCGGCGTGAGCGTCGTCAGCAGGATGCCGACCACGAGCACCCCGCACACGAGCCCGGAGACGCGCCAGCCCCTCGCCCTCATCGCCCGAGTCTGCCAGATCGCCCGAACAGACCGGATCGCCCGAACCGGCCGGCTCGGCGAGTCGCCCCGCGACACCCCCCGTAGTTGTCACAACCGACACACGCCCGCAACGCGCCGTATGCGAGCATGGGCGGAGGGTGACGGTGTCTCGGCGCACCGGGAACCGCACCGCGACAGCCAACAGAGAGAGCATCCGCGTGGAGCTACGCGACTACATCCAGATCATCCGGCGTAGCTGGATCCTCATCGTCGCGATCACCGTCGCGGGCATGCTGACGGCGGGTATCGCCTCGCTGTTCATGACGCCGATCTACACGTCCTCGGCGAGCGTGTTCTTCGCGATCCAGTCCGGCTCAGGCACCGCGAGCGACCTCAACTCGGGCGTGACCTACGTGCAGAACCAGGTGGCCTCGTTCGCGGAGATCGCCACGACCGACCTGGTGCTGCAGCAGGTGATCAACGATCTCAACCTCGACGAGACGGTCTCGCAGCTCGCGAGCGACGTCACGGCGTCCGCGCCGCTCGACACCGTCATCATCGAGATCTCGGTGGAGGACGCCTCGCCCGCGCGCGCGGCGAAGCTCGCGAACGCCATCTCCTCCGAGCTCACGAGCGTCGTCGAGGAGCTCACCACGACGAGCTCCGGCGGCTCGCCGGTGAAGGCGAGCATCGTGGAGAGCGCGAAGGAGCCGACGAGCGCCACCAGTCCCAACATCCGGCTCAACCTCGCGCTCGGCCTGCTCGTGGGCCTCGCCCTCGGCGTCGGCGTCGCCGTGCTGCGGCGGGTGCTCGACACCCGGGTGCACGGCAACCGCGAGGTCGAGGAGATCACGGATGCCACGATCCTCGGTGGCATCACGTTCGACCCCGAGGCGAGCGAGCGCCCGCTGGTGGTGCAGATGAGCCCGCACAGCCCCCGCGCCGAGGCGTTCCGCCAGCTGCGCACGAACCTGCAGTTCATCGAGGTGGCCGAGGCCGAGGGGCGCACGTTCGTGCTCACCAGCTCGGTGCCCAACGAGGGCAAGTCGACGACATCCGTCAACCTGGCGATCACGCTCGCGCAGGCGGGCAGCAGGGTGCTGCTCATCGACGGCGACCTCCGCCGCCCGAAGATCGCCGAGTACATGGGCATCGAGGGCGCCGTCGGGCTCACCGACCACCTCATCGGCCAGGCGAAGCTCGAGGACGTGCTGCAGCCCTGGGGCGAGGGGACCCTCGAGATCCTGCCCGCCGGCCAGGTGCCGCCGAACCCCAGCGAGCTGCTCGGCTCGAAGGCGATGATCGCACTGCTGGAGAAGCTCGACGAGACCTACGACACCATCGTCATCGACGCGCCGCCGCTGCTGCCCGTGACGGACGCGGCGATCCTCGCCAAGCTCGTCTCCGGCGGGGCGATCATGGTCGTCGGCTCGGGCAAGATCTCGAAGCACCAGCTCGAGGCCGCGGTCGCGAACCTGCAGACCGTCGACGGCCGGCTCGTGGGCGTCATCCTCAACCGGCTGCCGACGAAGGGCGCGAACGCCTATGGCTACGGTTACGGCTACGGGTATTACGGATACGGCTCCGCGCCCCAGGACCCCCCGAAGAAGAGGCGCCGCCTGGCCCTGCTCGGCCGCTGACGACGACGGCGCCGACCGGATGACGGCGCGCACGGATGACGACACGGATGCCGGCGCAGAATGGATGCCGTGGAACGCATGAGAGTCGAGTCCTTCAACCTCGACCACCGCACCGTCGTCGCCCCCTACATCCGCCTCGCCGACCACAAGAGGCTGCCCCACGGCGACACGCTCTCGAAGTTCGACGTGCGCTTCACCCAGCCGAACCGGCGGCACCTCGACATGGCGGCCGTGCACTCCATCGAGCATCTCTTCGCCGAGAAGAGCCGGGAGCACAGCGACAGGGTCGTCGACTTCAGCCCGATGGGCTGCCAGACCGGCTTCTACCTGCTGCTCGCCGGGGACGTCGGCTTCGAGGAGGTCGCCGCGCTCGTGGAGCGCACCCTCGCCGACATCCTCGAGGCCACCGAGGTGCCGGCCGCCAACGAGACCCAGTGCGGCTGGGGCGCCAACCACTCGCTCGAGGCCGCGCAGGCGGCGGCCAGGGAGTTCCTCGCCCACCGCGCCGAGTGGGCCCGGGTCACGGCGTGACCGGCCCGGCGTCGCTCGCCAAGCCGCGCGTCGTCGTCCTCGTCGCCATGGCGGAGGAGGCCGCCCCGTTCCTCGCCCGCGCGCAGAGCGCCTCCGCCCCGGTGCGGCGGGGGGTGAGCGAGCAGCGGCTGCTCGACGTCGCGGGCATCGGCCTGCTGCTGGTGCGCACCGGCGTCGGCCTCGTGAACGCGGCGGGCGCGGCGACGGCGGCCATCCTGCGCGCCGGCCGGCCGCTCGCGGTGATCAGCGCCGGCTCGGCCGGCGGGATGGCGCACCGGGTGCGCGTGGGCGACGTGGTGCTCGGCGGCGACTGCGTCAACCTCGACGCGGACGCACGCGCCTTCGGCTATGCGCTCGGCCAGGTTCCCGGGATGCCGGCGCGCTACCCGGCCGACGCGACGCTGCTCGCGGCGGCGCACGCCGCGCCCGCCGAGGGCTTCGCCGTCGTCGAGGGGCTCACCGCCTCGAGCTACTCGTTCATGACCGACGCCCGTGCCGGCCGCGCGCGGGCCGACTTCCCGGACATCGCCGCCTGCGACATGGAGTCGGTGGCGATCGCGCAGACCTGCTTCGCGCACTCGGTGCCGTTCCTGTCGGTGCGCGGCATCTCCGACCTGGCCGACGCCGAGGCGGCCGTCTCCTTCGAGCAGAGCCTGCCGCTCGCGGCCGAGCACAGCGCGCTCGTGACGCTGCACGTCGCCCGCGAGGCGCTCGCCGGCTGAGCGCCCGGCGCGGGCGGCGCGGCCAGCCGGCCCGCGGGGGGCTGTGCGAGTCTGAGGTCATGACCGAGTTCTGCATCTTCACCGAGCCGCAGGTCGGAGCCGACTACGACACCCAGCTCGCCCACGCGCGCGCGACCGAGTCGCTCGGCCTCCACGGCTGGTTCCGCTCCGACCACTACATGACGATGGACAGCGGCGACGGGCTGCCGGGCCCGACGGATGCCTGGACCACCCTCGCGGGCCTCGCCCGCGAGACCTCCCGGCTGCGGCTGGGCACGCTCGTGTCGAGCGCGACGCACCGCTACCCGGCGATCCTCGCGATCCAGGTGGCCCAGGTCGACGCGATGTCGGGCGGGCGCATCGACCTGGGCCTCGGCACCGGCTGGTTCGAGGCCGAGCACCTCGCCTATGGCATCCCGTTCCCCGCCAAGCGCTTCGACCGGCTCGAGGAGCAGCTCGAGGTCATCACCGGGCTGTGGGCGACGCCGGTGGGCGAGACGTTCTCCTTCGAGGGCGCGCACTACCGGCTCGTCGACGCGCCCGCGCTGCCGAAGCCGCTGCAGTCGCCGCTGCCGCTCATCATCGGCGGGCGCGGGGCCCGGCGTACGCCCGAGCTCGCGGCGCGCTTCGCCCACGAGTACAACATCGGCTTCGCCGACGAGGACACCATCCGCTCTGCCATCGCCCGCGTGCGCGAGCGAGCGGATGCCGCGGGCCGCTCGCTGCGCTACAGCGTCGCCCTGCCCACGGTCGTCGGCGCGACCGAGGCCGAGTTCCGGGCCCGCGCCGGGCGCATCGGTGCCGACCCGGCGTCGTTCGGGCCCGTCGGCATCGGCGGCTCGGTGCAGGCCACCGTGGACAAGCTCGGTCGGCTGATCGAGCTCGGCGCCGACCGGGTCTACCTGCAGCTCGTCGACATGTCCGACCTCGAGCACCTCGACCTGATCGGCCGCGAGGTGCTGCCGCGGCTGGGCTGAGCGCGCCCGGGCGCCGGGCCCGTCGGCGACGGCCGGGCCCGGCCGCAGGGAGGCTGGGTAGGGTGGCCGCATGAACGCTCGCGGCGAGATCGAGTGCTGGCTCACCGACATGGACGGGGTGCTGGTGCACGAGAACCAGGCCATCCCGGGGGCCGCCGAGCTGCTGCAGCAGTGGCAGGACGCCGGCGCCCCCTACCTCGTGCTCACCAACAACTCGATCTTCACGCCTCGCGACCTCTCCGCCCGGCTGCGCGCCTCCGGGCTCGTCGTGCCCGAGGAGCGCATCTGGACATCCGCCCTCGCCACCGCCGACTTCCTGGCCAGTCAGATCCCCGGTGGCAGCGCCTTCGTCATCGGCGAGGCCGGCATCACCACGGCGCTGCACGAGGCCGGCTACATCATGACCGAGACCGATCCCGACTACGTCGTCGTCGGCGAGACCCGCAACTACTCCTTCGAGGCGATCACGAAGGCGATCCGGCTCATCAACGCCGGGGCGCGCTTCATTGTCACCAACCCGGATGCCACCGGCCCCTCCGCCGAGGGGGTGCTGCCGGCCACGGGCGCGATCGCCGCGCTCATCACCAAGACCACCGGCAAGGAGCCCTACGTCGTCGGCAAGCCGAACCCGATGATGTTCCGCAGCGCGATGAACCGCATCGGCGCGCACAGCGAGAACACGGCCATGATCGGCGACCGGATGGACACCGACATCATCGCCGGCATCGAGGGCGGTCTGTACACGATCCTCGTGCTGACCGGCATCAGCGACCAGAGCGAGATCGAGCGCTACCCCTTCCGTCCCGACGAGGTGCTGCCCTCGGTCGCCGAGCTCGTCGGGACCGAGCCGGTCGAGACCGAGCTCTGAACAGATGATTCCGCGCAGATGATGCCGGACCGGTGATTCGGTGCCGCTGATTCCGGGCCGCTGATTCCGGGCCGGCAACGTCGGGCCGGCGACTCCGGGCGCCGGCCGGTCGCTCTCAGTCGGTCGCGACGGCGAGGCTCCCGGCGATGTCATCGCCGTCGGCACGGCTGACGAAGCACAGGTAGTCGTGGTCGCCGGCATCCCAGTCGGACTCGTCGGCGGCGTAGGAGGTCGCGAGCTGCAGGTCCTGGTAGGCCTCGGCGGCGCCGTAGTCGAGCACCTTGGCGCTCGTGCACAGCGAGGCGGCCTCGTCCTCGAGCTCGTCCGCGCCGGGATAGCCCGCGGCGGCGAGGTCCGCGTCGTCGTCGAAGCTGCCCCGTGCGACCAGCTGGCCGGTGTGCACCTGGTCGCAGTCGACGACCGTGTACTCGCTCTCCCAGGCCGAGACGAAGGGGTCGACGCACTCCCCGCCGAGCAGCTCGGTCCAGGCGTAGGTTCCGGGATCGAGCGGGCCGATCGCGGCGGTGCCGGTCGCGGCCTCGGTCGCGGTCGTCGCCGGCGTCGGCTGCTCTCGCGTGCCGGCGCGGACGCCGAGCACGAACATGAGCGCGAGCAGCAGCAGGAACACCAGGCCGCCGGCGACGCACAGCAGCACGATCTGCTGACGCGAGATGCCAGCGGATGCCACGGCGCGCCCGGGCCGGGCGACGACGGGCTCCTCGACGGGCTGGAACCGGCCCTCGCCGAACAGGTCGTCGAGGCCCGCGGCCGGAGCGGCCGCCGCGAGGGCCGCGTCCTCGGCCCGAGCGATGCCGGCCGGCCCGGGCACGAGCGCCTCGGCGGTCCCGGCGGCGAGACTCGCCTCCGGCGGTGTCTGCCAGCCCGGCCACACCGCGGGATCGACGGGCGACGGCACGGCGTACAGCTCGGTCGGCGACCCGGCCAGCAGCTCGGTCGGCGACCCGGCGGACGCCTCGGGCGGTGCCTCGTCCGGTGCCCCCGCCGGGGTCTGCGCGACGGCATCGGCACCGCCCTGGCCGTACACCTCGGTGGGCGTCTGCCAGGGCGCCGCGCGGGCGATGTCGTAGGTCTGGGTCGGCTGGTCCCAGTCCTCCGACCCGGTCGCGAGCTCGGCCGGTGCGGGCGGCACCGGGTAGGGCGGCGGCAGGGGCGGTCCTGCCGTCGGCGCCGGGCTCTCGACGCTCGGAGGCCCGCCGGCGCCGGGTCCGAAACCGGCCAGCCCGAAGCCGGCGGGGTCGAAGCCGGCGGGGTCGCCGGCCGGGGCCCCGGCGCC
>JASGFF010000016.1:0-42040 GCA_047605685.1 Microbacteriaceae bacterium
GCGGCACCCCGTCGACGATCGCGAGCATGTTCGCGCCGAAGTTCTCCTGCAGCTGGGTGTGCTTGTACAGGTTGTTGAGCACGACCTTCGCTACCGCGTCGCGCTTGAGCACGATGACGAGCCGCTGCCCGGTGCGGCCCGAGGTCTCGTCCCGGATGTCCGCGATGCCCTGGATGCGACCGCTGTCGACGAGCTCGGCGATCTTGATCGCGAGGTTGTCGGGGTTGACCTGGTAGGGCAGCTCGGTGACGACGAGGCAGCTGCGGCCCTGGATCTCTTCGACATTGACCACGGCGCGCATCGTGATCGAGCCGCGGCCGGTGCGGTAGGCGTCCTGGATGCCCTTGACCCCGAGGATCTGCGCTCCGGTGGGGAAGTCCGGACCCTTGACGCGCTGCATGAGCGCGGCGAGCAGTTCCTCGCGGCCGGCATCCGGGTGCTCGAGCGCCCAGAGCGCGCCGGCGGCGACCTCGCGGAGGTTGTGCGGCGGGATGTTGGTGGCCATGCCGACCGCGATGCCGACCGAGCCGTTGACGAGCAGGTTGGGGAACCGGCTCGGCAGCACGATCGGCTCCTGGGTGCGGCCGTCGTAGTTGTCCTGGAAGTCGACGGTGTCCTCGTCGATGTCGCGCACCATCTCCATGGCGAGCGGGGCCATCTTGGTCTCGGTGTAGCGGTGGGCAGCAGCGCCGTCGTTGCCCGGGGAGCCGAAGTTGCCCTGACCGAGCGCGAGCGGGTAGCGCAGGGCCCAGGGCTGCACGAGGCGCACCAGGGTGTCGTAGACGGCGCTGTCGCCGTGCGGGTGGAACTGCCCCATCACGTCGCCGATGACACGGGTGCACTTGCTGAAGGCGCGGTCGGGACGATAGCCGCCGTCGTACATCGTGTAGATCACCCGGCGGTGCACGGGCTTGAGGCCGTCGCGCACGTCGGGCAGCGCTCGCCCGACGATCACGCTCATCGCGTAGTCGAGATAGGAGCGCTGCATCTCCAGCTGCAGGTCCACCTGCTCGATGCGGTCGCCCGGCACGGGCTCGGTGCTGGTGTCGTCGGCCATGAAGTCCTCGCTCGTTGCGCTTGGTCGAGTGGCGGCCTCAGCCGCGTATCGAGACCCCGCCCGCCGGCCCTCGTGGTCTCGATACGCCCTGCGGGCTACTCGACCGGCGGGTGGTCATCAGATGTCCAAGAACCTGACGTCCTTCGCGTTCTGCTGGATGAAGGTGCGGCGCGCCTCGACGTCGTCGCCCATGAGGGTCGCGAAGACACCGTCGGCGACCGCGGCGTCCTCGAGGGTGACCTGGCGCAGGGTGCGGGTCTCGGGGTTCATCGTGGTCTCCCACAGCTCCTGGTGGTTCATCTCGCCGAGGCCCTTGTAGCGCTGCACGCCGTTCTCCTTCTGCAGCCGGCGCCCGGCGGCGAGCCCGTCCTTCAGCAGGGCGTCGCGCTCGCGGTCGCTGAACACGTACTCGTGCTCGGCGTTCGTCCATTTGAGCCGGTACAGCGGCGGCTGGGCCAGGTAGACGTAGCCCATCTCGATGAGCGGGCGCATGTAGCGGAAGATCAGGGTGAGCAGCAGCGTGGTGATGTGCTGGCCGTCGACGTCGGCGTCGGCCATGAGCACGATCTTGTGGTATCGGGCCCGCTCGCCGTCGAAGTCCTCGCCGATGCCGGTGCCGAAGGCGGTGATCATCGCCTGGATCTCGGCGTTGCCGAGGGCCCGGTCCAACCGGGCCTTCTCGACGTTGAGGATCTTGCCGCGCAGCGGCAGGATCGCCTGGGTCTCCGGGTTGCGGCCGGTTTTGGCCGAGCCGCCGGCCGAGTCGCCCTCCACGAGGAAGATCTCGCTGCGCGACGGGTCCTTGCTCGAGCAGTCGGCGAGCTTGCCGGGCATCCCGCCGCCACCGCCGAGCAGGCCCTTGCGTCGGGTCTGCTCGCGCGCCTTGCGCGCGGCGATGCGCGCCTGGGATGCCTGGATCGCCTTGCGCACCACGTCCTTGGCCTGTGCCGGGTTGCGGTCGAACCAGTCGGCGAGTTCCTGGCCGACGACGCGCTGCACGAAGGACTTCGCCTCGGTGTTGCCGAGCTTGGTCTTGGTCTGCCCCTCGAACTGCGGCTCGCCGAGCTTGATCGAGATGACGGCGGTGAGGCCCTCGCGCACGTCGTCGCCGGAGAGGTTCTCGTCCCTGTCGCGCAGGAGCTTCTGCTCGCGCGCGTAGCGGTTCACCAGGGTAGTGAGCGCCGCCCGGAAGCCCTCCTCGTGGGTGCCGCCCTCGTGGGTGTTGATCGTGTTGGCGTAGGTGTGCACGCTCTCGGAGTAGGCGGCGGTCCACTGCATGGCGACCTCGAGGGCGATCTTGCGCTCGGGATCCTCCAGCTCGAAGTCGATGATCTCGGGGTGGATCACCTCGGCCTTCTTCGTGGCGTTGAGGTGCTCGACGTAGTCGACGAGGCCGCGCTCGTAGTGGAAGATGTCGCGCCGGATGTCGCCGGTGCGCTCCTCGATCTCGCGCTCGTCCTCGAGCTGGATGCGCAGTCCCTTGTTCAGGAATGCCATCTGCTGGAAGCGCGTCTTGAGGGTCTCGTAGTCGAACTCGACGGTCTCGAAGATGTCCGAGTTGGGCCAGAACGTGATGATCGTGCCGGTGGCGTCCGTCGCCTCGCCCCGCGCGACCGGCGCGAGCGGCACGCCGTTCTCGAAGCTCTGCCGCCACACGGCTCCCTGCCGGCGCACCTCGGCATCCAGCCGGAACGACAGCGCGTTAACGACCGAGGATCCCACGCCGTGCAGGCCGCCCGATACCGCGTAGCCGCCGCCGCCGAACTTGCCGCCGGCGTGCAGCACGGTGAGCACCACTTCGAGGGTGGACCTCTTCTCGACGGGGTGGACGTCGACGGGGATGCCGCGGCCGTCGTCGATCACCCGTACGGCGCCGTCGCGCAGGATGGTGATCTCGATGTGGCTGCAGTGGCCGGCGAGGGCCTCATCGACGGAGTTGTCGACGATCTCGTAGACCAGGTGGTGCAGGCCGCGCGGCCCGGTCGAGCCGATATACATGCCGGGGCGCTTGCGCACGGCCTCGAGACCCTCGAGAACCTGGATCTGCTCGGCACCGTAGGAGCCGTCGGGATCCAGGCTCTTCGTGGAATCGGACGGCATGGTGGGTGGGAGCTCCTGACCGCGGGTGACGATGCCATCCGCGGCGGGTTCCGGCGCTCCGGAGGGCCGATCGGCGGCTCGACCAGTCTAGTCCAGGCGAGGGCGGTGACGCCGGAGAACGCCGCTGTGCGGGACGATTCAGGTCCGGTCGACCATTCGCGAACCCTCAGCCATAGGTATCGCGCGGACCACGCCCCTGGACCGCTCTGAGGCCCCGTTTCCAGCTGGGGACGTCCGGCCCGTCGAATTGCACGGTCTCGACCCCGGCGTCGGGGAACTCCTCGGCGATGCGCGTCACGATCGTGGTGCGCATGAGACGCAGCTGGGTCGCCCACGCCGTCGAGTCGCAGCGCACCACGAGCCGGCCCTCGCCGACAGCCACCGGGACGGAGTGGGCGGCGGTGTCGGCGCCGACGATCCGCGGCCAGGATGCCACGAGCTCCGACTGCGCGAGCGGGGAGGTCCAGCCGAGCGCGCCGGTGAGCGCGGTGAGCACCTCGCCGAGGCCGTGTGGGTCGCGGCCGGCGTCGAAGGGCGCCGAGCGTCCGGAGGCCTCCGAGTCCTCCCGCCGACGCCGGGAGCGGCTCCGCGACCGGCCGCCGAACACCTCCCGGAAGCGCAGGTAGACGGCGCGCGCCTCCTCGCTCATCGTCGCCCAGCCCCGCGGGACTCCGCCGCCGGGCCCCCGTCGACCGAGTCTCCGTCGACCGAGTCTCCGTCGAGCAGACGGCCGGCACGGATCCGGATCGTCGTGCCGCGCAGCCGCTCCGGCACGTCGGCGGGGACCGCGGCGGTGATCAGCACCTGCTGGAAGTCGGCGACGGCCTCGGCGAGATGATCCCGACGCGTCGCATCGAGCTCGGCGAAGACGTCGTCGAGGATGAGCACCGGGTCGCCGATGCTGGACTCGCGCCGCAGCAGCCGGGCGGCGGCGAGCTTGAGCGCGAGCGCGAGCGACCAGGACTCCCCGTGGCTGGCGTGGCTGCGCGCCGGCATGTCGTTGAGCATGAGCAGCAGGTCGTCGCGGTGCGGGCCGCTGAGGGTGAGCCCCCGGTCGAGCTCGGCCCGGCGCGCGCGCGTCAGCGCGCGCGCGAACTCCTCGGCGGCCTCGGCGGCGGTCAGCGCCGCGCGAACCACGGCCGGGGAGTCGTCGGGGCCGTCCGAGCAATCCGGTTCGCCCGCGTTAACGGAACGGATGCTCATGAAAGCGGCGAGCGTCACGACATGCTCGGCACCCGCGACCTGCGCGTACGCGGCCGCCACCTCGGGCGCGAGTTCCTGCACCAGCCGGCCGCGCGCCTCGATGATCTGCGCGCCGATCGCGACCAGCCGCTCATCCCAGACGTCGAGCGTGCCGAGCTGGGCCTCACGCAGTCCCTGCGATCGCGCCGACTTCAGCAGCGAGTTGCGCTGTCGCAGCGCCCGGTCGTAGTCGGCGAGCACCGCGGCCATCCGCGGGCTGCGCAACACCAGCAGCTCGTCGAGCATCCTCCTCCGGCCGGCCGGCTCTCCGCGCACGAGCGCTAGGTCCTCGGGCGCGAACAGCACACTCGAGAAATAGCGCGGCAGCTCCCGGGGTCTCACCGCCACCCGGTTCACCTGGGCCCGGTTCGCGCCGGTGCGGTTGAGCTGCACCTCGGCGAGCACACTGCGGTCGCCGTTCTGCAGCCGGGCCCGGACGACCGCCGAGTCGCGGCCGGCGCGGATGAGGGCCTGATCGCTCGACACCCGGTGGGAGCCGAGAGTCGCGAGGTAGCCGAGCGCCTCGACCAGATTGGTCTTGCCCTGACCGTTGCTGCCCAGCAGCACCGTGGGGCCCGGGGCCAGCTCGACCTCGAGGCTCTCGTAGTTGCGCCAGTCGGCGAGCACCAGATGCGTCACGTACACGCCCGCACCTCCAGCACCGGCCGGATTCAGCGCAGCAACAGGTTCGGCTGCAGCAGGTAGCGGTAGTTGTCCGTCCCGGGCTGGTCCTTCGACGACTGACTGGTGATGAGCACCGGGCCGGGCTTGTTCGGCTGCTCCGTGGTCGTGAAGGAGATCCGCACGAACTCGGAGTGCACGGCGCCGAGGCCGTCGAGCAGGAACGCCGGCTTGAGCGAGACCACGGTGTCGGCACCGGTGAGGAAGGCGTCGATGCTCTCCGAGGCCTGCGCCTGCTCGGAGCCGATGGCCTCGAGGGTGAGGCCGTCGGTGCCGAAGGTGAAGCGCAGCGCCGCCTCACGCTCGAGCACGAGCGCCACCCGGCGCACCGCCTCCACGAGCTCGGCGGTGTTGAGCACCGCGTAGTTCTCCACGGACTCCGGGAACAACCGCCGCACCGGCGGGAAGTTGCCTTTGATCAGAAGCGAGGTGACCGTCTTGTCGCCCGCGCTGAAGGCGATGAGCTCGCGGTCCTCGTTCGCGGTGATCGACACCGAGACGTCGCCGGCATGGCCGAACGTCTTGCCGACCTCGACGAGGGTGCGCGCCGGGATGAGGGCGGTGGCCGCATCCGGGGCGTCCGCCGCCGCACTCCAGGCGATCTCACGCACCGCCACCCGGTAACGGTCGGTGGCGATGAAGGAGATCGCGCCGTCGGCAACCTCGAGCTGCACGCCGGTGATGACCGGGGTGACGTCGTCGCGCGAGGCGGCGACGGCCACCTGTGCGACGGCCTCGGCGAAATCCTCCGCGGTGAGCGTGCCGGTCGTCGCCCCGATCTGCGGCAGGGTCGGGTACTCCTCGACCGGCATGCTCAGCAGGGTGAAGCTCGCCGAGCCGCAGTTGACGGCGACACGGCCATCCTCGGTGGAGAACACCACGGGCGCGCCCGGCAGCCGGTTGGCGATCTCGGCGAGCAGCCGGCCGGAGACGAGCACCCGGCCCGGTTCGTCGACCTGCGCCGGGATGACGGTCTGCGACGAGACCTCGTAGTCGAAGGAGGAGAGCGTCAGGCCGGCGTCTGTGGTCTCGATGAGGATCCCGGAGAGGATCGGAAGAGTGGTCCGCTGCGGGAGCAGCTTCACCGCGAACGACACAGCCTCGCTGAACACGTCGCGATTGACCTGGAACTTCACGGGTACCCCTGTCGCGTGGTCGATGGGCCGGGCGGATGGCGCCCGTCAATACTGGCACAGCGCCGTGTGGCCGCATCCCTGTGGGTTGCCGGAGCCGGGCGGGAAGATAAGGAGATCTGTAATCGTGTTAACGGCTGTGGAATATGGGGATAACCGGCCGTCGCCGTGCTCGGGACAGGGAACTACACCGGTGTGAGATGTGGGTGGGGTGGGGACGTCACGGCCCGCGGCGGGGACAGTCCGGCCGGCCCGCGCGCGGTCGTTCACAGGACGCCCCGCGGTCATGCACACCGTCGGCGGCGTGTCGGTGCTTTTATCCCCAGAGTTGTGCACATCTTGTGCAAAAGGCCTTGCTCACCGGGGTCTCGTGTGCAAAGGGACGCGTATGAGCGGGTTCCCCGGCTCAGTTGCCGAACCGGTGGTTCTGCTTGATCCGGGCGGTCAGCTCGGTGACCTGGTTGTAGATCGACCGCCGCTCCTTCATGAGCTCGGCGATCTTCTTGTTGGCGTACATGACGGTGGTGTGGTCGCGGTTGCCGAACAGCTGCCCGATCTTCGGCAGCGAGAGGCTTGTCATCTCGCGGCACAGGTACATGGCGATCTGCCGCGCGGTGGCGACCGCCTGACTGCGGCTCGAGCCGTAGAGGTCGTCGACGGTGAGCCGGAAGTAGTCCGCCGTGTGGCTGATGATGTCCACCGGCTCGATGGCGTTGTCCTCGTCGATGGTGATGAGGTCCTTGAGCACCGTCTGCACGAGCTGCATGTCGACCGGGGTGCGGTTCAGGCTCGCGAAGGCCGTCACCCGGATGAGCGTGCCCTCGAGCTCGCGGATGTTGCTGGAGACCTTGGAGGCCATGTACTCCAGGATCTCGCCGTCGATCTGCAGCCGGTCGTTCTGTGCCTTCTTGCGCAGGATGGCGATGCGGGTCTCCAGGTCGGGCGCCTGCACGTCGGTGATGAGACCCCACTCGAAGCGCGAGCGCATCCGGTCTTCGAAGCCGGTGAGGTGCTTGGGTGGCACGTCGCTCGTGATCACCACCTGCTTGTTGTGGTCGTGCAGCGTGTTGAACGTGTGGAAGAAGGCCTCCTGGGTGGAGTCCTTGCCCTGGAGGAACTGGATGTCATCGACGAGCAGGATGTCGATCTCGCGGTAGCGCGAGTTGAACGCGGCCGCGCGGTTGTTCGCGATCGAGTTGATGAAGTCGTTCGTGAACTCCTCGCTCGAGACATAGCGCACCCGGATGCCGGGGTACAGGCTCTCGGCGTAGTGGCCGATCGCGTGCAGCAGGTGCGTCTTGCCGAGACCCGACTCGCCGTAGATGAACAGCGGGTTGTAGGCCTTCGCTGGGGCCTCCGCCACGGCGACCGCGGCGGCGTGGGCGAAGCGGTTGGAGGCGCCGATGACGAAGGTGTCGAAGTTGTACTTGGTGCTCAGCCTGGAGTCCGAGCCTCGGGCGGCGCTCGGCTGCACCGGTCGCTGCTCGATGTACGGCTGCTCCTCGGCGTGCTGGGTGAGCACGTCTTGCTGGATCTCCGGGTTCACGATGACGGCGAAGTTCTGCACCTCGGCGTCGTCGAGCTCGGCGATCGCGCTGAGCAGCGGGGTGCGCACCCGTTGCTCGATCATGCCGCGGGTGAGGTCGTTCGGCACCTCGAGGTACAGCGTGCCGGCCATGACCCCGCGCGGCTCGATGAGGCTGACGAATCCATGCAGCTGCGGGGTGACACGATCGTCCTGGGTCAGACGGGCGAGCACCGCCTGCCAGATGCCCAGTGTCGCGTCGGCGTGGTCCAACTCGGTGGCGTCCTCTCGTGGGGTTACTCACAACGTTATCCACGGATGCGGTGGTCGCGGCAATCGGCGTCCCGCCGGCCTGTGGACAGCTCGAGGGCCCGGGAGAGCGACAGGGGCCCCGGCCGGGACGACCCGCGTTTGACCGGCGGGGCCGGACGGCCTATTTTTAACCGGTTGACTTCCGCCCGTTCCGGGCATCCGCGGATTTTCCCTGCCCGTGCGCAGGGCATGGAGCACTCATGAGCAAGCGAACCTTCCAGCCGAACAACCGCCGTCGCGCCAAGGTGCACGGCTTCCGTCTGCGCATGCGCACCCGCGCCGGCCGCGCCATCCTCTCGGCCCGTCGTCGCAAGGGCCGCAGCGAGCTCTCCGCCTGAGCCGTCCGTCTCGCGACCAGGCGTGTGCTCCCTCGTGTGAACCGGATCGTGCGCGGTGCCGACTTCCGCGCCACGATGCGCTCCGGTCGTCGGGTCCCCGCGGACTGCTCGGTCGTCTACCTGCGCGCCACCGCGCCGGCCGCGCCGACCCGCTTCGGCTTCATCGTGTCGAAGGCGGTCGGCCCGGCGGTAACCCGCAACCTGGTGAGCCGTCGGCTGCGTGCCATCTGCCGCGGCGCGCTCGAGGAGCGGCCGACCGGATCGGATGTCGTCGTGCGCGCGCTGCCGGGCATCGCGGAGGTCCCTTGGGAGCAGCTGCGCTCGAGCATCCTGCGCGCGACGGGAGCACGGCGATGACCCGGGCCGCGCTGTTCCTGCTGCTGCTCCCCCGCAATCTGTGCGTTCTCGTTCTGCGTGGCTACCGCGCCGTGATCTCGCCGCTCTACGGCGAGGTCTGCCGCTACCACCCCTCGTGCTCGCGCTATGCGCTCGAGGCGATCCAGCGACACGGTCTCGTGCTCGGTCTCGTGCTCGGCACGCGGCGGATCGGGCGCTGTCATCCCTGGGCGGCGGGCGGCGTCGACGACGTCCCCGCCTGCCGCCATGATCGCTACCGGCTGACCCCGTTCGGGTTCGTCGTCGCCAAGGCTTGAGAAAGGGCCTGAACCTCCCCCATGCCAGACATCATCGGTACCATCCTGTGGCCCATCAAGTGGGTCATCGAGGCGATCCTCGTCGGCTTCCACTGGCTGCTCTCGCACATCGGTTTCACCGAGACCGCGGGCATCACCTGGGTGCTCTCGATCGTGGGCCTCGTGCTCATCGTCCGCGCGGCGCTCATCCCGATCTTCGTGCGCCAGATCAAGAGCCAGCGGCGGATGCTCGAGGTCGCGCCCCAGCTGAAGAAGATCCAGGACAAGTACCGCGGCAAGAAGGACCAGTTCTCGCGGGAGGCGATGAGCCGGGAGACGATGGAGCTCTACCGGCGCACCGGCACCAACCCGATGTCCTCGTGCCTGCCGCTGCTCATCCAGATGCCGATCTTCTTCAGCCTGTTCTCCGTGCTGCAGGAGGCGCGCAAGGACCAGGCCGGCGTCGGGCTGCTGACCAAGAGCCTGTCCGACCAGTTCGGCAGCGCCTCGCTCTTCGGCGGTGCCGCGCCGCTGAAGTACAGCATCCAGGACGGCATCTCCGAGGGGATGCCGGCCGTCATCGTCATCGGCGTGCTCATGGTCGTGATCATGACCGCGACGCAGTTCATCACCCAGCTGCAGATCATGTCGAAGAACCAGTCGCCGGAGATGAAGGCGAGCCCGATGTACCGGCAGCAGCGGATGCTGCTCTACGTGCTGCCGCTCGTGTTCGCGTTCTCCGGCTTCGCGTTCCCGATCGGCACGATGTTCTACTGGCTCACCTCGAACCTCTGGACCATGTGCCAGCAGTACCTGGTGATCCGGAACATGCCGACCCCGGGCAGCGAGGCGGCGCTCGCGCGGGAGGCGCGCATCGCCCGGCGCAACCAGCGGCGCGGGATCGCCGGGGTCGAGGCGTCGGTGCCGGTAGAGCCGGCGAAGCCGGCGTCGAACCAGCGCCAGCAGCCGATGTCCAAGAGCCGGGCCAAGAAGCAGAGCGGGAGCAAGCGATGACCGAGACCGACAGCGGGGCCGAGGCGGCGGCCGACGAGGGCGACGTCGCCGCCGACTACATCGAGGAGCTGCTCGACATCGCCGACCTCGACGGCGATATCGAGATCGACACCCGAGCCGGACGGGTGCACCTGTCGGTGACCGCGGCCGGCGGCTCGCTCGCTGCGCTCTCGAGGCCCGAGACCGTCGGCGCGCTGCAGGAGCTCACCCGGATCGCGGTGCAGGTGCGCACCGGGCAGCACTCCCGCCTGATCCTGGACATCGGCGGCTCGCGGGACACCCGGGCCGCCGAGCTGGCCGATCTCGTGGACACCGCCATCTCGCGAATCGAGGCGGGGGCGACCGCCGCGGCCCTGCCGCCCATGTCGTCCTACGAGCGCAAGCTCGTGCACGACGCGGTCGCCGAGCGCGGCTACCGCTCCGAGTCCGAGGGCGAGGGGCGGGATCGCCACACCGTCATCACCCGCGCCTGACGTTTCACGTGAAACATCACGCGTGAGAGAGCCGATCGAGAGCGAGCCGACCGCGGCCGCCGCGCTGTTCGGTGACCGGGTCGGGCTCGCCCGGCGATACCTGGCCGACCTGGCCGGCCGCGGCGAGGAGCTCGGCCTGATCGGGCCGCAGGAGCTGCCGCGACTGTGGACGCGGCACGTGCTCAACAGCGCGCTGCTCGCCCCACTGCTCACGGCCGGCCGGATCGGCGACCTGGGCAGCGGCGCTGGACTTCCCGGCATCCCGCTCGCCATCGCCCGCCCGGATGCCCGGCTGGTGCTCATCGAGCCGATCCAGCGGCGCGCGGACTGGCTGCGCGCCGAGACCGAGCGGCTCGGCCTCGACAACGTCGAGGTCCTCCGGTCGCGGGCGGAGGACCTCCGGCTGGAGGCACCGCTCGACCAGCTCACCGCGCGGGCGGTGAGCGCGCTGCGGACGCTGCTGCCGCTCACCGCCGGCCTGGTGCGGCCCGGCGGCCAGCTGTTGTTGCTCAAGGGCGCCCGCGTCCACGAGGAGATCGAGGCGGCCCGTCGGCAGATCGCCCGGGCGCGGCTGTCCGAGGTGGAGGTCCTCGTCCTCGGCGGCGGCCTCCTGCCCGAGGAGACCCGCGTCTTTCGGGCTACAGTGAACTGATCGTCCTCGACGGGTACGCCCCATTCGGTGACCCGCCCGCCGCCGTCAGCGGCCCTCGACCCACCGAGGTTTCACGTGAAACATCCCGAAGGAGACGTCGTGTCATCCGATGCCGCCCCGATCGCCTCGCCCGCGGATCTCGACGACACCCCGCTCGCTCGGGAAGTGGCCGAGCTGACCCGCCGTCGCAGCGCGCTCGACGACCAGGACTTCCCGCTGCCGGAGCGACCCCGCGTCTTCACCGTCGCGAACCAGAAGGGCGGCGTCGGCAAGACCACCACGACGGTGAATCTCGCCGCGGCGCTCGCGCGCAGCGGAGCGAACGTGCTCGTGATCGACCTCGATCCGCAGGGCAACGCCTCCACCGCGCTCGGCGTCGAGCACCGGGCGGAGACCACGAGCATCTACGACGTGATCGTCGGCGACGCGGAGATCCACGAGGTCGTGCAGCCGAGCCGGGACGACGAGCGGCTCAGCTGCGTGCCGGCCACGATCCACCTGGCCGGTGCCGAGATCGAACTCGTGTCGCTCGTCGCCCGGGAGCAGCGTCTGCGCACCGCGCTGGAGGGCTATCTCTCCCGCGAGGACGTGCACGTGCACTACGTCTTCGTCGACTGCCCGCCCTCGCTCGGCCTGCTCACCATCAACGCCTTCGTCGCCGCGCAGGAGGTGCTCATCCCGATCCAGTGCGAGTACTACGCGCTCGAGGGACTGAGCCAGCTGCTCGGCAACATCCAGCTGATCGAGAAGCACCTCAACCCCGAGCTCAAGGTCTCGACCATCCTGCTGACGATGTTCGACTCGCGCACGAACCTCTCCAACCAGGTGGCCGACGAGGTGCGGGAGCATTTCCCCGCCGAAACGCTCGACACCCTCATCCCCCGCTCGGTGCGCATCTCGGAGGCGCCGAGCTACCAGCAGACGGTCATCGCCTATGACCCCTCGTCGACCGGTGCGCTCTCGTACCTCGAGGCGGCCGGCGAGATCGCGAGAAGAGGAGCACCCGTCTGATGGCGGCCAGCAAGCGCACCGGCCTCGGCCGGGGAATCGGCGCCCTGATCCCCACCGGTGAGGGCCAGGAGAAGGCGACCGACGTGTTCTTCGGCGGCGAGACGGCGGGCGAGGACCTCGTGGCCGTGCCCGGTGCCCGGCTGCTGAGCATCGACCCGGCCCAGATCGTGCCGAACGCGCAGCAGCCACGGCGGGAGTTCCGGCAGGAGGAGCTCGACGAGCTGATCGTCTCGGTGCGCGAGTTCGGCGTTCTGCAGCCCATCGTGGTCCGGCCGCTCAAGGGCGCGACGGCCGAGGGCCCGCAGTACGAGCTCATCATGGGCGAGCGCCGCCTGCGGGCGAGCAAGGCCGCCGGCCTGAGCAGCATCCCGGCCGTGGTGCGGGACACCGCCGACGAGGCCATGCTGCGGGATGCGCTGCTGGAGAACCTGCACCGCGCCCAGCTGAACCCGCTCGAGGAGGCATCCGCCTACCAGCAGCTGCTCGCCGACTTCGGCATCACCCAGGAGCAGCTCGCCGAACGGATCGGCCGGTCACGGCCGCAGATCACCAACACGCTCCGGCTGCTGCGGCTGCCATCCTCGGTGCAGTCCCGCGTCGCCGCCGGCGTGCTGAGCGCCGGGCACGCCCGGGCGATCCTGTCGACCGCGGACGTCGCGAGCATGGAGAGCCTCGCCGAGAAGATCGTGAACGAGGACCTGTCGGTGCGGGCCGCCGAGGAGGTCGCCAGCCGGCTCTCCACCCGGCCCCGACGCGCCGCGAAGCCGGCGGCCGGCAAGCGCCAGGGACACCTCGACGAGATCGCCGAGCGTCTCGGCGACCGGTTGAACACCCGGGTCAAGGTGACGCTCGGCGCGGCCAAGGGCACCGTCACGATCGAGTTCGCGACGATCGGCGACCTCAACCGCATCCTCGCCGAGCTGGGCGACCCGGGGTTCGGCTAGGTGTCGGGGACCATGCTCGCCGCATCGTTCCATGCCGGGTTCGGCGGGGCGCCGGCGGTGGGGAGCCGAGCGTGACGACCGACCCCGGCGTGTCCGGCCACGGCGATCACGCCTGCTGTGCCCCACCGGGGCCGAGGCCCGTGACGCTCGGCACGGGCGGCAACGCCGCATCCGCTGCGTTCTCCCGTGACGAGGCCGCCGCCGAGCGATGGCGATCGCAGATGATCGCCCTGCCCGGCGGCTCGTTCGACATGGGCGGCGAAGACCCCGATGCCAACCCCGGCGATGCCGAAGGGCCGATCCGGGCCGTCACGGTGGCGGGATTCCTCATCGCACCCGCCGCGGTGACGAACACGGAGTTCGAGAGCTTCGTCGACCACACCGGCTATCGCACCCAGGCCGAGCAGTTCGGCTGGAGCTACGTGTTCCACCTGCTGGTCGGCCCCGAGGCGGCCGGGAGGGCGCGCGGCCGGGCGGCCGGCGCCCCGTGGTGGATCGCGGTCGACGGTGCCGACTGGGCGCACCCCGAGGGCCCCGGGAGCTCCCTGCGGGATCGGGGCGACCATCCGGTCGTGCACGTCTCGCACGACGACGCGCTCGCGTACTGCTCCTGGGCGGGGGTTCGCCTGCCCACCGAGCAGGAGTGGGAATACGCCGCCCGCGGCGGCCTGCATCGCGCCCGCTACCCCTGGGGCGACGACCTCACCCCCGGCGGCAGGCACATGTGCAACATCTGGCAGGGCGTCTTCCCCCGCAGCAACAGCGCCGAGGACGGCTACGTCGGCACCGCGCCGGTCCGGTCGTTCCCGCCCAACGGCTACGGTCTCCACAACATGGCGGGCAACGTCTGGGAGTGGACCGCGTCGCCGTGGGCGGCCACGTCCCGAGACCTCTGGACCACTCGCGGCGGCTCCTACCTCTGCCACGCGTCGTACTGCAACCGCTATCGGGTCGCCGCGCGGACGGCCAACACGGCCGATTCCTCGTCGGGCAACACCGGGTTCCGCGTCGTCGCGGATCCGAGGTCGTGAGGCGACCGACGCAGTAGGTGGCGCAGTACAAGCGTTGGCGGGGGTGTGTTGCTAAAGCCGTTGAGCCGGTGAAGTGTCACGGCGAGGCGGATTCCCGCGTGATGGCGCTGTCGAGCGCACCGGGATCGAGCCGGCTCTCGCTGAACGTGTGCACCGAGGCCGTCGCTGGTCTGCGCCTCGACCACTCCTGCATCGGCGCGCGTTAGCCTCGAGCACGGCTGCACCGCGCGGCGCTATGTGGTGGCCCGCGCCGTCGTGGCATGCTCGAGCGCTCGCCGTGCAGCCGTGTGCGTCGCCGCGGACGCGAGCACTGTGTTGCGCGACGTCGCCGCGGACGGCACCACGAGCGCCCGTGTGCCCGTCCTCCGATCGCGCCGGCGGCGAGGGACCACTTCTCTAGATGGAGCGGTCGGCGACACGGCAGATTCCGCGGATCGCCAGCGCCCCAAGCCCCAACAGGAAGCTCGCCGCGGCCGCCGTGCACGAGGCGGTGCTTACGTCCGCGATCGGCCAGTCGACGATCCGCAGCCCTGCGGGAAGGGCGCGGCTGAACATGCCTACCGCGAGCACATACAGCACTGGCAGCAGTGCCGGCGACCGCTGACCAACGAGGGCTCGGCCGAGCAGCAGCATCCCGGCGAGGCCGCACAGGTCGCGGACCACAGCGGCGGCATCCGTCCAGGAGCCGAGCGCAGCGGCGACGCCGATCGCGCAACCAGTTGCCGCCACAAGGGCCACCAGCAGCCAGCCGAGCTCGATCGGTGTCGTCCTGCGGGCCGCCGAGGCGTGGCTTGGCACGACGGCCCGACGCTCCAGCGCGGAATGGCAGACGAGTAGCAGTAGGGCCACGATGGCGGGCACGGGCAATCCGGAGAGTGCGTCGCCGATCGCGGGGATCGGCAGCGCAACACCGCGCAACAGCGAGCCGAGCGCGCCCGAAGCGACCGCCGCGCTGAGCAGCCAGAGCGGTCGCCGGGTTTTCAGCCAGAGGATCACGCGCTTGCCCGCTCAGGCGCTGGGCGGGGTCACAGCGCAATCGCTGAGGGAGGGCACATAGCGCCGCAGCCAGTCGAGCCGCTCGCCCGCAGGCAGTGCCTGCACCTCGCTCAGCAGCGCGCCGGCGTCCGAGTACGCTTCCGTCCCCGAGGTGCCCGCCTCCCGAGCGAGAACCTCGAACGCCACCTCATACACAGCCATCCGGAGCTCGTAGTCCGCGGCGCCAGAGCAGAGCACCGGGCCTGCTGCGGGCAGCAGCGAGGACGCCAGGGAGCGCGCGACTTCCGCTGAGGTCATGCCCGGCCGTAGCGCTAGGGACAGTGTGTCGGCCACGTCATCGTCAATGCCTCCGCTGCGAAGGGTTGCAGGCATCGCCCAGCCGAAGTCCTTGAGCCGTCGGTAACCGTAGAGCAGGGACTCGGACACGGTCGCGCTCGCCGTGAGTTCCGGGAACAGGCAAAGCGTCGGTTGAGTGCCCGTGCAGATGGCCTCGTCTGGGTCACGTGCCATTGTCGGGCCGGCACCGAGCGGTGCGGCGATGCCGAGTGCGGCGATCGTGCCGACGGTGACCGCGACGGCGGCGATCGCAACGCCGACACGACGGGCGCGGGCCGCCGTTGCCGCGAGCGCCGAGATCAACACGGCCAGGCCGAGGCCGGCGCCCGCGCAGAACACGGTGGTGGCGACCGGGCCGCGGGCATCCAGCGCTGTCGACACAGAGCAGCAGTCCACGAGCTCAAGGCCGGAGAGGTAACGGAGCGGGAACCAGCTGACCGACCAGGTGAAGCCGAGCCAGCAATAAGAGACGAGCAGCGACAGGGGCAGGGCGGCCGCGACCGGCAGCAGGAAGCCGAGCAGGTAGCCGAGGCCCGCGTGTACGAGCAAAACAGCAAGGATTGAGACGATGGCGACGAGCATCGCCGGCACCGATCCGACGGGGGCCGGTCCAATGGCGGATGTAAGCAGCAGTAGTCCGGACAGCTGGATCAAGACTGCCCCGAGCATGCCCGGCCAGCAGCGTGCGACGAGGATCATGATCGGCTGGCGGGTGCCAGACCCGGTCCGCCCCCGGCGCTCCCGTGACGCCTCGGCGGCCGAGGTCACGGCGAGATAAGGGCAGGAGAACAGCAGGAAGATCGCCGAGTTGCTCACTGTCGAGATCCAGTACCCGCCGTAGTTCACCGGGTCGAGGTAGGCGGCCCAGTAGGCAACGGTTCCGAGCAGGGCGATCGGGAACAGCTGCAAGGCCGGTCGATGCCCAAGCCGCCCCGCGGTGAGCCTCACCGTTCATCTCCCACCAGGCGGCGATACGCCGTAGCGAGCAGGTCGCGTCGCTCGGTGCCGGCCGCGGGGCGGGCAAGGGCGTCGAGTCGTCCCGAGAACAGCACAGCGCCCTCGGCCATCACCGCGACATCCCGGTAGAGGTCGAAAATGTCGTCAGTGTGGTGGCTCGAGACGATTGTGATCGTGTCGTCCGGAATGCCGAGCATCACCTGCCGGAACCGTTCGCGCTGCAGCAAATCGAGAGCCGCGACCGGCTCGTCGAGCAGCAGCACGCGCGGACCGCTTACGAGGGCGCCGGCAATACCAAGCCGCTGCTGCTGACCGCCAGAAAGGGATGCGGCCGGCCTGTCGGCGAGACTCTGCAGATCGACCCGCGCCAACGCCGTCGCGGAGCGCGACCAGGCGTCGCGGCGCGACATCCCCTTCAGCCAGCCTGCGTAAGCCACATGCTCCCGGGCGCTCAGGCCAGGGTAGACCCGCACCTGCTGCGGCAGCCAGCAGACTGCGGCTTGGTAGCGTCGCTCGGCGCTGGAGAGCGAGCGCGAAGCGCCGTCGCCGAGGACGATCGTTCCCCTTGCCGGGCGCAGAACACCCGCTAAGGCCTGCATCAAGGTGGACTTCCCGGCACCGTTGGGGCCGAGCAGCAGGGTGCGCCCGGGCCGGAACGTTGCCGAGACCGCGGAGAGCGTTGGTCGGTGCCGGCGGTAGCCGAACGTAAGGCCCCGAACCCGCAATTCCAACGCAGACGCGGGGTGTTGTTTAGAGAGGCTCATGCCTCATATCCTAGGCAACGCTCACGAAAATCTTCACGACCCACGCGACACCACAGCAGAACGGAGAGGGCAAATAAGATCAAGGATCATGAAATTCGTAGCGGCTACTGTCGGCGCGTTCCTCGCAACCGCGGTAATCGCATCCCCGGCGTATGGCGAAGGATCATGGACGTCCTACATGAAGAACGTCAATGACGGGTTCGAGTCCCGCACTTGGCTCGACAGTCACCTTGACTCAGCTGACACTTACACCACCTGGAGTGGGTGCAGCACGATCTACAACGCAGGCTGGAGCTGGGCCAAGGTCAGCCTCTGGGACGAGTTCGGTCTGCTGCCGGATCAGAGCATGGGCACCAAGAAGAACACCTGTGGCAAGAGCAACTGGGGAGAGATGACAAGGTCGGACAACTACCATTGGCACATCAACAGCTGGAACGGCAGTGACACGGGTTATAAGTTCAGCGTCAGTTCTGTATACACGAAGTATTGATATGAAACCCGGTTGCTCGGCCTCGATCGGCTACCGGTCGGCGAGGGCCGCGTCGGCGAGGGCCGAGTAGACCCAGCCGACGTCGTGCCCGGCGGCCTCGAGGGCGAGCGGGAACAGCGAGGTCTCGGTCAGGCCCGGCATCGTCGAGGCCTCGAGGAACCAGGGTGTGCCCGCGCCGTCGACCATCAGGTCGACGCGGGAGATGTGCCGCAGCCCCAGGGCCGTGTGCGCCGCGATGGCCACCTCGGCGGCGCGGGCTCCCACCTCCTCGGGGACGCGGGCCGGCGCGTAGAACCGGGTCTCCCCCGCCGTATAGCGGGCCTCGAAGCTGTAGACGCCGGAGCGGGGCACGATCTCGACGGCGGGCAGCGCCACCGGTCCGTCGCCGGTGTCGATGATGCTCACCGCGATCTCGGTGCCGACGATCTTCTGCTCGACGAGCGCCGCCTCCCAGTAGGTGTAGGCGCCGACCATGGCGCGCGGCAGCTCCTCGAGCGTCTCGACGATGCGCACACCCTGCGCCGAGCCGCCGCGGGCCGGCTTGACGACGACCGGCACCGGCAGCTCGCGCTCGACGACGTCGAGCACGGCCGTGGCACCGAGCTCGCGGAACGAGTCCCGGGTCAGCGAGATCCAGTGCGGCGTCGGCACCCCGGCGCGGGCCACCAGGGTCTTGGCGGTCGGCTTGTCCCAGGCCAGCCGGGTGGCCTCGGAGCCCGAGCCGACGAAGGGCAGGCCGAGGAAGTCGAGAAGCGCCTTGAGCGTGCCGTCCTCGCCGCTCGCGCCGTGCAGCACCGGCCAGACGACATCCGGGCGCTCGGTGCCGAGGTACTCCAGCAGGTTCGCGTCCGGATCGCGCACGATGATGCGCGTGCCGGCCTGCTGCAGGCTGTCCGCCACCCGCCGGCCGGAGCGCAGCGAGATGTCCCGCTCGTGGGAGAGGCCGCCGGCGAGGACGACGATCGTGCGCTCACTCATGAAAAGCGCTGATCAGCTCAGGTTTGTCGGCGGGATGAACAGCGCGTCGTCGGGCTGTGCGACGACCTCGAGCGGGCCGGTGCCGGCGAAGGTCTCGAGCAGCTCGCGCTCGGCGTTGACGACCTTGGCGAGCCGTCGGATGCCCTCGCGGATGAAGTCCGGCGTCGGATAGCAGAACGACAGCCGGATGCGGTCGGCGCCCTGACCGTCGGCGTAAAAGGCGGTCCCGGGCGTGTAGGCCACGAGCTCGGTGACGGCCCGCGGCAGCATCGCCCTGGAGTCCAGTCCCTCGGGCAGCGAGAGCCAGACGTAGAAACCGCCGTTCGGCACCGTCCAGCTCAGGTCGGGCAGGTAGTCGTCGAGCGCCTGCAACATCGCGTCGCGGCGCTCGCGGTACAGGCCGCGGAAATCGTCGATCTGGCCGCGCCAGTCGGTCGAGGCCAGGTAGTCGCAGACCACGAGCTGGCTGAACGAGGACGGCGAGAGCACCGCTGCCTCGTTCGCGAGGATCAGCTTCTCGCGAATGGCGTGCGGAGCGAGCGCCCAGCCGATACGGAATCCCGGGGCGAGGGTCTTGGAGAAGGTGCCGAGGTACACGACGCCCTCGTCGTCGATCGAGCGCATCGCCTGGGGCGGCTGCGCGTCGAAGTAGAGCAGGCCGTACGGGTTGTCCTCGAGCACCAGGATGCCCTCGGAGCGGCAGATCTCCAGGATCTCGAGCCGGCGCGCCCAGCCGAGGGTCACCCCGGCCGGGTTGGAGAACGTCGGGATCGTGTAGAGGAACTTGATCCGCCGGCCCGCCGCCCTGAGGCTCGCGATGCGCTCGCGCAACGCCGCCGGCACCAGGCCGTGCTCGTCCATCGCGACGTGCTGGATGTCGGCCTGGAAGGAGTGGAACACCACCATCGCCGTCACATAGCTCGGCCCCTCGGCGAGCACGACGTCGCCCGGGTCGATGAAGAGCTTGGTGACGAGCTCGAGGGCGTGCTGCGAGCCGGTCGTGACCACGACGTCGTCGGCGCTGGCCCGGATGCCCTCGAGCGCCATGACGTCGAGGATCTGCTCGCGCAGCGCCGGGTCGCCCTGGCCCGAGCCGTACTGCAGCGCGATCGCGCCGCGATCGCGCATCACCCGGTCGAGGGTCGCCTGCACGCGCTCGGCGGGCAGGGCGGAGACGTAGGGCATGCCGCCGGCGAGCGAGACCACCTCGGGGCGCGAGGCGACGGCGAACAGGGCGCGGACTTCCGAGGCTGCGAGGCCGGCGGTGCGCTCGGCGTAGCTGTCATACCACGGGTCGAGGTTGTTGCCCCCCGACGCGTCCTGTCGGTTCATCTCTCGCGTCCTGTCGCTCGGGTGCCGGAGTACACCATCAGGCCACCCTAGAGGGTCCGGCCGCCGGACGGGCGGCCGCCGGTCAGGCCAGGAACTCGGCGAGGTCGTGCTCGAGCGCGGGCTTGGGCTTGGCGCCGATCACCGTCTTGACCACCTCGCCGCCCCGGAAGACCTTCATCGCCGGGATCGAGGTGATCTGGTACTTCACCGCCGTCTGCGGGTTGTCGTCGACGTTGAGCTTGACGATCGTGATCTTGTCCGCGTGCTCCGCGGCGATCTGGTCGAGGATTGGCGACACCGCCCGGCACGGACCGCACCACTCGGCCCAGAAGTCGACGAGGATCGGGCCCTCGCCCTTCAGGACCTCGTCCTCGAATGTCGCGTCGGTGACCGCGGATGCGTTGCTCATGGTCTCTCGTCCCTGTCTATGGTGATGGCTCGGTCTATGGTGATGGCTCGGTTGATGGCGACGGCCGGCTCAGGCGCCGACCGCGGTGGAGGTGCGGGTGCCCGGGATGCCTCCGGCGGGCTGCACGGCACCGCCGAGGAGCTCCTTCGGCAGCGCCGCGAGGTAGTGCTCGGCATCCAGCGCCGCCACCACGCCGGAGCCGGCCGCGGTCGCCGCCTGCCGGTACGTCGGGTCGATGACGTCGCCGGCCGCGAACACTCCGGGGATGCTCGTGCGCGAGCTCCGGCCGTCGACCCGGACCGTGCCCTCGGCGGTGAGCTCCAGCTGGCCGTGCACGAGGTGGGTGCGCGGGTCGGCGCCGATGGCGATGAACACCCCGGCGAGGTCGAGCTCGCTCGTCGAGCCGTCGACGGTGTCGGTCAGGCGCACTCCCTCGACGAGGTCGCCGCCGCGGATGCCGCTGACCTGCTTGTTCCAGTGGAACTCGATCTTCGGGTCGGCGAAGGCGCGCTCCTGCATCGCCGCGGAGGCGCGCAGGGCGTCCTTGCGGTGGATCACGTGCACGCGCTCCGCGAAGCGGGTGAGGAACGTGGCCTCCTCCATCGCGGAGTCGCCGCCGCCGACGACGGCGATCTGCTTGTCGCGGAAGAACGCACCGTCGCAGGTGGCGCACCAGGAGACGCCGTAGCCGGACAGCCGGGTCTCGTCGTCGAGGCCGAGCCGGCGGTAGGCCGAGCCGGTCGCGTAGACGACGGTGAGCGCCTCCTCGACGGTGCCGCCGCCGAGGTGCACGCGCTTCACCGGGCCGTCGAGCTCGAGCCGGACCACGTCGTCGTAGACGATCTCGGCACCGAAGCGCTCGGCCTGCTGCTGCATCCGCGTCATCAGCTCGGGGCCCATGATGCCCTCGGGGAAACCGGGGAAGTTCTCCACCTCGGTGGTCTTCATCAGCTCGCCGCCGAACTCCACGCTCGAGGCGATCACGAGCGGCGCCAGGTTGGCACGGGCCGCGTAGACGGCCGCCGTGTAGCCGGCGGGGCCGGAGCCGACGATGATTGTCTGACGCACGGGGGACTCCTCAGCGGAACGACCGGCGGGCGCCGGGCCTAGGCAGTGGAACCCATCCTAGGCGGCGGTTATTCCGCCCCCTCAGCCGCGATGCAGCCGTCGCCGGAGCGGGGCGAGCACAGCCTCCAGCTCGGGCACGCGCATGAGCCGCAGCATCCCGGCATAGGCCAGGGCCATCGCCGCGCCGGCGAGGCAGAGGGCGACGATGCCGCCGAGGGGGGTGGACGAGGCGAAGCCGCCGTCGCGGTAGCCGCCGAGCAGCGCGACGAGCAGCGCGCCGAGCGCCGCCGCCGGCAGGCAGGCCGCCCCGAACTGCGTGTGGCGGCGCAGGACGGTGCCGCCGTGCAGCGAGCCGAGCCGGCGACGCAGCAGTGCGAGCGCGAGCGCGGTCTGCACGCAGCCCGCGAGCGTGGTCACCGCGGCGATGCCGAACGCGATGACGCCGCTCGGCAGCAGCGCGACGGGCAGCACGAGGGCGACGAAGAGCGCGGACTGCACGAGGGTGGCGAGAAAGGGCGTGCGGGTGTCGTCGAGGGCGTAGAAGGTGCGGCGCATCACGAAGAGAGCGCTGAACGGCACGAGCCCGACGAGGAAGGCCATGAGCACCGGGGCCATCGCCGAGACATCCGTCCAGCCGTGCTGCGAGAACACCGCGCTGAACGGATAGCCGAGCACGATGAGCCCCGCGGAGGCGAAGGTCATGATGAGGCCGATCGCGGTGAGCGATGCGGCGAAGTCGTCCCGCAGCCGGTCGAGCCGGCCGTCGCGTGCGTGCGTGGCCATCCGGGTGAAATAGGGCGTCGCTATCGAGACGGCCGCGATCGAGTGCGGCAGCATGAACACCAGCCAGCTGCTGGTGAGCACCCGCACCGAGGCGCCCTCACCCGAGGCGAGCGAGGCCACCCGCGTCTGCACCACGCCGGCGAGCTGGCCGACGAGCACCATGCCGAACGTCCAGGCGGCGGCCCGGCCCGCCGCTCCCAGTCCGGCACCGCGCCAGCGGAAGTCCGGGCGGTAGCCGAGGCCGGCCCGGCGCCAGAAGAACACCAGGCCGAAGGCCTGCACCGCCACGCCGAGCGTCGCGCTGCCGCCGAGCACGCCGACCATGAGCGGGGTCCAGGAATCCGCCGAGGCACGCGCCGCCTCGATGTCGAACAGCGTCCGGAACAGCACGAGGCCGGCGATCGCGACGACGTTGTTGAGCGCCGGCACCCAGGTGAACGGGCCGAACACGCTGCGGGCGTTGAGCACCTCGCCGAACAGGCTGTACAGCGCGTAGAACAGCACCTGCGGCAGGCACCAGTAGGCGAAGGCCGTCGCGAGGGCGATGCCGCCGGCGGAGACGGACGCGTCGGCGTACAGCCGCACGAGGGCGGGCGCGGCGAGGGTCGCCACGACGCCGAGGGCCGTGAACACCACGATGCCGAGCGTGACCAGCCGGTTCACGAAGGCCTGGCCGCCGTCGCTCTCGAGACCGGCCCGCACGATCGCCGGCACGAACACGGCGCTGAACAGCCCGCCGGCGACGATCGCGTAGATGTTGTTCGGCAGCTGGTTGGCGATGCCGAACATGTCGGTCGGCACGCCCTGCGTCCCGATCGTCTGCGCGAGCAGCACCTGGCTCACGAAGCCGAGCAGCCGGGACACCATCGTGCCCGAGGCGAACAGGGCGCTCGCCCGTCCGAGTCCCGGGCTCACCGCCCGGCCCTCTCCTCGGGCCCGGGATCCTCTCCGGTCGGCGCAGCCGCGTCCTCGGCGCGTGCCGCGGCGCGACGGCGGCGCACCCCGCGGATGAGGCCGACGGCGAACACCAGCACGAGCAGCACGCCGATCGTGATCGTCACCGGGCCCTCCCAGCCGGCCTGCACGCTCATCCGAACCGAGGTGCTCGAGCCGATCGCGACATCCGCCGCCGAGTGCAGCGAGATCGAGATCTCGACGACGCCGTTCTGCAGCGACTCGACCGGAACCGAGGCGCGGGCCTGGGAGCCGGGCTCGATGGTGAGCGCCACCAGGGAGTCCTCGACCCGGATGAGCGGCAGCTGCGGCGTCACCGTGATGTACACCGTGACGGGAACGTCGAGGTCGTTCGTGACCGACACCGGGAGGGACGCCTTGTCCGCGAGCAGCGCGATCTCGCTGGATTCGGCCAGCTGCACGCTCTGCCGCAGCGTCTCGGACTCCTCGAGGAAGTCCTCGGGCGCGCTCGCGGGCGCGCCAGCCGAGAGCGCGACGAGCAACCGGGCGCGGCGCTCGCCGGTGAGCAGCCGCGGGTCGTCGGCCACGGTCGCGAAACGGTCGTCCGCGCTCTCCGCGGCGAGCATCCGCTGCACCTGCTCGACGCGGTCCGCGCCCTGGGCCTGGTCGACGACCGTCGCCGTCGCGGCCGTCTCGCCGGCGAGCTCGTCGAGGCCGACGAGGGAGCTGGACGAGCCGGTGGCGAGCGCCGCCACCGTCGCGGCCAGGCGCTCGGTGGGGATCGACGACTGCCGGTCGAGGACGAGCACGGCGGTGCGGCTCGTCGAGGCCGCGGCCCGGCTCGCCAGCGAGCTCTCGAGCGTCTCGACGGCCTGCTGCCAGCTCGCCTCGTCGCCGGCGGCGAGCGCCGAGGCGAGCAGCGTCGAGCCGGAGTCGTCGGTGACCAGCAGCGCGGCCCCGCCGGCCGTCGCCGTCGCGGCGAGGTCGTCCTGGCGCTCGAGACCGGATGACGAGACCAGCACCGGCCCGTAGTCCGTCGCGGCGAGCGTCTCGAGGTCGTCCTTGGTCACGGTGCCCGCCCGCGGCCAGGCGGCCTGCGGCAGCGTCCAGTCCCAGGAGAGCAGGTCCGCGGGGCCGGGCGTCGCCGACTCCTCGGCGGCGCCGGTGTCGTCGTCGGAGGGGGCGGCGAAGCCGCTCGGGTCGACGAGGAAGGAGAGGTCGTCCACGGTGAGCACCGAGTCGCTGCCGGCCTGCAGCGGAGCGGTCACGTCGGAGTCGCCCCACAGCAGCGGAAACGTCGGGTTGCTCGCGGCCGCCAGGCGGTCGAGCCACGCGGTGGCGCTCGCCGGGGCGTTCGTGCCGAGGGCGCGGATCGAGGCGATGAGCATCGGGTCGATCGCGTAGCTCACGCCGGTGTCGATCGTCGCGGAGAGCTCGGCCTCGAGCTGCCCGCCCGGGGCGGTCTGCTCCTCGAGCGTCGCGGCCGGCACGCTCGAGCCCTCCTCGAGGGGGATCGTCAGCGGCAGCACGGCGGCCACGCGCACCGAGACGCCGCCCTCGTCCGCGCCATCCGCGAGCGCCGGCACGGCGGAGACCGGGGCGAGCGCCGCGAGCACCGAAAGCACGAGCGCGGGCGCGGTCATCGCGACCCGCGGGCTCACCGGGCGGACCCCGGCCCGCGTCCGGTCGACATGGCGGCCAGTCTATTCTGCTGAGGTGGTGAGCGTCGCGACCGGCATCGAGCGGCTCGGCGCCCTCGTCGACTCGCCGTCGGTCGCGCGGCTCGCGGGGGCCTTCGCGGATGCCGGCCAGGAGCTCGCCCTCGTCGGCGGCCCGGTGCGGGACGCGTTCCTCGACCGGCCGGTCACCGATCTGGACTTCACGACCGGGGCACGCCCGGAGGAGACCCTGCGCATCGTCACGCCGGTCTCGGAGGCCCAGTGGGACGTCGGCCGCGACTTCGGGACGATCGCCGCGCGCATCGCCGGCCAGACCGTCGAGATCACCACCTACCGCAGCGACGCCTACGACGGCCGCAGCCGCAAGCCCGCCGTGGAGTTCGGCGACAGCCTCGAGGGTGACCTGGCCCGCCGGGACTTCACCATCAACGCGATGGCGCTGCGCCTGCCGCAGCGCCAGCTCGTCGACCCCGCGGGCGGCATCGAGCACCTGGTGGCGCGCCGCATCGTCACCCCCGGGGCGCCCGAGATCTCGTTCGGCGACGACCCGCTGCGGATGATGCGCGCGGCCCGCTTCGCCGCCCAGCTCGGCTTCGCCGTGGACCCGGCGACCGCGCGGGCCATGCGCGAGCGCGCCGACGACATCGCGATCGTCTCGGCGGAGCGGGTGCGCGACGAGCTCGTCAAGCTGCTCTCGGCCGACGAGCCGGTGCCCGGCATCCGGCTGCTCGTCGACACCGGGCTCGCCGAACGGGTGCTGCCGGAGGTGCCGGCGTTACGGCTCGAGGTCGACGAGCACGCCCACCACAAGGACGTCTACGAGCACTCGCTCACGGTTCTGCGGCAGGCGATCGACCTGGAGCGCTCGCGGCACCCGGGCAGCGCACCCGACGTCACGCTGCGACTCGCCGCGCTGCTGCACGACATCGGCAAGCCGGCCACCCGGCGGATCGGCCCCGGCGGCACCGTCTCGTTCCACCACCACGACGCCGTCGGCGCGAAGCTCGCCAAACGCCGGCTGGGCGCGCTGCGCTTCGACAGGCAGACGATCGCCGAGGTCGCGCGCCTGATCGAGCTGCATCTGCGCTTCTTCGGCTACTCCGAGGCGGCCTGGACCGACTCGGCCGTGCGACGCTACGCGCGGGACGCCGGCGAGCAGCTCGAGCGGCTGCACATCCTCACCCGCGCCGATGTGACCACCCGCAACGTGCGCAAGGCGGACCGGCTCGCCTTCGCCTACGACGACCTCGAGGAGCGCATCGCCGCGCTCGAGGAGGCCGAGGGGATCGCCGCCATCCGGCCGGACCTCGACGGCGAGCAGATCATGGCGATCCTCGGCATCCCGCCCGGGCCCGAGGTGGGCCGTGCCTACCGGTTCCTGCTCGAGCTGCGCCTCGACGAGGGCCCGCTCGGGGCGCAGGAGGCCGAGCGCCGGCTGCGCGCCTGGCGTGCCGGCGACGGGCCGGCGTAGCCGCCCGGGGGCTCAGTCGGCCCGGCCGATGAACTCCTCGAGCAGCCGGCGCGCCTCCGGCTCCGGATGCTGCACTGCCGGGCTCTTCATCAGGTAGGCGCTCGCGGCCTCCACCGGCCCGCCGAGGCCGCGGTCGCGGGCGATCGCGGCCAGCCGGATCGCGTCGATGACGACCCCCGCCGAGTTGGGCGAGTCCCACACCTCGAGCTTGTACTCCAGGCTCGTCGGCGCGCCGCCGAAGCCGTGGCCCTCGAGCCGCACGAAGGCGAACTTGCGGTCGCCGAGCCACGGCACGTGGTCGCTCGGCCCGATGTGCACGTCGCCCTCGGGCAGCCGGGCGCCGATGTTGCTCGTCACCGCCCGGGTCTTGGAGATCTTCTTCGACTCCAGTCGCGAGCGCTCGAGCATGTTGCGGAAGTCCATGTTGCCGCCGACGTTGAGCTGGTAGGTGCGCTCGAGCACGAGCCCGCGCTCCTCGAACAGCCGGGCGAGCACCCGGTGCGTCACCGTCGCGCCGAGCTGGCTCTTCACGTCGTCGCCGACGATCGGCACCCCCGCGGCCGCGAAACGGGACGCCCAGGCCGGGTCGCTCGCGATGAACACCGGCAGCGCGTTCACCACGGCCACCCCCGCCTCGAGCGCCGCGAGCGCGTAGTGCTTGGCCGCGGCGTCCGCCCCGACGGGCAGGTAGAGCACCACGACGTCGGCGCGCGCCTCGCGCAGCACCGAGGCAACCTGCACGGGCGTCGCCGCCGACTCCTCGACGACCGCGCGGTACTGCTCGCCGAGCCCGTCGAGGGTGGGCCCGCGCGAGACGCGCACCCCGGTCGGGGGCACCTCGGCGAAGCGGAACGTGTCGTTCTCGCCGGCCCAGATCGCCTCGGCGAGGTCGAGCCCCACCTTGGCGGCGTCGACGTCGAAGGCGGCGACGAGCTCGATGTCGCGGATCGCGTAACCACCGAGCACGGCGTGCATGAGGCCGGGCACGATCGCGTCGTCCGCGGCATCCCGATAGTGCGCGATGCCCTGCAGGAGGGCGTTCGCACAGTTGCCGACGCCGACGATCGCGAGACGGATGGACACGGGTGCTCCTTGAATGACAGTGGGGGGTGCGACTACTATCGACAGGTTGCCCGCGCGCACCGGCGCGCCGGCACACGTCAACACCCTCCTGTCGCAGACCGTCTGCGACCGTTCAGTCCGAAGGAGGTGGGTTAGTGACGCACCAGTACGAACTCATGGTCATCCTCGACCCCGAGATCGACGAGCGGACCGTGGCTCCCAGCCTAGACAGGTTCCTCAACGTCATCCGGAACGACGGCGGCACGATCGACAGTGTCGACGTGTGGGGCCGTCGTCGGCTCGCGTACGAGATCAACAAGAAGAGCGAGGGCATCTACGCCGTCGTCGGCTTCACCGCGACCTCGGCGGCGACGGTGGAACTCGACCGCCAGCTGCGCCTCTCGGAGGCCGTCATGCGCACCAAGGTGCTGCGCGCCGAGGAGGCGGTGGCCCGCGCGGCCGCCGTCCAGAAGGCCGCGGACGCCAAGGCCGCGCGCACGTCGGCCAAGGCAGCCGCGGAGTAACGATGGCCGGCGAGACCATCATCACGGTGGTCGGCAACCTCACCGCCGACCCGGAGCTGCGCTACACGCAGAACGGCCTGGCCGTGGCGAACTTCACGATCGCCTCCACGCCGCGCACCTTCGACCGTGCGAGCAACGAGTGGAAGGACGGCGAGGCGCTGTTCCTGCGCGCCTCCTGCTGGCGCGAGTTCGCCGAGCACGTCGCCGGCTCGCTCACCAAGGGATCGCGGGTCATCGCGAGCGGCCGCCTCAAGCAGCGCTCCTACGACGACCGGGACGGCAACCGCCGCACCGCGATCGAGCTCGAGGTCGACGAGATCGGCCCGAGCCTGCGCTACGCCACCGCCCAGGTGACACGCGCGTCCGGCGGATCGGGATCGCGCCCCTCGGCACCGCAGGTCTCGGAGGAGCCGTGGGCGGCATCGCCCCCGGCCGGCGACGTGTGGAACACGCCCGGCGGCGGCTACACCGACGAGACCCCGTTCTGAATCTCACGAATCACAAGGAAGAAACCATGGCTGGAAAGAGCAGCGGCGACCGCCGCAAGCCGGTCCGCAAGGGCAAGGACGGCAAGAACGCCGCCCCGCCCAAGTCGATCACCGTGGGCGTCATCGACTACAAGGACGTCGCGACGCTTCGCAAGTTCATCTCGGAGCGCGGCAAGATCCGCGCCCGTCGCATCACCGGCGTCTCCGTGCAGGAGCAGCGGCTCATCGCCCGCGCGATCAAGAACGCGCGCGAGATGGCGCTGCTGCCGTACTCGGGTGCCGGTCGGTAGGGGGTAACGATGTCCAAGCTGATCCTCACCCACGAGGTCTCCGGCCTCGGCGCCCCCGGTGACGTCGTCGACGTCAAGAACGGCTACGCGCGCAACTACCTCATCCCGCAGGGCTTCGCGGTCGCCTGGACCCGCGGCGGCCAGAAGCAGGTCGAGCAGATCAAGGCGGCGCGCGCCGCGCGCGAGCACGCCACCATCGAGGAGGCCCTCGACCTCAAGGCCCGTCTCGAGGCCGCCGCGGTGCCGGTCACCGTCAAGGCCGGCCAGGGCGGCCGGCTGTTCGGCTCGGTGAAGCCGGCGGACGTCGCCCAGGCGGTCACCGCGGCCGGGCTCGGCACCGTCGACAAGCGCAAGATCGAGCTGACCGCGCCGATCAAGGCGACCGGCTCGCACGAGGCGACGATCCGGCTGCGCGACGACATCGTGGCGACGATCGCCCTCACGGTGAGCGCCGCGAAGTAGCGCATCGGGCCGCACGGCGAAGGCGGTATCGGACACGGTCCGATACCGCCTTTCTCGTCCCCGTGTCAAGAGCCGTTTCCGGAGTTGTCCCCGAAGCTGTGCACAGCATCAGGCCGCGACGGGCAACCTTCAACGTGTACTGCAGGCGAGTTTTCCCACACACAGTGTGGACACGAAAATCCCCGGTGAGAGCGCATCTGTGTCGGATCGCCCGGGAGTTTCCCACATGCCTCTCCACAGCAAAATCGAACGCTTCCCGGCGTTTCGCCCCCGCTCTCCCCAGGGCTGTCCACAGCTGTGGCTGGCGCGGTGCCGCCGCTGCCCCTAGCGTGATGGGGCCTCTCGCGAGCGGTGCCCGCCGAGACGGGCCGCGGGAGCCCGGGTCGCACCGTGTCGGTGGCGGCCGGTAGACCGTGAGCAGGCCCTCGCCTGCCCAGCCGGAAGGATTCGCCGTGTCGATTGCGCACCTCGGAGTCGTGCCCGAGCAGTCCGATCGCGGCCCGGGCGCGGAGGGCTATCGCGGTGACCGGGTGCCGCCGCACGACCTGCTTGCCGAGCAGAGCGCGATCGGCGGCATGCTGCTGAGCAAGGACGCCGTCGCCGACGTCGTCGAGACCGTGCGCGGGGTCGACTTCTACCTGCCCAAGCACGAGGTGATCTTCGAGGCCGTGCTCACGCTGTACTCGCACGGCGAGCCGACGGACGTGATCGCCGTCACCGACGAGCTGACCAAGTCGGGCAGCCTCGCCCGCGCCGGCGGCGCCGAGTACCTGCACACCCTCACGGCGCTCGTGCCCACCGCCGCCAACGCCGGCTACTACGCCTCGATCGTCGCCGAGAAGGCGGTGCTGCGGCGGCTCGTCGAGGCGGGCACGCGCATCGTGCAGATGGGCTACGCGAGCGAGGGCGAGGTCGTCGACCTGGTCAACACCGCCCAGGCCGAGATCTACGGCGTCACCGGCGGGGTGGACAGCGAGGACTACGTGCCGCTCACCGAGGCGGTGACGAGCGCGATCGACGAGATCGAGGCCGCCCGCGGCCGGGACGGCGCCATGGTCGGCGTGCCCACCGGCTTCGCCGAGCTCGACGAGCTCACCAACGGCATGCACCCCGGCCAGATGATCATCATCGCCGCCCGCCCCGCCATCGGAAAGTCGACCGTCGGTCTCGACATCGCCCGCTCGGCGGCGATCCACCACGACCTGCCGACGATCATCTTCAGCCTCGAGATGGGCCGCAGCGAGATCGCCATGCGCCTGCTCTCGGCCGAGACATCCGTGCCGCTGCAGCACATGCGCAAGGGCACCGTGCGCAGCGAGGACTGGACGACGATCGCGCAGACCCGGGGTCGCATCAACGACGCCCCGCTGTACATCGACGACAGTCCCAACATGACGCTCGTCGAGATCCGGGCGAAGTGCCGCCGGCTCAAGCAGCGTGTCGGCCTCAAGATGGTCATCATCGATTACCTGCAGCTCATGACGAGCGGCAAGAAGGTCGAGAACCGTCAGCAGGAGGTGAGCGAGTTCTCCCGGGCGCTCAAGCTGCTCGCGAAGGAGCTCGAGGTGCCGGTGATCGCGATCTCCCAGCTCAACCGCGGCCCCGAGCAGCGCGCCGACAAGAAGCCCGCGCTCTCCGACCTGCGCGAGTCGGGCTCGATCGAGCAGGACGCGGATGTCGTCATCCTGCTGCACCGCGAGAGCGCCTATGAGCCCGACAACCCGCGCGCGGGCGAGGCCGACTTCATCGTCGCGAAGCACCGCAACGGCCCCACCCGCACCATCACCGTCGGCTTCCACGGCCACTTCTCCCGCTTCGCGGACCTGCCGCCGGGGGCATGACGCCCGCTGTCGGCCCCACGCCCCCGGCGTCGTCGGGCGTGCACTCGTGCGCAGGAGCGCGCACGACCCCGGTGTGACAATGGGTCATGCCCAGCGCTCAGACCCTCCTGGCGTTCGTCGGCGTTGCCGCGGTGCTCGCCGTGATCCCCGGCCCCAGCGTGCTGTTCATCATCGGGCGGTCGGTCGCCCACGGGCGCAGGGTCGGGCTGCTCAGCGTGATCGGCGCCGACCTCGGTCTGCTGCTGATGGCCGTGCTCGTCGCCTTCGGGGTCGGCGCTCTGATCACGGCGTCCGAAGTCGCCCACCGGGCGATCAAGGTCGGTGGGATCCTCTACCTCGTCTACCTCGGGGTTCAGGCGATCCGGCACCGCAAGCGCGGCGCGGTGCCGAGCGAGGCCGGCACGAGTCACGGCCCCGCTCGTGCTCTCGGCCAGGCGTTCGTCGTGGGCGCGACCAACCCCAAGACCTTGGCCATCCTGACCGCCGCGCTTCCGCAGTTCGTCAGCCCCGATGCGGGGGCGACATGGGCGCAGCTGCTCGTGTTCGGTGTGATCTTCTGGCTGCTCGCGCTCCTGACCGACTCGGTGTGGGCGCTCGGCGCCGGGGCCGCTCGTGACTGGTTCGCGCGCTCCGCGAAGCGCAGGGAGGCCCTGGGCGCGGTCGGGGGCGCGATGATGATCGCCCTCGGCGGGGTGCTCGCTCTGGAGAGCCGAGCGCGGTAGGCCGCTGCCGCTACGGGTGCGCACCCCATCCCGGCGAGCCCTGCCGGCTCCGGTGGGGCCCCCACACTCGCGCCGGCGCGATTAGGCTCGGCGCCGTGACCCGGCACCACGAGCGAACCGTTCACCCCGGCGGCACGGCGCACCCCTTCGACGCGCGGTCGCGCTCGATGCTCGACCGGCCGGAGAGCCGCAAGTGGAGCCTGCACCCCGGGCGCATCGGTGCCTGGGTGGCGGAGATGGACTTCGGGGTGGCGCCGCCGATCGCCGAGGCGCTGCACCGGGCGATCGCCGAGGAGACGCTCGGCTACCTCTCGCCGGCGCTCGCGACGCGGCTCGGCGAGGCCACCGCCGAGTGGATGGCACGCGAGTACGGCTGGCAGGTGGATCCGGAGCGCGTGCATCCGGTGTCCGACGTGATGGCGGCTCTCGCCGTCGCCGTCGGGGAGTACGCCCCGCCCGCGTCGCCGGTGATCGTGCCGACCCCCGCGTACATGCCGTTCCTCAGCTACCTGCCGACGATCGGCCATCCCGTCGTCGAGGTGCCGGGCGTGGACGCCGACGGCCGCTGGCACCACGACCTGGAGCGGATCGACGCCGCGTTCGCGGCCGGGGCGCGCACCCTGGTGCTGTGCAACCCGCACAACCCCACCGGGACGGTGGTCGAGCGGGCGGAGCTGCTCGCGCTCGCGGAGATCGTCGAGCGTCACGGCGGCCGCGTGTTCGCCGACGAGATCCACGCGCCGCTGCGCTACGACGGCCGCGCCCACGTGCCGTACGCCTCGCTCACCGAGGCGACGGCGGCGCACACCGTCACCGGCACGAGCGCCTCCAAGGCGTGGAACATCCCGGGGCTGAAGGCCGCCCAGCTGATCACCTCGAACGAGCGCGACCAGGAGGCCTATCGACGTTTCGGCTTCGCCGTGCAGCACGGCGCCTCGACGCTGGGCGTCGTCGCCGCCACCGTCGCGTACCGCGAGGGCCGGCCGTGGCTCGAGCAGGTGCTGGGGTATCTGGACGCGGCCCGGCACGACGTCGCCACGCTGCTGGCCGAGCGGCTCCCCGGGGCCGCCTATCGGGTGCCGGAGGCGACCTACATCGGCTGGATCGACACCGCCGGGCTCGGGCTGCCCGGTTCGCCGGCGGCGTTCTTCCGCGAGCGGGCGGACGTGGTGCTCACCGACGGGCGGCTGCTCGGGCGCGGCTACGAGCGATTCGTGCGTCTGGTGTTCGCGATGCCGCGGCCGATCCTCGCCGAGGCCATCGAGGCGATGGGCGCCGCGGTGCGCCAGCACGCCGGCGGCTGAGCCGGCACCGGGATGTCGCGGGCTCGCCCAGGGACGGCTGGGGGTCGCCGGGGCGGCCCCCGCGAGCGTCCGGGCGTGAGCATCCGGCGTGGCGATCCGGGCGCCGGCGCCCACGGCGGGCGCCCGGATGGCGGGCGGTAGACTGGCGGATCGTGTCCTCCCCCGCCGCGCCCGTTCGTCGTCGCGCCTGGCTCGTCCTGCTCGGGCGCGCCGTCGTGGCGCTCGCCGTGGGGATCGCGATCACGTTCAGCTCAGATCACTCCACCCCGGTGGGCGCGATCGCCTTCGGCGTCTTCGGCGTCCTCAGCGGCGTCGTCACGGGCCTCGGCGCCCCGACCGCGATCGTGCCGGCCGCCGGTCTCGCCCAGGGCATCGTGAGCGCCGTGGCCGGAGTCGTGGCCCTGCTCGCCGCGCGTGACGAGCTGGCGGTGCTGCTCTTCGTGGTCAGCTCCTGGGCGGCGCTCACCGGCTTCATCGAGCTGTACCGCGGCATCCGCAGCCGGGGCCGCAGCCCGCTCGCCCGCGAGTGGGTGTTTGCGGGAGCGCTCACCGCGCTGCTCGCGGTCGTCGCCCTGCTCATCCCGGCGGACTACACGCTCGCCTTCACCGGGCCGGACGGCATCGGGCGCACCCTCACCGGAGCCGTCGTGCTCGTCGGGGTGTTCGGGGCCTACGCCGCGATCCTCGGCGTCTACCTCGCGATCGCGGCCCTCAGCCTGCGCTGGGCCGGCGTGCCGCAGCGCCGACAGGAGCCCGTGTGAGCGCGAGCCGTGGGGACGCCACGCGTCCCGCTCAGCTCATCGCGTTCGCGCTCGGACTCGGCGTCTTCGTCGGCCTCGTGGTGTTCATGGGCACGCGCGAGCCGCTGCTCGCCGTGGAGTTCGGCGCGGTCGCCTTCATCGCCGGCCTCGTCACGCTCGCCATGCTCGCCCTGGCAGTGCGCCCCAGCGGTGCCGAGCGCGCCGACCTCGCCGAGCAGGATCTCGCCGAACAGGACGGCCCCGGGCGGGATCCCGCGGGGCGGGACCGCGCCGCCGGGGACCCGGGTGCGCGGCCGGAGGAGGGTCCGGCGCCGGGGCCGCGCGGACACTGAGGCGGTACCGCCCGCTGGCCCGGCTGCTAGCCCAGCTGGGCGACCAGCTCGGCGGCCACGCCGAGGTAGCCGGCCGGCGTGAGCGCCACGAGCCGGGCCTTCGCCTCGGCGCCGATGTCGAGGCCCTCGATGAACGCGACGAGGTCGGGCTGCGTCACCCGCTTGCCGCGGGTGAGCTCCTTGAGCAGCGCGTACGGGTCGGCGATCGAGCTGCGGCCCGCGACGACCTCGGCGCGGATGACGGTCTGGATCGCCTCGCCGAGCACCTCCCAGTTCGCGTCGAGGTCGGCGGCCAGAGCCGTCCGGTCCACCGAGAACTCGCCCAGTCCGCGACGGATGTTGTCGAGGGCGAGCAGGGAGTGGCCGAGGGCCACCCCGACGTTGCGCTGCGTCGTGGAGTCGGTCAGGTCGCGCTGCATCCGGCTGGTCACCAGGGTCGCGGCGAGCGAGTCCAGCAGGGCGCTGGCGAGCTCGAGGTTCGCCTCGGCGTTCTCGAAGCGGATCGGGTTGACCTTGTGCGGCATCGTCGACGAGCCGGTCGCGCCCGGCTGCGGGATCTGCACGAAATAGCCCATCGAGATGTAGGTCCAGACATCGGTGCACAGGTTGTGCAGGATGCGGCCGGCGTGGCTGATGCGCGCGTAGAGCTCCGCCTGCCAGTCGTGCGACTCGATCTGGGTGGTCAGCGGGTTCCAGTCCAGGCCGAGCGAGGTGACGAACTCACGCCCGATCGCCGGCCAGTCCCGGTCCGGGTCGGCGACGAGGTGGGCGCCGAACGTGCCGGTGGCGCCGCTGAACTTGCCGAGGTACTCGGTCGTCTCGACCTGGGCGAGCACCCGCTCGAGGCGGTGCACGAACACCGCGAACTCCTTGCCCACGGTCGTCGGCGTGGCCGGCTGGCCGTGGGTGTGCGCGAGCATCGGCGTGGCGCGGTGCTCCTCGGCCAGCTCGCGCAGCCGGGCCGTGATCGCGCGCGCGGCCGGCAGCCAGATCTCCCGCACCGCCTGGCCGATGGTGATCGCGTAGGCGAGGTTGTTGATGTCCTCGCTCGTGCAGGCGAAGTGGGTGAGCTCGGCGACATCGGTGAGCCCGAGCCGGGCGAGCTTCTCGCGCACCAGGTACTCGACGGCCTTGACGTCGTGACGGGTGCCGGCCTCGAGCTCCGCGAGCCGGTCGATCTCCGGCTGCCCGAAGCCGGTCACGAGCGTCCGCAGGGCGTGCGCCTGCTCGGCGTCCAGCCGCCGGGCGCCGAACAGCTCGCGCTCGGTCAGGTAGATCAGCCACTCCACCTCCACCCGCACGCGGGCCCGATTGAGACCCGCCTCCGAGAGGTGCTCGCCGAGCGCCTCGACCGCGGCACGGTAGCGGCCGTCGAGGGGGCTGACGGGTTGCGGCGGCAGAGGACTCATCGGGCTCCCTGGTCGGACGGACGGACGGCGGGCTGGATCTGCGCGAACAGCCCGGTGCAGGCGCGCTCGATCATCGTGAGCACCTCGGCGAACATCGCGGCATCCGAATAGTACGGGTCGGGCACGTCGGTCGCGGCGCGCTCCGGGTCGAAGCCGAGCAGCAGGTGAACCTTGGCCCGGTCGTCGGCGCTCGTCGCCCAGGACCGCAGGATGCGCTCGTGGCTGCGGTCGAAGGCGATGACCAGGTCGAGGCCGGGCAGGCGCTCCGGGTCGAACTGGCGGGCCCGATGCCGGCTGCCGTCGTAGCCGGCCGCGGCGAGCGCCGCGATCGTGCGGGGGTCGGCCCGCTCGCCGACGTGCCAGTCGCCGGTGCCGGCGCTCGAGACCGCGATGCGGCCGGCGAGGCCGGCCCGCTCGGCGAGGCTGCGGAATATCACCTCGGCCATCGGCGAGCGGCAGATGTTGCCCGTGCAGACGAAGCAGACCGAGAACCCGGGCGAATCGTGCGCGGTCATGACTCTATCGTCGCGCACCTCCTCCACAGTCGGCACGGTCGGGGCCGGGAGCACCGCCGGCTACGGGGGACCACGGCGAGGAGACGGCCCGCGGCATCCTCTCGGCGTGACGATCGACGACCCCGCGGGCGAGGCCGCGCGCCTGGCGCTGCGGCCGGGTCTCGCCGCCCAGCAGCTCGCCCTCGAGGGCGCCTGCCACGGCCTGGACCTCGCGCTCGCGAGCCTGCCCGCGGCATCCGACAGCGTCTGGGCCGGGACGGCCCGCAGCGCCTACGACGACGTGCTCGACCGACTGCGCGACGCGCTCGCGGCGGCCCGGGTCGCGGCCGGGCAGAGTCTCACGGCGACCGCCGCGACGCGCGCCTGGGCCGACGGCGGAGGCGAGCAGGGCGAGGAGGGGGTCCGCCGATGAGGGAGGTCCGCCGATGAGCGACGACATCACGGTCGTGTCGCCGAGCGGCGGGCTCGTCGTGGACACCGTGCGGCTGCTGCGCCGCTCCGGCCGGCTGCTGGAGGTCGCTCTGCACTGCCGGCTGGCCCGCGGCGCCGTCGACCTCGCCGACGGCGCGGTGCCCACCTTCCTGCTGTCGGCCGCCGGCGCGCCCCCCGTCGCCTACAGCGCCGAGTCGTGCATCGACCGGCTGCGCGACGCGCTCGAGCGGGCCGAGACCGTCGCCGAGTCCCTCGGCCTCGCGGTGGCCGGCGCGGCCGTGGCCTACGCCGCCGCCGAGGATGCCGCCGCGCTCGCCGTGGCCGGCGCCGCCTGGCAGCTCGGCAGCATCGGCCGGCTCGCGATGCCGGGGCTGCTCACCGCGGGCGCCCTCGCGGCGGCCGGCTGGGCCGTCGTCGGCCGCCTCGACGGCGATCGCGACGCCGGCGCCGGCATCGGCGCGTTCCTGAGGTCGATGCCGAGGATCACGAGCAACCGGGTGCTCGCCACTACCGTGCGGATCGCCAGCGAGAACCTGGACGAGTTCCTCGCCGGCCTCGCCGGCCTGCCGCCCGGGGTCGTCATCGCCGGCGACGAGAACCTCGGCATCGTCGGCCCGCAGCAGACCGCCGGGCTGATCGCGAGCCTGGGCACGGTCGGGCTGTTCCGGGAGAGCGACGTGACGGTGACCCGGCTGAGCACCGAGAGCGGCAGCACCGGGGTGCCGAGCCTCGAGGATCTCGCCGGCCGGCTGCCGACCTTCGACGCGGACGAGCGGACACGGGTGCGCATCGAGCGATACCGGCGGCCCGGTGAGCCGGACGGCTACATCGTCTACATCGCCGGCACCTCGGAGTGGTCGCCGACCGGGAGCGACGACCCGATGGACCTGACGAGCAACATCGTGGCGATGGCGGGCAGGTCGGCGGCATCCGAGCGGGCGGTGCGCCAGGCGATGCGTCAGGCGGGTGTCACGGCCGCGAACGACGTCGTGTTCGTCGGCCACTCCCAGGGCGGCCTCATCGCCCACGAGCTCGCCGCGAGCGGCGACTACAGCACCGTGGGCGTGCTCGAGATCGGATCGCCCGCGGACCAGTCCCGTCTCGAGGCGGACATCCCGGACATCCGGCTGCTGCACCCGGAGGACGTCGTGCCGGCGATCGGCGGCCGGGGCACCACCGTCGACGTCATCCACGGCCCCTGGGACGACAGCGTGATGGCCCCGGACGGTGAGCCGGTGACCGCCCACGCCGCATCGCACTACCTCGAGACCGCGCGCCTGGCCGACCAGAGCGGCGACGCGCGGATCGGCGCGCTCAAGACCGCGATCGCCGGGGTGACCGGCGGTGCGACCGCCGTCACCGTGCAGAGGTTCGGCGCGAGGCGGAGCCGCTGAGCGGGCGGCGGTCGCTCAGCGCTCGCGCACGAGCGGGCGGAGCAGCAGGCCGAGCAGCCAGCTGATCAGCCCGAGCACCACGGCGGCGACGATGCCCCAGCCGAGGTCGTCGACCTCGAGGCCGAAGCCGAACAGCTGGGTGATGCCGGCCACGAGCATGAGCAGCAGGCCGTTGACGAGCAGCGCGACGAGCCCGAGCGTGAGGATGTAGATCGGGAAGGCGACGATGCGGATGAGCGTGCCGAGCGTGCCGTTGACGACACCGAACACCAGGGCGACGAACAGGTAGGTGAGCACCGCCTCGAGGGTGCCCCCGGGCGAGAACGGCAGCACGTGCACCCCGGAGACGATGAGCGTCGTGAGCCACAGCGCGATCGCGTTGACGATCACCCGGACGAGGAAGCGCGACATGGCACCACTATGCTGCCTGCGGCGACGGCGGGCAACGCCGGGCGGCCCCGCCGCGGCCGCCGCCGCCCATAGGCTGGGGCGATGCCGGACCGTGTAGTGCTGCGCCCCGAGATCGCCGCCATGGAGCCCTATCGCCAGGGCCGGGCCGCGCCGGAGGGGGCATTCAAGCTCTCCAGCAACGAGAACCCCTTCGATCCGCTGCCGAGCGTGCGCGAGGCCATCGCCGCCGCGAGCGTCAACCGCTACCCGGACGCCCTGTCCACCACGCTGCGCGACCGCCTCGCGGAGCGCTACGGCCTCGACGTCGACCAGGTGCAGGTCGGCGCCGGCTCGGTCTCCGTGCTTTCGCAGCTCATCACCGCGGCGGCGAGCGTCGGCGACGAGGTGCTCTACTCCTGGCGCAGCTTCGAGGCGTATCCCGGCCTCGTCGCCGTCGCCGGGGCGACGAGCGTCACCGTGCCCAACACCGCCGATCACCGGCACGACCTGCCCGCGATGGCCGCGGCGATCACCGAGCGCACCCGGGTCGTCATCGTCTGCAGCCCGAACAACCCCACCGGCACCGTCGTGTCGCGCGAGGAGTTCGCGGCCTTCATGGAGCGGGTGCCGGCATCCGTGCTCGTCGTGCTCGACGAGGCCTACGTCGAGTTCGTCCGCGACCCGGCCGCGGTGCGCGGCCCCGAGCTGCTCGGCCGCTTCGGCAACCTCGTGGTGCTGCGCACGTTCTCCAAGGCCCACGGCCTCGCCGGACTGCGGATCGGCTACGCGCTCGGCCCCGCCTATGTGATGGACGCCGCGCGCGCCGTCGCGATCCCGCTGTCGGTGACCGAGGCGGCGCAGCGCGCCGCGGTCGCGAGCCTCGACGCCGAGCCGGAGCTGCTTCAGCGGGTCGCTCGGCTCGTCGAGGTGCGCGAGCGGGCGCTCGACGGCCTCGCGGCCCAGGGCTGGCGGCTGCCGCGCTCGCACGGCAACTTCGTCTGGCTGCCGACGGGCGAGCGCACGGCCGAGGCCGCCGAGACGTTCGCGCGCCACGGCATCGTCGCGCGCGCGCTCGGCGAGGGCCTGCGGATCTCGATCGGCGAGGCCGAGGCTGTGGAGAACCTCCTGGCCGCCGCCGCGGAGGTTGTCCCTCCGGCACCACCGGCCGGCCGCGACGCCGCGTTAGATTAGGGCAATGCCCACCACCCCGGCGCCCCTCCAGCTGCTGACGCCCGAGGGGACCCTCGTCGAGGACGATGCGGTCGCCGAGGAGCTCGCGGTCGTGGCCGCGCTCGGCGACGACGAGCTGCGGCGGATGCACCGTGAGATGGTCATCGCGCGGCGCTTCGACACCGAGGGGATCAACCTGCAGCGCCAGGGCCAGCTCGCCCTCTGGGTGCCGAGCCTCGGCCAGGAGGGCGCCCAGGTCGGCTCCGCCTTCGCCACCCGCGCCCAGGACCACGTCTTCCCCTCCTACCGCGAGCACCTCGTCGCGCTGCACCGGGGCCTCGACCCGGTGCGTCTCGTCGAGTACTGGCGGGGGATGACCCTCGGCGGCTGGGACCCGAAGCGGGTGAACAACCTGCACCTTTACACGCTCGTGATCGGCGCGCAGACGCTGCACGCCGCCGGCCACGCGATGGGCCAGAGCCTCGACGGCCTCACCGGCTCGGGCGACCCGGAGCGCGACGCCGCGACGATCGTCTACTTCGGCGACGGCGCCACGAGCGAGGGCGACACGAACGAGACGATGATCTGGGCCGCGAGCTTCCAGGCCCCGCTGGTGATGTTCTTGCAGAACAACCACTGGGCGATCTCGGTGCCGGTGAGCACCCAGTCGCGCACCCCGCTGTTCCAGCGGCCGGCCGGCTTCGGCATCCCGGCCGTGCAGATCGACGGCAACGACCCGCTCGCGAGCTATGCCGCCACCCGGATCGCCCTCGACGCCGCCCGCGCCGGCAGGGGCCCGCACTACATCGAGGCGCTCACCTACCGGATGGGCGCGCACACGTCGAGCGACGACCCGACGAAGTACCGCGCGGATGCCGAGACCGCCGCCTGGGCGGCGCGCGACCCGCTCGCCCGCTTCGAGGCCTTCCTGCGGGGACGCGGCACCGAGCAGTCGTTCTTCGCCGAGGTCGAGCAGGAGGCCGAGGACGTCGCCGCGGACATGCGCCGCCGCACGCTCGAGCTCGAGGAGCCGCCGACCTCGCGGATGTTCGACTTCGTCTACACCGACCCGCACCCGGTCATCGCGACGCAGAAGCAGTGGCTGGCCGACTACGAGGCCTCGTTCGGAGGGGCGCAGTGACAGTGACGACCCGGGTCGCGACGGCGGTGCCGTCCGGCATCCAGACCCTGCCGATGGCGAAGGCGATCAACGCCGGCCTGCGCAAGGCCCTGCAGGACGACGACCGCGTGCTGCTGATGGGCGAGGACATCGGCACGCTCGGCGGGGTGTTCCGGGTGACCGAGGGGCTCAAGGCCGAGTTCGGCAAGCACCGCGTCATCGACACCCCGCTCGGCGAGGCCGGCATCGTCGGCACCGCGATCGGGCTCGCGATGGCCGGCTTCCGGCCGGTGTGCGAGGTGCAGTTCGACGGCTTCATCTTCCCCGCCTACAACCAGATCACCACCCAGCTCGCGAAGCTCACCAATCGGCACATGGGAGCCCAGGCGTTCCCCGTCGTCATCCGGGTGCCCTACGGCGGCCACATCGGCGCGGTCGAGCACCACTCCGAGAGCCCGGAGGCGCTGTTCGCGCACACCGCGGGACTGAGGCTGGTGTGCCCGGCCACCCCGCACGACGCCTACTGGATGATCCAGGAGGCGATCGCGAGCAACGACCCGGTGCTGTTCTTCGAGCCGAAGAGCCGCTACTGGCCCAAGGGCGAGGTGAACCTCGACGCCACGCCGACGCCTCTGCACGCCAGCCGGGTGGTGCGCACCGGCACCGAGGCCACCCTCGTCGGCCACGGCGCCATGGTCGCCACCCTGCTCGAGGCCGCCAACCTCGCCGAGGAGGAGGGCACGAGCCTCGAGGTCATCGACCTGCGCTCGCTCTCCCCCATCGACTACGGCCCGATCGTGGAGAGCGTGCAGAAGACCGGGCGGCTCGTGGTGGCCTCCGAGGCCCCCGGCTTCGTCTCGATCTCCTCCGAGATCGCCGCGACCGTCACCGAGCGCGCCTTCTACTCGCTGCAGGCGCCCGTGCTGCGCGTCACCGGCTTCGACATCCCCTTCCCGCCCGCGCGCCTCGAGACGGTGCACCTGCCCGACGCCGACCGCGTGCTCGAGGCCGTCGACCGCGCGCTCGCCTACTAGGAGGTCCCGTGGACCGCGAATTCACCCTGCCGGATGTCGGCGAGGGCCTGACCGAGGCCGAGATCGTCGGCTGGAAGGTCGCGCCCGGCGACGTCATCGCCGTGAACCAGGTGCTCGTGGAGATCGAGACGGCGAAGAGCCTCGTCGAGCTGCCGAGCCCCTTCGAGGGCACGGTGGCGGAGCTGCTGGTGGGCGAGGGCGACACCGTCGACGTGGGCACGCCCATCATCCGCTTCGCCGGCGAGGGCTCCGCCGAGCCCGCCCCGGTGGCGCCGCTGAGCACGCCGGTCGCCGACACCACCGGGACGATCGAGGCGGAGGCCGACGCGGTGCCGGACACGGCGCCGACGGCGGTGCTCGTCGGCTACGGCGTCAAGGGACACGGCGTCTCCCGTCGGCGCAAGGCGCAGGGCGGCCAGGCGCCGGCGGCCGTGGCGCCGGTGCATCCCACCGCCGCGCCGCGGCCG
>JASGFF010000017.1:0-40900 GCA_047605685.1 Microbacteriaceae bacterium
GCGCATGCGATCGCGACGATCCACGCGACCGGCACTCTTCGCGTCGAGGACGCGGAGGTTCCTCCGCGTTCTATGACCTTGGGCTCTGACATGGCGGTTCCACCCCTTGTGGTTACTTCTGGTTTCTAGGCACTTCTTGTACCCAACCAGACCGTAAGTTACTGTCTGAGTGGCGACAAGGAGGCACTTTCATGTCCGTAGGGAACATCGAGATGCAGGCCCCCCTCGAGTACGTCGACGACTGTCCGGTGCGCGAAGTCCTCGACCGTGTCGGAGACAAGTGGAGCGTGTTCGTCATCGTCCGTCTCGGCGAGCGGACCTACCGTTTCAACGAGCTGCAGCGCTCCATCGAGGGCATCAGCCAGCGGATGCTCACGATCACTGTGCGGAGCCTGGAACGCGACGGACTCGTGAAGCGCACCGTCTATGCGACGGTCCCGCCCCGTGTCGATTACGAGCTGACCGAGCTCGGCAAGACACTCCTGATCCCGCTCACAGCCCTCAGCGCCTGGGCCAACGACCACCGCAACGACATCCGGGCAGCCCGGGTAGAACACGACCGCCAGACGGCGGAGGAACGAAGCGCGGCCGCGATGTAGGCGTCAGCCTCGTGTCCTCTGCAACGTGAACGCTTCCTCCATTTGCGCGAGCACGGGTACGGCGTCGAGGAACTCGCCCGGGTGGTCGCGATGCGACCCGAGGAGTTCGCTGCTCGTTTCGACCTCGACATGCCCGGCAGCGGCGGGAGGCAACGGCGCGCGATCCAGTGATGTCAGGAGACGCACGTAGCGTCGACTCGGCCAGACAGCCTACACTCAACTCGTTGTTCCCCGCCGTCTCCGGATTGGCGGGGATTTTTTTGTCCGAGGTACCCATGCTCAAAGCGGTCTTCGTGATCGACTACCAGAACGTGCACCTGACCGCGCACGACGTTTTCGACCCGCGTGGCGAGGTGCGCGACGCGCTCATCCACCCGGCGCAGTTCGCCAAGCGCGCGCTCGTCGACCGCAACGCTCGCCAGCGCGAGGGCTAACCGCAGGCGGAGTTGCTGCGCACGATCGTCTTCCGGGGCCTGCACCATGTCGATCATGACTGGGAGCAGAACCGGCGTGCGCAGGACCAGGCAACCCAGTGGCGTGCCGATGGCGCGATCGCGGAGTTCCGTGAACTGAAGTACTCGTACCGGTTCGGAGCCGACGGTCAGCCGACCCTCGACATCAACGGCAAGAAGGTGCCGATCGGGCGGCAGAAGGAGAAGGGCATCGACGTGCTCTGCGCCATCGCGGCGTTGCGCGAGGCCGAAAAGCCCGACGTCGACCTCGTCGTACTCGCGACTCGTGACACCGACCTCGTGCCAGTGCCGGACGAGCTCCACGACCGCCGAGGTGCCGATCCCGTACGGAACGCGCGGATCGAGACGGTGTCGTGGCTCAACAAGAACTGGAAAGCCGAAGGCACGAAGTCCGGCGGGCCGCCCGAGCGCCGCGCCGTCCGGCATGGGCCCAGAATCGCGGCCAATGCGGCACGCTTCCTTCCGCAATAGGAGAATACGGTCAGTCTCGACAGGAAGGGTCTTGGGGATGGCCGAGACGTCGGCACGACTGCTGCGGCTGCTCTCGCTGCTGCAGAGCCGCCGCGGCTGGACCGGACCGGAGCTGTCGGCCCGGCTGGAGGTGAGCACCCGGACGGTCCGCAACGACATCGACCGGCTACGCCGACTCGGCTACCCCGTTGGCTCCACGCCCGGCGTCGCCAGCGGCTACCGGATCGGTGCCGCGAAGCCGCCGTTGCTGCTCGACGACGAGGAGGCCGTCGCCGTGACGCTCGGCCTGCGCAGCGCGGCGACCGGACCCGTCGCCGGCGTCGAGGAGGCCTCCGCCCGCACCCTGGCCAAGACGACGCAGCTGCTGCCCGCGACGGTCCGACACCGGGACGCCGCTCTGCAGGCCTTCGTCGAACCCGCCCCGGCCGGTGCCCCAAGCGTGGAGGTCGCCACGCTGACCACCCTGGCAGCCGCCTGCCGCGACCGACAACGGCTGCGGTTCGCCTACCGCAGCCGTGACGGCAGTGATACCCGCCGCGAGGTCGAGCCCTACCGGCTCGTGAACGTCGGCCGGCGCTGGTACCTGCTCGCCTTCGACCTCGGGCGCGACGCGTGGCGCACGTTTCGCGCGGACCGGATCGCCGTGCCGGCCGGCCGCCGGTTCTCCCCGCGCGCGCTGCCCGACGACGTCGTCGCGGCGTATGCCGCCCGGACCGTCGGCTCGGCACCGCGGGCCTGTCGCGCGACGAGCACCGCGCATTCGCCGGCCGGGCCGCTCATCGGGCTGCCGGCGGCGGCGGTCACGGTCGAGCCGCTCGGCGAGGATCGCTGTCGGGTCCACCCCAGCGCCGACGACCCCGAGTCGCTCGCCCACCAGCTCGGGCGTCTCGGCGTCGACTCCGACCTGGACGACCCGGACAGCCACCGCGAGTTGATCGAGCAGTTGCGCCCGCTCGCCCGCCGCTACGACCGCGCCGCGCTCACCGGGGCCCGGCCGTGACCGCCCCGCGCCAGCGCCGCGACCCGCTGGCGTGGACAGCACGCCGCCGTCTCGACGGGATGCTCCTCGGCCGCGCCCGCCTGACGACACCCGCCGGGGTCGTCGAGCACCTCACCGCGGTGCAGGCCCAGGACCACCGTTATGCCCGCTGGTCGGTCGCGCAACGCACGAGAGTCCCCTCCGCAGTCGCGGTCGACGCTGCCTTCGACGAGGGCCGCATCCTGCGGACCCACGTGCTGCGGCCGACCTGGCACTACGTGGCCCCGGCCGACCTCGGCTGGCTGATGCGCCTCAGCGGCCCGCGCGTCCAGCGCACCAACGCCCCGAAATACCGCCAGCTCGGGCTCGACGCCAGGGTGCTCGACCGCGGCACCGAGCTGATCGTCGCCGCGGTCGCCGATGGACCCCGGACCCGGCAGGAGCTGACCGCTGTGCTCGAACGGGCGCGAATCACCACCGCGGCGGAGCGCGGCACCTACCTGCTCATGCACGCCGAGCTGAGCGCGGCGATCTGCAGCGGCCCGATGCGCGGACGTCAGCACAGCTACGTCGCCTTCGAGCATCGCGTGCCGGACCTCCCCGTCCTCGACCGCGACGAGGCCCTCGCCGAGCTGGCGTGGCGCTACTTCTCGACTCGCGGCCCGGCCACGGTCGAGGATCTCGCCTGGTGGTCCGGGCTCACCATCCAGGACGCACGGCGAGGCCTCGAAGCCGTCCGCCACCGGCTCGAGACGGTCACGGTCGAGGACCGGACCCACTGGCTCGCCGGTCGGGCCCGGCCACGATCGCCCGAGCAGCAGCTCGATCTGATCGCCTGCTACGACGAGATCATCGTCTCCTACCGTCAGCCGAGGAACGCGCTACGCCACCCCGCCGCGGCGATCGTGCCGCTCCAAGCACGCGACGGCTACCGGCACGACATCCTGCTCGACGGGCGACTTGCCGGGCACTGGCGGCCAGCACCCGGCGCGGACGGGCTGCCGGCCGAGACCCGAACGACCCAGCCGGTCGACCGAACGGCCCTGGACCACGCAGTCGGGCGATTCGGACGGTTCACCCTCGGCCCCCGGCGGGCGACCGCCACGGACGGGTGAGGCCGCCACCGCACCCGCCGCCGCCGTCCCGATGAGGGATCTCGCGGACGCGCACGAGCCCGAGAACCATCCACACGGGGCCGCGTTCGCACGGCCCTCGTCACCGCCTCGCGGATTAGAAGAATGCGCCGCCGATCGGGTACGCTGGCCTGCGGCCTTCGGGGGTATAGCTCAGGCGGTTAGAGCGCTTCGCTGATAACGAAGAGGTCCCAGGTTCAAGTCCTGGTACCCCCACCATCCGGCCACCTCCTCGGCATCCGGCCAGCCCCTCGGTGTCCGGTCAGTCCTCCGGCGTCTCCGCACCGGCATCGTCGACCGCATCGACCTCGTCGTCGATCCAGAGGTCGTCGTCGGCGCGCAGTGTCTCCCAGGCCGCGTAGGCGATGCCGGCGACCACGACGACGCCGAGTCCGATGAGGATGTACTTGCCGACGCCGCCGGACGCCGCGCCGCCGCGGGCGACGGCGGAGGCCTTCTTCGCCGTCGATCCGGACAGCGCCACCCGGCGCGCCGTATCGGCCCTCCGCGAGGCCTTCCTGATCGCGGCCTTCACCTCGGGCAGGCTGGTGACGTCGAGCGCCGCGATCGCCGAGCCGACGGCGGCGCCCACCTGGGGGAGCACGTCGTCGGTGATCCTGGTCCGCGTGGTGTGGGCGGCGTTGCGCACCGCGGCCGCACCGCGGTCCACCGCCGGCTGCACCCGCGACTCGTAGGTGTCGCGCACGCGCGGGGCGACCTCGTCGCGGGCGTAGTCGGCCGCCTGACGGCCGGCGTCGCGCACCACCGCGCCGGCGTGCTCGAGCACCTCTCGCTGATCCTTGAGCAGCACACCGGCGTCATGGCGCAGGCGCTCGAGCTCCTTCTTCTGCTTGCGGGACAGGGCCACGGTCCACCTCCGGACTCGACGAAACGATCGGCCCCCATGATCCCACGGCGACCGCCGCCGTGGAGCGGGCTGGCAGGGCGTCCTCAGAATGCTCCGTGCCGCCATGCAACAATGGGCGCCATGCCTGCACACACCCACGTCGCCACGATCTCGACGACCAAGGGCGACATCCGCGTCAACCTGCTCGGCAACCACGCCCCGAAGACCGTGGCCAACTTCGTCGGCCTGGCGACCGGCGAGCGGGAGTGGACTCACCCCGGCACCGGGCAGAAGCAGACGGGCATCCCGTTCTACGACGGCGTCATCTTCCACCGCATCATCAAGGACTTCATGCTCCAGGGCGGCGACCCGCTCGGCCAGGGCACCGGCGGCCCGGGCTACGAGTTCGACGACGAGATCCACCCGGAGCTGGGCTTCACCGAGCCCTACCTGCTCGCCATGGCCAACGCCGGCAAGCGGCTCGGCCGGGGCACCAACGGCTCCCAGTTCTTCATCACGACGGTGCCGACCGGCTGGCTGCGGGGCAAGCACACGATCTTCGGTGTCGTCGCCGACGAGGAGTCCCGGCGCGTCGTCGACGCGATCGAGGCGGTGCCGACGGACGCGCGCGACAAGCCGCTCGAGGACGTCGTGATCACGCGCGTCACCGTCGACGAGGCCTAGACCCGGTGAGCGACGTCGAGACGCCGCCCAACGTCTGCTACCGGCACCCGGACCGGCAGAGCTATGTGCTGTGCCAGCGCTGCGGGCGCACCATCTGCCCGCAGTGCCAGATCCCGGCCGCCGTGGGGGTGCACTGCCCGGAGTGCGTCCGCGAGGCCCACGCCGAGACCGCCCGCCGGAGCGGTGGTGCGCGGCGCCCCGTCGCCCGGGTGCTGCGCGGCTCGTTCGGCCGCGGCCAGTGGCCGGTCGTCACGCTCGGGATCATCGCGGTCTGCGTCGTGGTCTGGCTGCTCGAGATCCTGCCGGGCGTCGGCAGCTACGTGCAGTACTACGGTGTCTACTACCCGCCGCTGACGGCGAGCGAGCCGTGGCGGATGCTCACCGCGGTGTTCCTGCACTCGCCGTCGCTGGCCCTGCACCTCTTCCTCAACATGCTCTCGCTGTGGTTCCTCGGCCCGGCACTGGAGAGCATGCTCGGCCGATCGCGCTATCTCGCCCTGTTCCTCATCGCCGGTTTCGGCGGCTCGGTCGCCGTGCTGTTGCTCGCCCCGGACAGTGCCGTCTACGGCGCATCCGGCGCCATCTTCGGGATGATGGCGGCGTACTTCATCATCGCCCGGCGACTCGGCGCCGGCGGCACCCAGATCCTCGTCGTCATCGGGCTCAACCTTGCCATTGGATTCATGGCCGGATCGGTGTCGTGGCAGGCCCACGTCGGCGGCCTCATCACCGGAGGCGCCGTGGCGCTCGTGCTCGTGACGACCCGGCGGCGCAGTCAGCGCGCGGCGCAGCTGCTCGGGCTCGCCGGCATCGTCGTGGTGCTCGTCGCGATCACGCTCGTCGGGGTGGCGCGGCTGTAGCTGCCGCCCACCGGGTTATCCACAGCTGATTGCACAGGTGGATAGTTACACCGGTGTGATTCGAGCGGGTCCGTGGAAGGCCAGCGCCGGCGGATTAGCGCCAGCGAGTGGTCATCAGGAAGCCGATGAACATGATCCCGAAGCCGATCAGGATGTTCCAGTTGCCGAGGTTCGGGATCGGGTAGCCCTGGCCGCTCACGTAGAAGACGATGATCCAGACCAGGCCGAGGAGCATGAAGCCGAACATGATCGGCTTGAACCACACCGGATTGGGGGCGGTCTCGCGGGACTCGCCGGGCGCGACGGGATTCTCGGAGCTTCGGGCCATGGCGGCCATCATATCGTCCGAGCGCACCGAGTCGTCCGAGCGCACTGAGTCCGAGCACCGAGTCGTCCGAGCACCGAGCGGTCGCCGCCGCTCGGTAGCATGAAGAGCCCGCGAGCGCGACGCGGACACGGACGGCGCCGGACGACGGCGCGCGGAAGGTGACGGTGCAGCAGTGACCCGGGTACTCGTGGTCGACAACTACGACAGCTTCGTCTACACCCTGAGCGGATACCTCCAGCAGCTCGGCGCGCAGACCGAGGTCGTGCGCAACGACGCCTTCGCCGTCGCCGACGCTCCCGCGGTGATCGCCGAGTACGACGCCGTGCTGCTCTCCCCGGGCCCCGGCACGCCCGCCGACGCCGGGGTGTGCATCCCGGTCGTGCACGCCGCCGTGGCATCCGGTCAGCCGCTGCTCGGCGTCTGCCTCGGGCACCAGGCGATCGGCGAGGCGCTTGGCGCGACCGTCACGCACGCCGAGGAGCTCATGCACGGCAAGACCTCGAAGGTCAGTCACGACGGCAGCGCCTTCTACACGGGCGTGCCGCAGCCCTTCACCGCGACGCGCTACCACTCGCTCGCCATCGTGGACGGCACGGTGCCGGACGAGCTCGTCGTCACCTCGCGCACCGCCGGCGGCGTCATCATGGGCGTGCGTCACCGCGAGCGTCCCGTGTTCGGCGTGCAGTTCCACCCGGAGTCGGTGCTCACCGAGGGCGGCTACCGGATGCTCGGCAACTGGCTGGCCGTCGCCGGGCTGACGGAGGCGGCCGAGACGGCCGTCGGCCTCACACCGCTCGTGCGCACACCGTAGCCGCGCCCGATCAACCGGTGGCGGTGCTCGTCGGGGTGGCGACGCTCGCCGCTGCGCAGTAGGTGAGGCTCACCGAGGAGTGCTGCTTCTGCACGCCGACGAGGGACTGCTCGGTCACGGCCCCCCCGGTGCAGCTGTTGTCGGGGACGAGGTCCACCTCGAGAGAGTACTGCGAGCCGGAGAGCAGGCTCTGCGCCGTGCTGACGTCCTGACCGGTGACATCCGGGATCTCGATCTTGCCGTCCGAGACGATGAGCGAGACCGTCGCGCCCTTCTCGGCGGCTGTGCCGCCCTCCGGGGTCGAGCCGGTCACGACACCCTTCTTGACGGTGGGTGAGTGCGTCTTCGTGACGTCCTCGCTCACGGTGAGGCCCGCAGCCTCGAGCCTCGCCGTCGCGTCATCGACGCTCAGATTGGTGATCACCGGCACGGTGACCTGCTCCTTGCCGGTAGAGACCTGCACCTCGATCTCGGTGTCCTTGTCCACCGTCACCCCGGCGACCGGGGTCGTCGAGATCACGAAGCCGGCGTCCACGGTGTCGCTCGGCTCCTGCACCTCGCTCACCTGGAGGCCGAGATCCTCGAGCTCGCTCTTGGCGTCGTCGAGCGACAGGCCGACGACATCCGGGACCGCGATGGCGGTCTTCGGCACGAAGCTCACCGAACTGATGTTGAGCGCCCAGTAGAGCACCGCGACCACCACGACGGCGACGACGACGATGCCGGCCCAGATCCAGGCGACCGGCGGACGGCTCTGGCTCGAGCGCGCCCCGCGGGTGCGGTCGTCGACGGTGAGCTGGCGCACCGTCGCCTCCGCGCCGCTCGTGCGCGCCGGGTCGACGCCGAACAGGGTCTGGTTGAACTCCGGGATCGTGCTCGGGCGCCGCATGACCGTCGTGCCCTCGTCGGCCGCGAGCAGCTCGGCGCGGAAGTCGGCGGCGGTCTGGAAACGCTCGTAACGGTCCTTCGCGATCGCCCGGGACACCACCGCGTCGAGCAGCGGAGAGACGTGCGGGTTGATCAGGCTCGGCAGCACCGCCTGTTGGTTGACGTGCTGGTACGCGACCGCCACCGGGTTCTCACCGACGAAGGGCGCGCGCCCGGTGAGCATCTCGAAGAGCACGATGCCGGTCGAGTACAGGTCGGCGCGGGCATCGATCGCCTCACCGCGCGCCTGCTCCGGCGAGAAGTACTGGGCGCTGCCGACGATCGTGCTGGTCTCGGCGAGCGTCGCGTTCGTCTCGGAGACCGCCCGCGCGATGCCGAAGTCCGTGACCTTCACCTGGCCGGTGCCCGTGATCATGATGTTGCCCGGCTCGAGGTCGCGGTGCAGCAGGCCCGCGCGGTGCGAGTACTCGAGGGCGGTGAGCACCTGGGCGATGATGCCGACGGCCTGGTGGGGGTCCATCGGCCCGGTCGCGACCAGCTCGCTCAGCGGCCGACCCTCGACGTACTCCGTCACGATGAACGGCAGCTGCGCCTCGGCACCGGTGGCCGGATCGGTCACCGTCTCCTCGCCGGCGTCGAAGATGCGCACGATCGTCGGGTGCGTCATCCGGGCGGCATCCTGCGCCTCCCGGCGGAAGCGGCTGCGGAACGCCGGGTCGGCGGCGAGGGCGGGATGCAGCAGCTTGATCGCGACGCGACGCCCGAGGCGGATGTCGGTGCCGAGGTAGACGTCGGCCATGCCGCCGCGGCCGATGAGCCCGCCCATCCGATAGCGGCCAGCGAGGACCGTCACGCCCTGCGCCACGCCGTCAGTCACCGAGAACCGTCTCCCCCGGTCGAATCGGCGACAGTGTACGCGACCGCCCTCACTGCGCCTCCTCGGAAGCCTCGGAGTCGTCCGTCGTCGTCGCGGTCGGCGTGCTGGTCTCGGTGCTCGTCGCGGTCGAGGTCGGCTCCGTGCTCGTGATGTTCAGCTTCGCCGAGGACTTCGAGGTGACGCCGTCGCAGTTGGCCACGTAGCTGAACGTGACCGTGCCCGCGGTGTCGCCCATCTGGATGGTCGCGGTTCGGGTGTCGCTGTCGAACGTCGAGGTGCCGCCGAGCAGCGCCCCGACGTCCGAGTCGCCGTCGACCTCGACCGTGTAGCTCTGCAGGTCATAGCCCGCGGGGCACTGCACGTACTTGTCCCAGGTCACGGTCACCTTGCTGTTCGTGCTCGGGTCCGACGGGCTCGCCGTCGCCTTCGCGGGGGCCGCCGGCCGGGAGATGTCCGTGTAGTAGTACACGGTGACCGTGCTGCCCTCGGTGAGGGTTCCGGTCGTCGGCGTCCAGTCGTAGGCGGTGTCGACGGTCTCGCCGTTCGGCACCGAGTCGCCGGCCTCCCAGTCCAGCACCAGGTCGAGGCCGAGGGCGTCGAGGTACTCCTGGGCCTCGTCCTCGGTCATGCCGTCCAGGTCGAGCCGGGACGCCGGGTAGCCGCTCGTCGTCGGGGTCGCCGAGGTCGAGGCCGTGCGCGAGGCGGTCGTCGCGGTCGTCGTGGTGTCGCCCGAGCTCGTGAACAGCGCGATCAGGGTGGCGACGAGCGCCACCACGAGCACGGCGATGAGGGCGATGATGACCCAGGTCCACGGGCTGCGCTTGCGGGTGGCCTCCCCGGCCTCGTCCTCGGTCGCGGCCGGCATCGACTGCGTCGCCGGCAGCACCCGGGTGGCGCTCGTGCCCGCGCCGAGCAGCGTCGTCGCGGCGGTCGCCGCCGCCGGCCCGCTCGGGCCGAGCACCGCGGGCACTGCGGTCGCGGCGGCGGCGACATCCCCGCGCCGCAGCGACTGCGCCGCGCGGGCCAGGTGCTGGGCCGAGGCGGGCCGGTCATCCGGACGCTTGGCGATGCAGGAGAACACCAGGTTGCGCACCGGCGCCGGGATCGTCACCGGGAGCTCCGGCGGCGCCTCGTTGATCTGCGCCATCGCGATCGCCACCTGACTCTCGCCCGTGAACGGCCGGCGGCCGGCGAGCGCCTCGTAGGCGACGATGCCGAGGGAGTAGATGTCGGTCGCGGGGCTCGCCGGGTGGCCGCTGGCCTGCTCGGGCGAGAGGTACTGCACGGTCCCCATCACCTGGCCGGTCGCGGTCAGCGGCACCTGGTCGGCGATGCGGGCGATGCCGAAGTCGGTGATCTTCACCCGGCCGTCCGGCGTGATCAGCAGGTTGCCGGGCTTGATGTCGCGGTGCACGAGGCCCGCCGCGTGCGCGGCCTGCAGCGCGAGTGCCGTCTGGGCGACGATGTCGAGCACCCGGTCGGGGGAGAGCACCCGCTCGCGCTCGAGGATGGCGCTGAGCGCTTCGCCCGGCACGAGCTCCATCACCAGGAACGCCGAGCCGTCCTCCTCGCCGTAGTCGTAGACGTTGGCGATGCCCTCGTGGTTGACCAGGGCGGCGTGCCGCGCCTCCGCGCGGAAGCGCTCCAGGAAGCCCGGGTCGCCCAGGTACTCGTCCTTGAGGATCTTGATCGCGACGGTCCGGCCGATCACCAGGTCCGTCGCCTCCCAGACCTCGCCCATGCCGCCGATGGCGACCCGGCTCGACAGCTGGTAACGACCTCCGAAGGTGAGCCCGCTCGTGGGTCTCATTCGCTCAGCACCGCCTCAAGTACCTTCTTCGCCATCGGGGCCGCGACAAGGTTGCCCCATCCCGACTGGCCCAGTCCACCCCCGTCTTCCACCACGACGGCGATCGCCACCTGCGGATCGTCCGCGGGGGCGAATCCAGTGAACCAGAGCGTGTACGGGAGATCGCCGCCATTCTGTGCGGTGCCCGTCTTGCCGGCCACGGAGACCCCGTCGATTGTCGCATTACTGGCGGCACCGCTCTCGACGCTGCTGACCATCGCCGCGGTGAGCGCCGAGGCCGTCGAGCTGGACATCGGCGTCGAGTAGACGCTCGGCTCCGGGTCGGAGATGACGCTCAGGTCCGAGGCGATGATCTGGTCGACGAGGGTCGGCTGCATCTCGACGCCGCCGTTCGCGATCGCCGCCGAGACGAGCGCCATCTGCAGCGGGGTCACCCGGTCCTCGTACTGCCCGAAGGCGCTCAGCATCGTCTGCGCGTCATCCATCCCGGTGGGGTAGATGCTCGGGGTCACGGACATGGGGATGTCGATCTCCTTCCCGAAGCCGAAGTCGGCGGCCTTCGCGGCGATGGTGTCCTGGCCGAGCTCGAGACCGAGCTCGGCCATGGGGATGTTGCAGGACAGCTCGATCGCGGTGGCGATCGTCGCCGTGTCGGTGCCGCCGCAGGTGCCGCCCTCCGCGTTGCTGATCGACGTCGTGGTGCCGGGCAGCGTCAGCGTGCTCGGGTTGTCGAACTCGCTGTCGATCGTGTAGTCGCCGGTCTCGAGCGCCGCCGCCGCGACCACGAGCTTGAACGTGGAGCCGGGGTAGTACAGGTCGCCGGCGATCGCGCGGTCGATGAGCGGGTCGTCCTCGTCGGCGAGCAGCGCCTGGTACTTCTCGAGCACCGATGTGGTGTCGTGCACCGCGAGGTCGTTGGGGTCGTACGACTGCTTGGAGACGAGCGCGAGGATGTCGCCGGTGCTCGGGTCCAGCGCCACGATGGCGCCGTTGTTGTCGCCGAGCGCCTTGTAGGCCGCCTTCTGCACGACCGGGTCGATCGTGGTCTCCACGCTCGCGCCCTTCGGGTCCTGGCCGGAGAAGATCGCGGCGACCTGGTCGAAGAACTGGGCGTTCGCCGTGCCGCTCAGGTAGTCGTTGAGCGAGTCCTCCAGGCCGGTGCTGCCCTGGCCGAGGGTGAAGTAGCCGGTCACCGGGGCGTACAGCTTGCCGTTCGTGTACTCGCGCTGGTACTTGTACTCGTCATCCGTCGCCACCGACTGCGCGATCGGCTCGCCGTCGACGAGGATCGAGCCGCGCTGGGCCGAGTAGCTCGCGTACAGGGTGCGGGTGTTGCGGCTGTCGTTCTTCAGCTGGTCGGCCACGAGCACCTGGATGACGCTCGTCGAGCCGAAGAGCGTGACGAACATGAGCAGCACGAGCACGCTCACCCGTTTGAGCTGACGGTTCATGCGCGATCCCCCTTGGCGATCGGGACGGGTGGGGACTCGATGACCCAGCGCGGCTGGGTGCGGATCGTGTCGGACAGCCGCAGCAGCAGCGCCGCGATGATCCAGTTCGCCACGAGCGAGGAGCCGCCCGCGGCGAGGAACGGCGTGGTGAGCCCGGTGAGCGGGATCACCCTGGTGACGCCGCCGATGACGATGAAGATCTGCAGCGCGATCACGAAGGAGAGGCCGACGCCGAGCAGCCGGCCGAAGGCGTCCTGGCCGGCGAAGCCGATCCGGAAGCCGCGCGAGACGAACAGCAGGTAGAGCGCGAGGATCGCGAACAGGCCGATCATGCCGAGCTCCTCGCCGAGGCTGGCGATGATGTAGTCGCTCTCGGCGAGCGGCACGATCTGCGGGCTGCCCTGACCGAGGCCGGTGCCGATGAGGCCGCCCGCGGCGAGCCCGAAGATGCCCTGGACGAGCTGGTAGCTGCCGCCGACGGCGTCGTACACGTCGGTGTTGAAGGCGTCGAGCCAGTTGGTCACGCGCCCCTGCACGTAGCTGAGCGCGCTGCCGGCCAGGTAGGCGCCGACGCCGAACAGCAGCAGGCCGAACACGATCCAGCTCGCCCGCCCGGTCGCCACGTAGAGCATCACCAGGAACAGGCCGAAGTACAGCAGTGAGGTGCCGAGGTCGCGCTGGAAGACGAGCACGAGCATCGACACCGCGAAGACCACCAGCAGCGGCCCGAGGGTGCGGGCGCGCGGCAGCCGGATGCCGAGAACCCGCCGTCCGGTCGTCGAGAGGGTGTCCCGCGCCTGCACCAGGTAGGCGGCGAAGAACACCGCGAGGGCGATCTTGGCCAGCTCGCCCGGCTGGAACACCAGCGGGCCGATCCCGACCCACAGCTGGGCGCCGTTGATGCGCCGGCCGACGAGCGGCAGCATCGGCAGCAGCAGCAGCACCAGGCCGACGAACATGGCCACGAAGCTGTAGCGCTGTAGCGTGCGGTGATTGCGCACCGCGAGGATCACGGCGATCGCGAACACCATCGCCACGGCCGTCCAGACGATCTGCTTGAGGCTGTCGCCGTCCCAGCCGGTGCTGTCGCCCGCGATGTCGAGACGGTAGATCTCGGCGATGCCGAGCCCGTTGAGCACCGTCACGATCGGCAGGATGAGCGGGTCGGCGGCCGCCGCGACCACCCGCAGCACCAGGTGGAAGGCGAGCACCAGCAGGGTGAGCACCACGCCGAGGCTGATGAGCGAGGTGTCGAGCGAGCCCTTGGCGCCCAGCTGCACGAGCACGATCGCGGCGAAGTCGATGCCGCAGGCGACAAGCAGCAGCACGAGCTCGAGGTTGCGCACCCGTGCCGGCTGGCGCAGCTTGATCCGGATGGCGCCGGTGACGGTGCCGATCACGCCGGTGGCGCTCGTCGCCGTGCTCACCGCCTCGGTGGGGGCCGCGCTCACGATTCGAGCCCGTCGACGATGCGCTGCGCCTGGTCGAGCGAGGAGACCGAGATGGTCTCCTCGATGGCCTCGCGGGTGAAGCTCGCGAGCGAGTCGATCGAGATCGACGTCGTCTCGTAGACGTGGTGCAGCGCGATCGGGCCGAGGTTCTGCTGAACTCCCTGGTAGATCGCGACATAGCCGTCGGAGACGCCGACATACCACCGGGTCTGGGTCCAGCTGTAGGCGCCCGCGGCGAGGGCGACGAGCACGAGCACGATGACGGTGATCCAGACGATCCACCAGGTGCGCCGTCGGCGGGCCCGGCGGGCGTCCTCCTTGAGGAGCTCCTGCAGGAAGCTGTCCTGCTCCGGCTCGAAGTGGGAGTCGTCGGGCTTCGTCGCCTTGAGCGGATGCAGCAGCAGGGTCGGCAGCCGCACCGGCCGCCGGGCGGCGTCGCCCTCGAACTGGAGCGGGAGGGCCGCGGAGCCCACGATGAGCGGCGGCTCGTGCGCGGCATCCATCGTCTCGTCGACGTCGAGGAGCACGACGGTGACGTTGTCGGGGGCGCCGTGGTCGAGGCTCTCCTTGATGAGCCGGTCGGCGGCCGTGCGGGTGGTGGGCACCTGGGCGAGCACTCCCGCGATCTTCTCGACCGGCACGTAGCTCGACAGGCCGTCGGAGCAGATCAGCCAGCGGTCGCCGGGCGCGAGCTCGTACACCGCTGTGTCGATCTCGGGGTTCGCGTCGACGTCGCCGAGCACGCGCATGAGCACGCTGCGGCGCGGGTGCACCGCGGCCTCCTCCTCGGTGATCCGGCCCGAGTCGACCAGACGCTGCACGAACGTGTGGTCGCTCGTGATCTGGGTGAGCTCGCCGTCGCGCCAGCGGTAGACGCGCGAGTCGCCGATGTGGGCGAGCACCAGCCGGTCGCCGACGAGCACGAGGCCGCTCGCCGTCGTGCCCATGCCGGTGAGCTCCGGGTGGTCGAACACCGTCTCGGCCATCCGGCTGTTCGCGGCCAGGAGCGCGCTGCGCAGGGCGACCTCGGCCTCCTCGGTGCTCGCGTAGTCGCGGTCGACGTCGCGGATGCTCGTGATCGCGATCGCGCTCGCGACGTCGCCGCCGGCGTGGCCGCCCATGCCGTCGGCCACCGCGAACAGCCGGCGCCCCGCGTAGCCGGAGTCCTGGTTGTTCGTGCGGATCTTGCCGACGTGCGAGACGGCCGCGCTCCTGCCCGCCATCGCCTAGCGCCGCAACTCGAAGCTCGTCGTGCCGATGCGCACGGTCGTGCCGAGGGGAACCAGGGTCGGCACGTTCACCTTCTTCCCGTCGAGGTAGGTGCCGTTGGTCGAGTCGAGGTCCTGCACCACCCAGCCCTCGGCCCATTTGAGCAGGCGCGCGTGATAGGTGGATGTGTAGTCATCGCGGATGACGAGACCGCTCTCGCTCGCGCGGCCGATCGTGAGCTCCTCGCCCTCGAGCGGGATCTCCATGCCCTCGCGGGATCCGGCGGTGATGACGAGCCGGGTGGCGATGCCGCCGGCCGCGGCCGGCGCCGGGTCGCGGGGCGGCCGGGTCGCGGTGACGGTGGTGGGCGCCGTGCGGCTGACCGGTTCGCCGGACGCGGGCACGGTCGGGGCGGCGCCCGGCTCGGGCGGGAGCGCGGCCGCGGCGCTCGCGGCATCCGGAACCGGCAGCTTGCGCACCCGCTGGCCGAACAGGTCGGTGCGCAGTGCGTACACGATGGCGAACACGAAGGCCCACAGCAGCGCCAGGAAGCCGAAGCGGAGGACGAGGAGGACGAGCTCGCTCATCGCGCCCCGCTCCGGCTCGCCGGAGCGGTGGCCTCGGCGAGCACGCGGAACACGATGCGGGTGCGGCCGATGTCGACGACCGAGTCGGGCGGGAGCAGCGCGGTGCGGAAGCGCTCGCCGTCGAGCCGGGAGCCGTTCGTCGAGCCCAGGTCCGTCACCTGGGCTCGGTCGCCGTCCCAGAGCACCTCGATGTGCTTGCGGGAGATGCTCGAGTCGTCGACGGTGATGTCGGCGTCCGAGCCGCGGCCGATGACCGTGCGGCCGCGGCGCAGCGGATGCCGCGCGCCGTTGACCTCGAGCACCGGCGTCCAGCGCACCCGGCCGGCCACCGAGGAGGATCGCACCTCGAGCATGCCCTGGCTGAGCCGCTCGGACGCCTCGAAGTCGATGCGCACCGGGCCGGCGAACGTGTAGTGCTGCGCCGTGGCGTGCGACTGCACCAGCCGGCCGAGCTCCTCGAGGAGGCTCGAGCCCATGCCACGCATCCGCTCGAGGTCGGCCGGCGACATCCGCACGGTGAACTCGTTGGGCACCAGGGTGCGGTCGCGGTCGACGGGGGCCGCGCGGGTGTCGAGCTCCCGCCGCAGCGCGCTCGTGATCTCGACCGGCTGCAGACCGCTCTTGAAGGTCTTCGCGAAGGCGCCGTTGACGGCGCGCTCGAGACCCCGCTCGAAGCTGTCCAACAGACCCACGGCTCTCCCGCCCCGTCCCGGATGGTTTCCTGCGATGGTAGCGGAGGCGCCCACGCGGCTCGTCGCGCGGCGGCCTCGCGCCGCTTGGCGCGGATCGCGGCTGTGGTAGCCTCGTGCGGTTGGCGCGGCAGCGCCGCGGTGCTCGCGCGAGTGGCGAAATTGGCAGACGCGCACGGTTCAGGTCCGTGTGCCCGTGAGGGCATGGGGGTTCAAGTCCCCCCTCGCGCACCGTGTGATGTCCCGGGACCTCGTGGACGGTTGAGCCCCCGGTCTCGGGGTCCAACCGTTTTGTGTTGGTATCCGCGTGTGGGGTCGAGAGCGAGTTCGGCGAGGATCTCGCCGGTGTCCGGGGCGCTGACGGCGGCGTGGGTGTTGCTGATGAGGCAGACGATGTCGGTGCGGGCGTGGCCGAAGAGTGCACGGAGCGGCCGCTCCGGTTCCGCGCCCGGGCGTTCCCGCGCGCCGCTGTCCGAGCTTGACGACGACCAACATTGATTAACCGTCCGGGCCGGGCACACCATGACGGCATGGACGCCTCGTTCTCCGATCTCCTGGCTCGCGTGTGGGATGCCACGGGCACCCCAGCCGCGCGGCAGCCCTCAGCCGTGACGATCACCGGCCCGCGCGTGGTCCTCCCCTCCGCGTTCGACGTAACCGGGCTGGCGACGAGCGCCGTGGCCGCCGCGACGCTGGCGGCCGCGCAGCTGCACGCCATCCGCCGCTCGGCGGCCGTGGCGCCGGTGATGCTCGACAGCATCGAGGCGTGCGCCGCGTTCGGGGCCGAGACGCTGTTCACGCCCATCGGCTGGGAGCTGCCGCCGCTGTGGGATCCCATCGCCGGCATTTATCGCACCGCGGACGGCTGGATCAGGCTGCACACCAACTACGCACACCACCGGGCGGCCGTTCACGAGCGGCTGGGCGCCGAGGACCGTGAGGGCGTGCGGGCCGCCGTCGCGGATCGACCCGCCGAGGAGGTCGAGCACGGAATCGTCGCCGCCGGGGGCGCGGCCGCCGTCATGCACAGCCGTGCCGAATGGCTGGCCTCGGCCGCGGGGCGGGCGACCCTCGACACCCCGCTGTTCACGATCGAGGAACGCGATGGCATCGCACCGATCGGATGGTCGAAGACGAGCGCGACCCTGCCGTTCAGCGGGGTGCGCGTGCTCGACCTCACGCGCGTCATCGCGGGGCCGACGTGCACCAAGTTCCTGGCCGCTTACGGTGCCGACGTGCTGCGCGTCGACCCGCCCGGCTTCGAGGAGGTGGCCGCGCTGCTCCCCGAGACCACCGTCGGCAAGCGCACCGCGGCGCTCGACCTCACCGCGCCCGAGGGGCGCGCGGTCTTCGAGGGACTGACGAGGGATGCCGACGTGATCGTGGTCGGCTACCGGGCCGATGCGCTGGCAAGGCTCGGCTACGACGACGCGTGCCTCGCCTCGCTCAATCCCGGCCTGATCACCGCACGCCTCAACGCCTACGGCTGGGACGGGCCCTGGCGGAACCGGCGTGGCTTCGACAGCCTCGTGCAGATGAGCTGCGGGATCGCCGCCGACGGTGCCGCCGCCTACGACCGCGACGAGCCGACCCCGCTGCCCGTGCAGGCGCTCGACCACGCGACCGGATGGCTCCTGGCAGCGACCGTGGCTCGTGCGCTCGCTCGCCAGCTCACCGCACACGCGAGCACCCACATCAAGGCCTCGCTGATCGGCACGGCGAACCTGCTCTACGGCATGGCTCCACCCGACGATCCGCTGGTGGCGGCTAAGCAGCCCGCGATCGCGGTGGAGCACACCCTCACCGAGTGGGGACCGGCGCAGCGGGCCGTGCTCCCCGGGCACATCGACGGCATCCGACCGCACTGGACCTGGCCGGCGGGCCCCCTCGGACGACACCCCGCACGCTGGGAAGGCCGACCGCGGGCATCCTGAGGGCGCCGAGCGACAGGGGCGCACGCGGGTCGATGCGGTCATCCATCGGCCCGCTGCTGTTCTGCTCCGCATCTCCGGGCCCGCATTTCCGGGCCCGGATGCCGGGCCGTGATCCGGTGGGAGAGGGTCATCGGTGTCGGGCCGTCGGTGATCGTCACGGTGGCGGGGCGTCGCCGCTGCTCGCGGTGATCGCCAGGTCCGCCCAGACCAGGCGGTGGTCGGATGCCGGGCCGTCGAGCGCTTCCCCGGCGGGTGGTGTGCCGGTGGGCAGTGTTCCGGTGGGCAGTGTTCCGGTGGGCAGTGTTGCGGTGGGCGAGGTCCCGGCGAGGGGCGGGTCCGCGACGCGGGCGTCGAGCACCTGGAGCGCGGCGCGGCGGCCGTTTGCGAGCAGGATGTGGTCGAGCTGCTCGGGCCGCGCCATCGTCACCAGGGTGCCGGGCGGCGGCGGGGCATCCGGGGCCTGCCGGTGCACGGTCTCGATCGCGTCGCGGTAGCCGGCGTGCCCGAGGACGTCGAGCGGGGTCACCCGGGCGCGGCCGCGCCAGCTGTTGAGGTCGCCCATCACGATCGCCGGCAGGTCCGCGCGGTTCAGCGCGCGCAGCCGACGCACGAGCCGGCGGGTCTGGCGGGCGCGGGCTCGGTCGCGGCCCGGCCAGGACCGTGGCGAGAGGTGCGCTCCGGCGATCAGCAGCCGCGTGCCGTCCGGGTGCTCGACGAGCTGCCAGACGGCGGAGCGCTCCCGGTCGTCGCGCGCCCCCGGCAGCGGGATGACGCCGTGTGCGCCGGCCCGCCAGCCGGGGCCGAGCAGGATCGCGTCGCTCGCGTGCGCGGCCGCCAGGCGCATCCCGGTGAGCGCGGCGAGGTCCTGCGCGGGTGTACGGCCGTCGGTGAGCCGGGTCCAGCCGGCCTCCTGCACGGCGAGCAGCTCGGGGGCGGCCAGCTCGATCGTGCGGGCGATGTTCCCGCGCCGCTGGGCCCACGGACCGAGTTCGCCGTGCTCGGGATCCAGCACGTTGTAGCTCGCGACGCGGAATCGGGCCGGCATCCGGCCAGCGTACGACTGCGGGCCCCGGCCGCGAATCCGGCCGGTCGCGGTCGGGCCTGTCGAGCGACGGTCGGGCTCCGGTGCCGGCAGTGTCGGGCCCGCCCGACCGGCGTCCCGCTCGCGCCCGGGGCGGTGCGGCTCAGCGCCGATAGGCGGCGACGAAGAGCTCGCCGCGGATGCGTCCGAGGGCGGTGTCGAGGGCGTCGAGCGCCACGGCGGTGAGGCCGGAGCACGCCACGTCGAAGGGGCCGATCGGCTGCAGCGGGCGGGTGCGCAGCCGCACCACCTCCCAGTCCGCGGCGCGCAGCGCGCGGTCCTTGCGGCGGTCCCGGTGCTCGTTCCGCCCGGTGTGCTCGAGTCCGTGCCGGCCGATGGTGTCGTACTCGACAGCGACGCGGAGCTCGGCGATCACGACATCCGGCCACACCTCGAGGTGGCCGAAGAACGGCGCGGCGACCCGCACGGCGCTCGGCGCGGGATCGAAGCAATAGCGCTCGATGAGGGCCCGGTGCAGTCCGGCCTCGACGGCCGAGGAGACGCGTGGCGCGTGCGGGCTGGCGTAGGCGGTGCCCGGCGCCAGCGGTGGCGCGCGCCGGCAGAGCGCACAGCCGGGCGGGGCCGGCGCCGCACCGACGGATGCACGGCGTCGGCCGAAGGCGGCACTGCCCGATGCGGGCCGGGCCGGCGCGGGGCCGTCGGAGGACGCGGGAGCGCCGGGCGGCATCCGGGGCCGGGCGAGTCGGGCGCACTCGGGGCACCAGCTGCTGCGCCGCCGCTGCGGGCCGCCGGGGCGGGAACGCTGCTCCTGGGGGGTGGCGACGAAGCGGTGCCCGAGCTCGCACTCCCAGACGAGGTAGACCTCGGCCGCCGGCGGGATCTGGCTCAGCACGATGCCGTGGTTGAGCTCGGGGTGGTACTGCCGCACGAGTGCGGGGTAGGGGCGCCAGGCATCCCGGTACCGGCCGATCGGGTAGGGCACGGCGACGGCCTTGGACCACTGCCGTCTGGCCCACCACGGGCCCACGCTCTCGGGCACGGCACCGAGGCTAGGCCTCGCCGCCGACATCGCCCGTGCCAGCCGCCCTCCGCGACTCAGACCAGGTCGGGCTCCACGAAGAGCACCTCGTCGGCGAGCTTCGCGTTGATGGCGAGCTGGGTGCCGCCGAACTGGATGAAGGAGGCGCCGTCCGGGTCGTCGATCGCGACCACCCGGTAGTGCGCGCTCGAGTATTCGGTGCCGCCGCCCGCGGCGGCATCGAGCGCGTCATCCGCCGCCATCACGGCGGTGAACTGCGCGTAGGCCTCGTCGCTCAGCAGCGAGCGGGCCAGCTGCATTACGTACTCGCGCTGCTCGGAGTCGAGATCGCCGAGCTCGATGCCCTGCGCGAGCTCGGCGCGCTGGCGTGAGTCGAGGCGGGCGGTGAGCGCCGAGTACGCCTCCACCGCGCTCACCGAGCCGCGGCTCGAGGCACTGGCGGAACTGGCGGCGCTGGTGGCGGCGAGACCGCCGGCGAGGGCGAGGGCGGCCATCGAGCCGAGGGCGGCGCGGATGACGCGACGGTGCCAGCGCATTTCCGGGGCGAGTGCGACATCGGACATGCCTTTATCCAGCACCCCGAGCCTGTGCCCGACTTTGCCGAATGCTGAGAGGCCGCTGAGGCCCAGGCTCTTCCCGGCCGGGGCGCTCAGCGGCCGGGCCGCACCAGGTTCTCCACCGGCTCGCCGGCCGCGAGGTGCGCCACCTGCCGGCGCATCAGCTCGATCGTGCGCACGTCGGAGAGCGTCGTGTGGCCGCCGAGGTGCGGGGTGACGATGGTGTTCGGGGTGTGCCAGAGCGGATGCCCCGCCGGCAGCGGTTCCGGGTCGGTGACGTCGAGCGCGGCGGCCAGGCGCCCGCTCTCGAGCTCGGAGACGAGGGCGGCGGTGTCCACGACGCCGCCGCGCGCCACGTTGACGACGAGCGCGCCGTCGGGCAGTGCGGCGAGCACCCGCGCATCCACGAGGTGCCGGGTCTCGGCGGTGAGCGGCACGATGAGGATGAGCACCTCGGCCTCGCGCGCGAGCGTCGGCAGCTCGTCGAAGCCGTGCACCCGCAGTCCGTCCTCGAGGCGCGCCGTGCGAGCGACGACCGTCAGCTCCACCTTGAAGGGCGCCAGCCGGGCCGCGATCGCGCGGCCGACCGAGCCGTGGCCGACCAGCAGCACCCGGCGGCCGGCGAGGCTCGGCCGCGGCGGGCCCGAGCGCCAGTGCTCCCTCGTGGCATCCGTCACCGCGCTCGCGATGCCGCGCATGCTCGCGAGCGTCAGCCCGAGGGCCAGCTCGGCGGTCTCGTCGTCGTGGATGCCGCGGCCGTTCGCCACCCCCACGCGCTCGGGGATGTGCGGCAGCGCGTGATCGAAGCCGGCGCTCGGCAGCTGCACGAGGGACAGCCGTGGCAGGCCGGCCAGGCGGCGGAAGCCCGTGGAGCCGACGAAGTAGTGCGGCACGAGCACGACGTCGATCGCCGCGGCGTCCTCCGGCTCGCTCGCGACGTCCCAGAGCGCGAGCCGCACTCCGTCGGGCACGACCCCGAAGCCGTCGAGCAGGGTCGTGGTCGGCAGCGTCACGGTAAGCACCTCTCGAGGCTAGGGTGTGCGCCCGGCATCGCGCCGTGCGTGTCCGGCGCCGCGCCGTGCGGCCGGGCGCTCGCCGTGCGGGCCGCGGCTCGGTAGCATCCGGCCATGCGGGGCAGGGGATGATGGCCATGGTCGCGGTGGTGACGGGGGTCGTCGTGGGTCTCGTCATCCGGGCGATGGCGCTCATCTACGTGCCGCGCAACCGCCGCCCGCAGACGGCGCTCGCCTGGCTGCTCGCGATCTACTTCATCCCCGGTCTCGGGGTGATCCTGTTCCTCGTGCTCGGCAGCGCCCGACTGCCGCGCGCTCGCCGCCGCAAGCAGCGCGAGGTCGACGAGCTCATCCGCACCGCCACCGCCGGGCTCGACGACAGCGGTGTCGAGCGCTGGCCGCCGTGGTTCCGCTCGAGCGTCGCGCTCGCGCGCACCCTCGGCGCCATCCCGCTCTCCGGCGGCAACGCGGCCCGGCTGTGGCCGGATGACGCGCAGGCGCTCGCCGCCATGGTGCGGGCCGTCGACGGCGCCCGCCGCACGGTCAACGCCGAGTTCTACATCCTGCTGCTCGACGAGACCAGCGAGCCGTTCTTCGACGCCCTCGAGCGTGCGCGCCGCCGGGGCGTCGCCGTGCGCGTGATGCTCGACCACCTCGGCAGCCGGGGCTATCCGGGCTGGCGGCGCACGATCCGCCGGCTCGACGAGACGGGCGTCGACTGGCGGCTGTTGCTGCCGTTCCAGCCCTGGCGGGGCAAGGTGCAGCGGCCGGACCTGCGCAACCACCGCAAGCTGCTCGTGGTCGACGGCGAGGTCGCCTTCACCGGGTCGCGCAACATCGTCGACCCGGGCTACCAGAAGGCGGGCAACGCGCGGCGGGGGCTGCGCTGGCACGACTTCATGGTCGAGTTCCGCGGACCGGCAGTGGCGGCCATCGACGTGCTGTTCGTCACCGACTGGTACTGCGAGACCGGGGAGCTCATCGACACGAGCCCCGAGGTCGCCGCGATCCCGCAGGCCGGCCGGCTCGACTGCCAGGTGGTGCCCTCCGGTCCCGGCTTCGACGGCGAGAACAACCTGCGGCTGTTCCTGGCCCTCGTGCACGCCGCCCAGCACCGGCTGGTGATCACGAGCCCCTACTTCGTGCCCGACGACTCGATGCTCTACGCGATCACGAGCGCGGCCGAGTCCGGGGTCGAGGTGGAGCTGTTCGTGAGCGAGGTCGGCGACCAGTTCTGGGTGTACCACGCCCAGCGCAGCTATTACGAGGCGCTGCTGCGCTCCGGCGTGACGATCTGGCTCTACGAGCGGCCGGTGGTGCTGCACGCGAAGCACTTCACCGTTGACGATGAGATCGCGGTGATCGGCTCGAGCAACATGGACATGCGCTCCTTCACCCTCGACCTGGAGCTGTCGGTGATGGTGCGCGGCGAGGAATTCCTGGCGGACATGCGCGCCGTGCAGGATGGGTATCGCGCACACTCCCGGCGGCTCACGCTCGACGAGTGGCGCTCGCGTGGCTTCTGGGCGCGCGCGATCGACGACATCGCCCGGCTCACCTCGGTGCTGCAGTAGCCGCGGGCTGGCACCCCCTCCGGCTACGCTGGGACGTCGTGCCGGGCCGACAGCCTCTCGCCGCTGACGGGCTGTTCCGCGCCCACCGGTTGTTCTGGGTGAGCGTCGCGATCGTCGTGATCGGCCTCGTGCTGCGGGCCCCGATCGTCGCCGTCGCCCCCGTGGTCGAGCTGCTGCGCGAGCAGCTTGGGATGTCGGCGTCGGTGGTCGCCCTGCTCACCGGCATCCCGGTGCTCTGCTTCGCGCTCGCGACCCCGCTCGCCGTCTGGCTCGCGAGCCGCGGCGGCACCGCCTTCGCCATGGTGGCCGGGCTGGTCGCGATCCTCGTCGGGGTCGTGCTGCGCTCCGGTGGCGGCGTGGCGACGGCCTTCGCGGGCACCGCCCTGCTCGGCGTGGGCATCACCGTGGGCAACGTCGTGGTGCCGGTGGTGATCCGCCGGGAGTACAGCGCGCGCCGGGCCCGGCTGATGACGCCCGTGTACGCCTCGATGCTCAACCTCGGCTCCGCCCTCGCCACGGTGCTGCCCGCGCCCATCGCCGCGCAGCTCGGCTGGCGGCCGGCACTCGCCGTCTGGGGCTTCGCGGCGGCCGTCGCCGTCGCCGTCGTCCTCGGCCTGAACGGCTGGCGCACGGCGCTCGTGCCGCGGGCTCTGCCGCGCCCGGAGTCCACGCCGCCGCGGGCGGCGCGTAGCGCCTCGGTCTGGATGCTTGCCGCGGCCTTCGCCGGCCAGGCGTTCTCCTACTACGCGGTCACCGCCTGGCTGCCGACGCTGCTGTCCGACGAGATCGGCACGGACGCCACCGCCTCCGGCGCGATCGCGGCGATCTTCCAGCTCTGCGCGATCGGTGGCGCCTTCCTGGTGCCGCTCGTGGCGAGCCGGGCGGGGGACGTCGTCGCGATCGTCGTCATCGGCACGCTCTGGATGCTCGTGCCCATCGGCTTCCTCCTCGCCCCGGGAGCCTGGGCCGTCTGGTCCGTGGCCGGCGGCGTGGCCCAGGGCGGCGGCTTCACCGCGATCATGCTGCTCGTGGTGGCGGTGGCCCGCAGCGACCGGCACGCCTCCCGGGTGTCCGGGCTCGTGCAGGGCATCGCCTACGCGCTCGCCTCGCTCGGCCCGGTGGTGCTCGGCGCCCTGCACGAGGCGAGCGGCGGCTGGGCGCTCCCCCTCGGCGCTGTGCTCGTCGCGACGAGCGTGTACCTCGTGGTCGGCACCCTCGCCGGTCTGCGCATCACCCGCGCGGGCTGACGGTCGCGCGGGCTGACAGCGCGCGGGCCGGCGGTCGTGCGGGCGGGCCGGTGGCGGCAACTGTCTCACGGTGATCCGGTGACGGCGTTCCGTCCGAATTGGGACCGATCACCGCGACGCACCGGTGAACCGCGACGACTCGCCGCCGGTTCTCGCCGGCCGCCGGTTCTCGGCGGCCGGCGCGCGGCGCGTGCTCGGCGGGCGGTGCGGGGCGCTCAGCCCAGCAGCAGCGGGATGAGCTCGCCGGGCTCGCGCGCGACGGCGATCGCCTCGGCGTGCTCCTCGTCGTCGCCGTAGCCCCAGGTGACCGAGATCGTGGGCACGCCGTTGGCGGCGGCGCCCTCGACGTCGTGGATGCGGTCGCCCACGAGCACCGGGCTCGACACGTCGACGCCCGCGGCGGCCAGCCGGCGCAGCGCCTCGGCGACGACATCCTTCTTGGCGCTGCGGGTCTCGTCGGCGCTCGCGCCGGTGAGCACGTCGATGGCGTCGACGAGGCCGTCGCGCTCCAGGATGATGCGCGCCGAGGTCTCCGGCTTCGAGGTGGCGAGCGAGGTGGGCATGCCGGCGTCGTGCACCGTCCAGAGCACCCGTGGCATGCCGGGGAACACCGGCGAGTGCCGGGCGCCGCGGGTGATGTAGTGCTCGCGGTAGACGGCGAGCGCCCGCGCGGACTCCTCGGGGTCGAGGCCGGCGAGGTCGCGGAAGGAGTCCATGATCGGCGGGCCGACCCAGAGCATGAGCTCGGTGTCATCCGGCACCGCCCGGCCGAGCGCGCGGTAGGTGTGCCGCAGGCTCGCGAGGATGCCCGCGGCCGAGTCGACGATCGTGCCGTCGAGGTCCCAGAGCACACAGGAGTACGGGCTCGTCACGGGCTCAGGCTACCCGGCTCGGGCTCGCCGGCGCGGCCATCGGTTGTGCAGGAGAAGCGAGCCGCCACACGCGCACGCCGGACCCCAGCGACCGGATCTCCTGCACAACCGATGTCGCGGAGCGGTCGCGCTCAGAACAGGCGGGCGTGGCCGGTCTCGAGGCCGCGCATCTCGTCGTAGTCGAGCAGCAGGCAGCGGATGCCGCGGTCCTCGGCCAGGGTGCGGGCCTGCGGCCTGATCTCCTGTGCGGCGAAGACGCCGGTCACGGGCGCGAGCAGCGGGTCCCGGTTCATGAGCTCGAGGTACCGGCTGAGCTGCTCGACGCCGTCGATGTCGCCACGGCGCTTGATCTCGACGGCGACGGCCGCTCCGGCGGCATCCCGGGCCAGGATGTCGACCGGGCCGATTGCCGTCATGTGCTCGCGGCGCACCAGGGCGTGGCCGTCGCCGAGCAGGTGGATCTGCTCCGCGAGCAGCCGCTGCAGGTCGGCCTCGACGCCGTCCTTGCGCAGGCCCGGATCGACGCCGAGCTCGTGGCTCGAGTCGTGCAGTACCTCGTGGATCGAGATGACCAGCACGTCGGCCGTCTTGGCGTGGCTCACCCTCCAGACCTCGGTGACGCCGACGGACGCCTGCGCCTCGTCCGGCTCGATGACGCTGAGCGTGCACGGCGGGCTCATCCAGTTGAGCGGCTTGTAGCTGAGCGCGTCGGCGTGCACGAGCACCGAGCCGTCGGCCTTGAGCAGGAGGAGCCGGATGCCGAGGTCGAGATGGGCCGCGAGGCGCCCCGCGTAGTCCACCGAGCACCTGGCTATGACGAGTCGCACTTCTCCACGGTAGCCGCGCTAGAGATATCCCTGGACACGGGAAAGGACCGGGCGCTACCGGGACACCTTTGCAAACGCGCGGACGGTGAAGGTCCCTGTCCCCTCGACCTTCGGGGGGACGGCGGTGAACAGCGCGCCGCTCGGGGGCAGGGCGCCGAGGTTGGTCAGGTGCTCCACAACATGGATCCCCGAGGCGAGGAAGACCGTGTGCGCCGGACGCGCTCCTGCCGAGTCCGTCGAGGTGTCGTCGATGTTCAGTGAGTCGATGCCGACGAGCAGGACCCCCTGGGACGCGAGGTGGTCCACCCCCTCGGCGGTCAGGAACGGGGCAGGCCGCCCGTACTCGGGGGTCCCGAAGTGCCGATCCCATCCGGTGTGCAGCAGGACCGCCTTGCCCCGCACATCCCGGTCATAGAACACGCTCGCGGGGATGCCGCGCGCCTCCGAATCGGTGAGGTGAAAGACCTCGGCGGGAAGGTCCACGAGCGTCGCGAGGTCGAGCGTGGCGAGATCCGATCCGCCCTCGTAGCGGTGCCAGGCGGTGTCGAGATAGGTCCCGGTATTGCCGGCGATGGTGAGGATGTCCATCGAGAAGCTCGTCCCCGGCGCATACGAGCCCTCGCCCCGGCGCAGGTGCGGGGCGATCGAGGGGGCGGGCACACCGGGATAGGTGACGAGTCCCTCACGGATGGTGTGGGAGAGGTCGACGAGTCGGGACTCCGAGGCGGGCGCGAGGGCCGGGGTCTCCGTGACGCCGCGGCTGCCCCTGTGCGCCTCCTCGACGATCGTGAGCCGCTCGAAATCGACCTGTCCCACGAGGGCGAGACCCAGGTGCTGCACGAGGAGTCGCGCGACCTCCGCCTCGGTGATCTCCGCGTTCGGCACGTCCAGACGGAAGCCATTGGCGGACAGGCCTCCGCCGTTCACGAAGGAGATGCGAACGTCGAACACTGCACGGTAGTCGGCCACCGGCTCAACCTACCCGCGACGGATGGCGTCGAGCCCACGCTTTTGACTCCCGTGCTCTGCTGATTGCCGGAACCGGTCGGGCCCGTCGCCGTTGGCGGTCACGACATCCGGCGGATCGCGCTCACGGCACCCCGGTCAACGGGTCGAGGGGCATCCGCGTCGAGCCTGCGCTCGTCTGGATCCGCAGTCCCTCGCGCGCCCAGTACTCGTAGCCGCCGATCATCTCCCGCACCCGGTAGCCGAGCCTCGCGAACTGCAGCGCACCGCGGGTCGAGCCGTTGCATCCGGGCCCCCAGCAGTAGACGACCACGGGCAGCTCGATGGGCACCTCGGCGGCGGCGCGCTCGGGCACCTCGGCGTGCGGGATGTGGAGCGCGCCGGGGACGCGACCCCGGGCGAAGGCGTCGGCGTCCCGCACGTCGACGAGGGTGAAGCTCACACCGGCGGCACGGGCGGCGGCGACGTCGGACGGGTCGGTCTCGAACTCGAGCTTGGTGGCGAAGTGGATGACGCGGGCATCGGCGGTGGGCGGAAGGCTGTCCATGTCTCCCAGGGTCCTCCGGCGGGGCCGGAGCATCCAGGGTGCCATCGCGGTGATCGGGGTCGCCCGCCGCGACTCCCGTGGGATAATCCTGCGATGGCCGGGAATCTCGCAGTCGACCTCGACCGGGTCGACACGGCCATCCTCCGGGCCCTGCAGACGAACGGCCGCCAGCCGATCGCCGAGCTCGCCCGCACCGTCAACATGAGCCACAGCGCGACGGCCGAACGGGTCCGCCGGCTGGAGGGCAGCGGCGTCATCAGCGGCTACGGCGCCCAGGTCGACGCCGAGCGGCTGGGCTATCCGGTGCTCGCCTTCGTCCGCCTCCGCTACCCGAGCAGCAGCTACGAGCCGTTGCACCGGCTCCTCGCCGACCTCCCGGAGGTGGTCGAGGCGCACCACGTCACCGGAGACGACTGCTTCATCATCAAGGTCGTGGCGACCGGCATGAAGCACCTCGAGCAGGTCAGCGGCCGGATCGGCGGGCTCGGCAGCGTGACGACGAGCGTCGTCTACTCCTCGGCGCTCTCGGCCCGGCCGCTGCTGCCGCCGGCCTGAGTGAACTCGGCCTGAGCGTGCCGGGCTGAGCGTGCCGGGCGGACATCCCGGGCGGACATCCCGGGCGGGGCCCAGCCGGGCGAACATCCCGGGCGCGCGCCTCAGTCGCGGCGGCGCTCTCGGGCCGCGGGGGAGGCCAGGCCTGAGACCGCCACGAGCGCCAGCACCGGCAGCAGGGCGAGCAGCAGCCCGAGGCGCTCGCCGAGGAAGCCGATGAGCGGCGGGCCGATGAGGAAGGCGACGTAGCCGATGGTCGCGACGGCGCTCACCCGGGCGGCGGCGCGGCGCGGGTCGTCCGCGGCCGCGGACATGCCCACCGGGAAGCCGAGCGCAGCGCCGAGGCCCCACAGCACCACGCCGATCCCGGCGATCACGACGTCGGGCACGAAGACGTAGACACCGAGGCCGAGCACGGCGAGCGCCGCCGAGACCCGCAGTGCCGGCACCCGTCCGAAGCGATCGAGCACGAGCACCCCGCCGAGCCGACCGAGCGTCATCGCCGCGACGAACACGCCGTAGACCACGGCCCCGCCCTCATTGTCGAGCCCGTGCCCGTCGACCGCGGAGAGCGCGAGCCAGTCGCCGGCGCTGCCCTCGGCGAAGGCCGTGCCGAGCACGATGAGCCCGATGAGGATCGTCGCCGGCTCCCGCCAGATCGCCAGGCGCTCCCGCCAGCCGCCGTGGTCGGCGGGCGGGGCGGCATCCGGGGCGGCGCTCGCGCCGGCGTCGACGAGGTGCTCCGAGCGCAGCGCGCGCACGGCGCGCTGCACGACGATGACCATCACGACCGCGATGACGACGATGTGCGTCACGACGGGCACGGCGAGCGCCTCGAGCAGCGCGCCGAGGCCGGCGCCCGCGACGGTGCCGAGGCTGAAGAAGGCGTGGTAGACCGGCATGATCGTGCGCCGCAGCACCCGCTCGTTGGCGGCACCCTGCAGGTTCATCGCCACGTCGCAGACGCTGAAGGCGAGGCCGAAGACGGCGAGGCCGACGAATATCGTCTGGAAGCCCGCGAGCGCGACGCCGACCCCGGCCGCGGCATAGCCGGCCGGTCCGACCAGGAAGGCGACGGCGATGGTGCGGCGCGCTCCCAGGCGGGCGATGACGTGGCTCGACACGAGCAGCCCGGCGATCGACCCGGCCGAGATCGCCACGAGGAGCAGGCCCATCTGGGCGGATGTCGCGAGGAGCACATCGCGCACCGTTGGCAGCCGGGCCGCCCAGCTCGCCATGCTGATACCGCACACGGCGAACACGACGAACAGGGCGTTGCGCCAGGCGACGACCTCGAGACGGCCCAGCCCGCCGGCGTAGGACGGAGCCGGGACGGATGCGGCCACGAGCTTCTCGGCCACGATTCTCCGGAGGGCTGGACGACGATCTGCGGTGCTCGTCGGGCCGACGGGCGGGCTCGACGCGCTCAACTGTATCCGGAGCCACGCGCCGCGGCCGACTCGTCCGCCGTGGGGTACAGCCGCCGTGGGGCAGCCGGTTTCGGAGCGCGTGGAGGCCGAGCGTCACGGACTCCGGGTGGCGGGCGGCCGAGGCATCCGCCCGGGCCGTGAGCGCGAGCAGTGGCGGGACGGCCGCGGCGTCGAGGATGCCGCTGAGCCTGCCACGGGTGACCGTCTGATGGCCGGTTTCTGCTCGGGCTGGGGACGAATGTTCGCCGGCGCCGGCATCCGGATGTCCCGAACTCGAGCAGAATCGGCGGGGTGCGGGGTGCGGGGTGCGGGGTGCGGGGTGCGGGGTGCGGGGTGCGGGGTGCGGGGTGCGGGGTGCGGGGTGCGGGGTGCGGGGTGCGGGGTGCGGGGTGCGGGGTGCGGGGTGCGGGGTGCGGGGTGCGGGGTGCGGGGTGCGGGGTGCGGGGTGCGGGGTGCGGGGTGCGGGGTGCGGGGTGCGGGGTGCGGGGTGCGGGGTGCGGGGTGCGGGGTGCGGGGTGCGGGGTGCGGGGTGCGGGGTGCGGGGTGCGGGGTGCGGGGTGCGGGGTGCGGGGTGCGGGGTGCGGGGTGCGGGGTGCGGGGTGCGGGGTGCGGGGTGCGGGGTGCGGGGTGCGGGGTGCGGGGTGCGGGGTGCGGGGTGCGGGGTGCGGGGTGCGGGGTGCGGGGTGCGGGGTGCGGGGTGCGGGGTGCGGGGTGCGGGGTGCGGGGTGCGGGGTGCGGGGTGCGGGGTGCGGGGTGCGGGGTGCGGGGTGCGGGGTGCGGGGTGCGGGGTGCGGGGTGCGGGGTGCGGGGTGCGGGGTGCGGGGTGCGGGGTGCGGGGTGCGGGGTGCGGGGTGCGGGGTGCGGGGTGCGGGGTGCGGGGTGCGGGGTGCGGGGTGCGGGGTGCGGGGTGCGGGGTGCGGGGTGCGGGGTGCGGGGTGCGGGGTGCGGGGTGCGGGGTGCGGGGTGCGGGGTGCGGGGTGCGGGGTGCGGGGTGCGGGGTGCGGGGTGCGGGGTGCGGGGTGCGGGGTGCGGGGTGCGGGGTGCGGGGTGCGGGGTGCGGGGTGCGGGGTGCGGGGTGCGGGGTGCGGGGTGCGGGGTGCGGGGTGCGGGGTGCGGGGTGCGGGGTGCGGGGTGCGGGGTGCGGGGTGCGGGGTGCGGGGTGCGGGGTGCGGGGTGCGGGGTGCGGGGTGCGGGGTGCGGGGTGCGGGGTGCGGGGTGCGGGGTGCGGGGTGCGGGGTGCGGGGTGCGGGGTGCGGGGTGCGGGGTGCGGGGTGCGGGGTGCGGGGTGCGGGGTGCGGGGTGCGGGGTGCGGGGTGCGGGGGCGGCAGGTCGCGCCCGTCAGCGCACCACCCGTTGGATGATCGTGGCGGTTGTGTCGGGATGTCTCCTCGAGGGCGCCGGGGAGGCCCTTCACCCGACGCGGCTCCGGGCTCGTCCCACCGGTGGTCGAGCCTGCCGGCGTTCGGCGCCAGTCAGTCGCGGTCGATGCCGAAGGTGTGGCGGTAGAGGGCCTGGACGTCGCGGTCGAGGGTGTCGATGCGCTGGGTGACGGCGTCGAAGCGGGCGTCCATCTTCGCCTCGAGCCGTCCAACCTCGGAGCGCAGCACGCGCACGAAGAGGCTCGAGACGACGCCGAGCGCGCCGATGGCGAAGGCGGCGAACACGCCGAGCGTGGTCCAGATCTGCACGTCGCTCACGCTCACCCCTCCATTGTCACCGGTGCCGGCCAGCCTGTCACCGCCGGTTCGGTCCGGAGCACCCGAGCCGAGACGTCCCGTCGGCGGGCGCTGGGGAGGAGCGGCTCACCGTTCGCCGCGATGCCGGCCGGCCCGCTCGCGGACGGCCACCGCGAGCTCGGCCCGCCGACGGTCACGGCAGCCGCTCGTCGGACGCGACCGGGTGCCGTGCCCTCACCCTAGGCTGAATCGCATGACCGACGCCCCGCTCGCCTCCGGCATCGCCATCGACGATCTAGAACCGGGCATCCGGCCGCAGGACGACCTGTTCCGCCACGTCAACGCGCGCTGGCTCGCGCGCACCGAGATCCCGGCGGACAGGGCGCGCTGGGGCAGCTTCATGGAGCTCGCCGAGGCCGCGGAGGAGGCGGTGCACGCGATCATCGAGGAGTCCAGGAACGCCGCGCCGGGCAGCGAGGCGCGCAAGGTGGGCGACCTGTTCGCGAGCTTCATGGACGAGGAGCGCATCGAGTCGCTCGGCGCCGCACCGATCGAGCCGCTGCTCGCGGAGGCTGCCGCCCCGGGCACGCCGAGCGAGTTCCTGCGGGCGCTGGGCTCGCTCGAGCGGCGCGGCATCGCCGGCTTCCTCGGCATCTACATCGACAACGACCCGGGCGACCCGAGCCGCTACCTGCCGTTCCTCGTGCAGGGCGGCATCGGCCTGCCCGACGAGTCGTACTACCGCGAGGAGCGCTTCGCGGAGGTGCGCGCGAGCTACGCCGCCTTCGTGGAGCGGATGCTCGGCCTCGCCGGCATCGAGGACGCGGGGGACGCCGCGCGCCGCATCCTCGCCCTCGAGACCGAGCTCGCCTCGCACCACTGGAGCAACGTCGACTCCCGCGACAGCGAGAAGACCTACAACCTGCGCAGCTGGGACGAGCTCGGCGCGATGGCCCCGGGCGTGGACCTCGACGCCTGGGCGGCCGGGGTCGGGACCCCCGACGCCTTCGCCGAGGTCGTCGTCTACCAGCCGAGCTTCGTGGAGGCGCTGCCGACGCTGCTCGTCGCCGAGCGTCTCGACGACTGGCGCGCCTGGCTCGCCTGGAACGTCATCCGCGCGAACGCGCCCTACCTCTCGGCGGCCTTCGTGGAGGCCAACTTCGACTTCTACGGCCGCACCCTCACCGGCACGCCGCAGATGCGCGCGCGCTGGAAGCGCGGCGTGAGCCTCGTCGAGGGGGCGCTCGGCGAGGCGGTGGGCAGGGTGTACGTCGAGCGGCACTACCCGCCGACCGCGAAGGCCGCCATGGACGAGCTCGTCGCGAACCTCATCGAGGCCTACCGCCGCAGCATCGCCGAGCTCGACTGGATGGGCCCCGAGACGCGCGAGCGGGCCCTGGCGAAGCTCGAGAAGTTCACCCCCAAGATCGGCTACCCGGCGAAGTGGCGGGACTACTCGGGCCTGGCGATCACGGCCGACGACCTCATCGCCAACGTGCGCGCCGCCGACGAGTTCGAGTTCCGCCGCGAGATCGGCAAGATCGGCTCGCCGATCGACCGCGACGAGTGGTTCATGCTGCCGCAGACCATCAACGCCTACTACAACCCCGGCTTCAACGAGATCGTGTTCCCGGCCGCGATCCTGCAGTACCCCTTCTTCGACGCCGGGCGGGATGCCGCGGCCAACTACGGCGCCATCGGCGCCGTCATCGGCCACGAGATCGGCCACGGCTTCGACGACCAGGGCTCCAAGTTCGACGGCGACGGCCGGCTCACCGACTGGTGGACGGCGGAGGACCGCGCCGCGTTCGAGCAGCGCACGGCATCCCTCGTCGCCCAGTACGACGCGCTCGTTCCCGCCCAGCTGGGTGACGACGGTGAGCACCACGTGAACGGGGCGCTCACGATCGGCGAGAACATCGGCGACCTCGGCGGCCTCGGCATCGCCTGGAGGGCGTACCTGCTCTCGCTCGGCGGCGCCGGGTCGCTGGTCGCCGGGTCGCCGGTGGCCGAACCGCCGGTGATCGGGGGGCTCACCGGTGCCGAGCGCTTCTTCCTCTCCTGGGCGCAGGCCTGGCAGCAGAAGTCCCGCGACGAGGAGGTGGTGCGGCTGCTCGCCATCGATCCGCACTCGCCGAACGAGTTCCGGTGCAATCAGATCGTGCGTAACATCGACGCCTACTACACGACCTTCGGCGTCACGCCCGACGATGCGCTGTGGCTCGACCCCAAGGAGCGCGTCACCATCTGGTGACGACGACGGCACCGAGAGGCCCGGAGGCCGGATGTCCGAGTTGCGCGCGCGCAGCACAGCGCGCCGCCGGCCGCGTTCCGGCCGGCACGTCGGCGAGCCGGCCCCCGCCTTCGGCGACAGCTTCCGCGCCCTCGGCACCCTCGCCTACGAGGGGGCGACGGTCTCGGCCCACGTCGTCGACGTGACGAGCGGCGAGGAGCTCGTCGCGATCGACGACAGGATGTCGCTGCCGACGGCGTCCCTCGGCACCGTGCTGCTGCTCGTCGAGCTGAGCGCGCGGCTCACGGTGCAGGGGCACGGGGCCCTCGGCATCCTCGACAAGGAGCCGCTCGCCACCGGCGACAGCGGGCTCTGGCAGCACCTGCAGGCGCCCGCACTGCCCGTCGGCGACGTCGCGACGCTCATCGGCGCGGTGGGCGACGGCCTCGCCACCAACCTGCTGCTCGCACGGATCGGCCTCGACGCCGTGCGCGCCCGTGCGGAGTCGCTCGGGCTCGGCCGCACGGCGCTGCTCGACGTCGTGCGCGTCGTGCGCGGCCCCGACGACGCCCCGCAGCTCTCCGTCGGCTCGACCCAGGAGCTCGCCCGGCTCATGGCCGGGCTCGTGCGCGGCGAGGTCGTCGACCCGGCCACGAGCGAGCGGGTCACCGACTGGCTGAGCCGCGGCGTCGACCTGTCGATGGTGGCGAGCGCCTTCGGGCTCGATCCGCTCGCGCGCCGCGGCTCGGACCACGGGCTCAGCCTGGTCAACAAGACCGGCGCGGACCGCGGCGTGCGCAGCGAGGCCGGCGTGCTGCGCGGCCCGCGCGCCGCGGTCGCCTACGCGGTCACCGTCAACTTCGACGACGACGGCATCGCCCGCCGGCTGCGGGTGCTCGAGGCGATGCGCACCGTCGGTGCCGACATCCTCGAGCACGTCGGCTGACGGCCGGCTGCCGCCCCGCGCCGCGGCGCGTGGGGTGACGAAAACGAAGGAGCCGGTGCGTCGGACGCACCGTGTCGCGGCGTGTCGCGCGGGATGCGCCGCCGACTCCTTCGTTTTCGACGGAGGTGCGGCCCCGCGGCCTCGGGGTCAGTAGCGTGAGCGCGTGGGCGCGAGCATCGAGGAGCGGGCCCGGCTCGTGGCCGGGGCGGGGTTCTGGCGCACGGTCGCGGCGAGCGGCATCCCCGCGCTCGTGCTCTCCGACGGACCCCACGGCATCCGGCTGCAGCGCGAGGACGGCGACAGCCTCGGCGTCGGCGAGAGCGTCGAGGCCACCTGCTTCCCGCCCGCGGCCGGCATCGCGAGCTCCTGGAACCCGGCGCTCGTCGAGCGCGTCGGTGTCGCCCTCGGCCGGGAGTGCCGGGCCCTCGGCGTCGACGTGCTGCTCGGCCCCGGCGTGAACATCAAGCGCTCGCCGCTGTGCGGCCGCAACTTCGAGTACTTCAGCGAGGACCCGCTGCTCACCGGCGCCCTCGGCACCGCCTGGGTGCGCGGCCTGCAGTCGCAGGGCGTCGGCGCGAGCCTCAAGCACTTCGCCGTCAACAACCAGGAGACGAACCGGATGCGGGTGAGCGCGGTCGTCGACGAGCGGACGCTGCGCGAGCTGTACCTGCCGGCCTTCGAGCGCATAGTGCGCGAGGCGCGTCCGATGACCGTCATGACCGCCTACAACCGGGTGAACGGGGTGTATGCCACCGAGCACGCCGGGCTCGTCGAGGGCATCCTGCGCCGCGAGTGGGGCTTCGACGGCCTCGTCCTCTCGGACTGGGGCGCCGTCGTCGACCGCGTCGCCGCCCTCGCCGCCGGCACCGACCTGGAGATGCCGGGCCCGGCGCCGCACAGCGAGCGCGCGATCGTCCGGGCGATCGCGGCGGGCGACCTCGACGAGGCGGTGCTCGACCGGGCCGCTCGGCGGCTCGGCACGCTCGCCGCCCGGCTGGCGGATGCCCGGCGGCCGGCGGTTGCCCGGCTGGCGGACCGCGGGCACGTGCCCGCCCCGCGCACCGGTCCCGCATCCGACCGGCCGGGGGACGCCTGGCGCGTCGAGCACCACGCGCTCGCCCGCGAGGCCGCCCGCGAGTCGATGGTGCTGCTGCGCAACGAGGGCGGTGTGCTGCCGCTCGCCGCCGAGGCCCGTGTCGCCCTCCTCGGCGAGCTCGCGCGGAGCCCGCGCATCCAGGGGGCAGGCAGTTCCCGCGTGCGTCCCACCCGCGTCGACACGCCCCTTGCGGCGCTTGCCGCCCGGCTGCCGGACAGCGTCTTCGCCCCGGGCTACGCGTTCGACGGCGCACCGCGGCCCGAGCTGATGCGGGGCGCCGTCGCCGCGGCGGCGGCCGCCGAGCTCGCCGTCGTGTTCGTCGGCCTGCCGACATCCGCGGAGTCCGAGGGTTACGACCGCACCGGCCTCGACCTGCCGGCCGAGCAGGTGGCGATGCTGCGGGCGGTCGCGGCCGTGCAACCGCGCTGCGTCGTCGTCATCGCCGGCGGCGGTGTGGTGAGCCTCGAGCCCTGGCACGACGAGGTCGCCGCCGTCGTCGAGTCCTGGCTGCTCGGCCAGGCCGCAGGGGAGGCCCTCGCGGACGTGCTGCTCGGCACCGTCGACGCCAGCGGTCGGCTCGCCGAGACGATCCCGTTCCGGCTCGAGGACACCCCGAGCTACCTGAGCTTCCCGGGCGAGGGCGAGGAGGTGCGCCACACCGAGGGGCTCTACGTCGGCTACCGGCACTACGCCTCGGTGCGGCGCGCCGTGCGGCATCCCTTCGGTTTCGGGCTCTCCTACACGACGTTCGCCTGGTCGGATGCCCGCGCCGACGCCCGGCGGGCGAGCGTCACCGTGACCAACACCGGCACCCGCGCCGGCAGCGAGGTCGTGCAGCTCTACGCGACCCCCGCCGCCGCGGCGCCGCGCTCTCCGGTGATCGCGCTCGCCGGCTTCGCGAAGGTCACCCTCGCGCCGGGCAGTTCACGGAGGGTCACCGTGGAGCTGCCGGCGCGTGTCTGGCAGCACTGGGACGTCGCGGCCGGCTGCTGGCGCACGGCGGGCGGAGTGCGCGAGCTGCGCTTCCAGCGCGACGCTGAGCGGGTCGAGGCTGTCGTGGCGGTGCGGGTGCGGGGGGATGTGCCGCCGGTGCGCCTGTCCCTCGACTCGGCCGTGCAGGACTGGCTCGACCACCCGGTGACCGGACCGGTGCTGCGGATCGCGACCCGCGGGCAGTCGGATGTCGAGGAGGGCGGCACGGGTGTGCTCGACATGGTCGCCTCGATGTCGCTCGAGCGTGTGCTGCGCTTTCCCGGCGTCGCCATCCCGAGAGCCCCGCTGCGCGCCCTCGCGACGGTCGCGAACCTGCCGCCGGTGCGCGGCCTCGCCCGTCTGCTCGGCGCCCGTCTGGCGCGCGAGCGCTCGGGCGATCGAAAACGAAGGAGCTGATGTCTCCGCGCCCGGAACAGCCGCGTGTCGGGCGCCGTGCGGTGTGAGGTCCTTCGTTTTCGTCGCGGCCGCGGCGCCCGGACGGGCCCCCGCGTCGGCCGGTCTCAGCCGGCGAGCTGCTCGGCGTCGGCAGTGGCGCGGGCGTCGGTGGCGCGGGCGTCGGCCTCGGGGCGCGCCGCCGGGCGCACGCCGAACAGCGCCTCGACACCGGCGACGAACTCCTGCGCGCGGCCCGCACGGGCGAGCTCGCGGGCCCGCTCGCTCGGCTCGTGCAGCAGCACGCTCACGAGGTGCCGCAGCGCCTGCTCGACACGGCCGTCGTCGTCGCGGCGCGCGGCGCGGGCCACCTCCGCCTCCAGCAGCTCGAAGACGTGTGTGCGCAGTGCGACGATCGCGGGCTCCGCGGCGGTCTCCGCAGCGAAGTCCGCCGCCGCCGATGCGACGATCGCGCGGGCGTCGGCGGCCGCGGTGAGCTCCTCGAGCGGGGCGTGCAGCCGAATCGTCTCGAGGTCGAGCAGCGCGACGCCGGGCACCTCGGCGATCCGGGCGTCGACGTTGCGCGGCAGGCCGAGGTCCACGATCATCCGGCGGCCCTCGGGCACGTCGTCGAGGCGGACAGCGAGGTCCGTCGTGCAGGTGATCACGACGTCGGCGGCGCCGATGGCGGGGCGCAGCTCGGCCGCGAGCGGCAGCCGCTGTCGCGCCGCGAAGGCGGCGCCGCGACCGGAGGGCGAGAACACCGCGATCTCGCGCACGCCGCGCTCGCGCAGCGCGGCGACGGTCGTGGCGGCGTACTGGCCGGTGCCGACGACGAGCACGGCGGTGGTGGACCAGTCGGCGATGCGGCTGCCGGCGAGCTCGAGGCCGAGCCGCACGAGCGTGCGGCCGGCACCGCCGATCCTGGTGCTGTTCTTCACGCCGCGCGATGTGTGCGAGGCGCGCTGGAACAGCCGCTCGAGCGCGCTCGAGGTGGTGCCGTCGCGGCGCGCCCGGTCGAGGGCGCGGCCGACCTGGCCGGCGATCTCGTCCTCGCCGACGACGACGGACTCGAGGCCGCTCGTGACCGCGAACAGGTGGTGGGCGACATCCTCGCCGCCGAGCACGACGACCTGGGTGCGCAGCGTCTCGATCGGGATGCCGGATGCCGCGCCGAGCGCCGCGAACGTGGTCTCGACGGCCACGGCCTGGGCCGCGGTCACCGGCTCGTCGACGTCGAGGTACGCCTCGAAGCGGTTGCAGGTGGCGAGCACGACGGCCCCGGCGATGACGTCGCCGCGCTCGACGAGCGCGGCGGACGCCTGCTGCGCCACCGCGGAGAGCGCCTCGAGGACCTCGAAGGAGGCGTTGCGGTGGTTCGCGGTGAGGCACAACAGCACGCCTTTCATTATCGCGCGCCGCCGCTGATCGGTTGTGCAGGAGATTCGGGTCCCGCGGGGGGTCAACCCGGCTGAGCATCCCGAATCTCCTGCACAACCGATTTCGCGAGCGCCTAGGGTGGACGCCGTGGCGCTGCCTCCTGACCATCCGCTTGTGACCGGGATGACGGCATCCGCCCCCCTCATCCGCGCCTACCGGGGCGAGCGGCCGGAGCGGCCGCCGGTGTGGTTCATGCGCCAGGCCGGGCGCTCGCTGCCCGAGTACCGCGAGCTGCGCCTCGGCACCGGGATGCTCGAGGCCTGCCTGACCCCGGAGCTGGCGAGCGAGATCACCCTGCAGCCGGTGCGCCGCCACGGCGTCGACGCGGCGATCTTCTTCAGCGACATCGTCGTTCCGGTGATGCTCGCGGGTGTCGGCGTCGAGATCGTGCCGGGCCGCGGCCCGGTGCTGGAGCGGCCGATCCGCAGCGCCGCGGACATCGCCGCGCTGCGCCCGCTCGACCCGGAGGCGCTCGCCCCGGTGCGCGAGGCGGTCGCCCGCACCGTCGCCGAGCTCGGGCCCGTGCCGCTCATCGGCTTCGCCGGCGCCCCCTACACGCTCGCCTCCTACCTCGTCGAGGGCGGCCCGAGCCGCGAGCAGCTGCGCGCCCGCACCCTCATGTACGCCGAGCCGCGCGACTGGGCGGCGCTGCTCAACTGGTGCGCGGATGTCGCGGGCGAGTTCCTGCGCGCCCAGGTGGAGGCCGGTGCCTCCGCTGTGCAGCTGTTCGACTCCTGGGTCGGCTCGCTCTCGGAGCGCGACTACCTGCGCCGCGTCGCCCCGCACTCCAAGCGCGCCCTCTCGGCGCTGCGCGGCCTGCCGGTGCCGAAGGTGCACTTCGGCCTCGGCGGCGGCGCCTTCCTGCCGGCGATGGCGGGCATCGGCGCGGACGCGGTCGGCGTCGACTGGCGGGTTCCGCTCGACGTCGCGGCCGAGCGCCTGCCCGGCGTTCCGCTGCAGGGCAACATCGACCCCGCCCTGCTCGCGGCGCCCTGGCCGACGCTGCGTTCGCACGTTCTCGACGTCGTCGAGCGGGGTCGCTCGGCCCCCGCCCACGTCGTCAATCTGGGCCACGGCGTGCCGCCGGACACCGACCCGGACGTGCTCAGCCGCATCGTCGAGCTGGTGCGCTCGCTGTGAGCGCCGAGGGCTTCACCGTGGTCGGCGGCGGCCTGGCCGGCCTGGTCGCGGCTCGGCGGCTCGCGCTCGGTGGGGCGCTGGTGACGCTCATCGAGGCCGGTGACCGGCTCGGCGGCACCGTGACGCACCACGTCGTCGGAGGTCTCGTGCTCGACGCCGGCGCCGAGAGCTTCGCCAGCCGCCGGGGCGTCGTCGAGACGCTCGCGCGCGCCCTCGGCCTGAGCGCGGAGGTCGTGCCGCCCGCCGGGCGGGCCTGGCTGCACCGCGAGACCGGGGCGGTGCCGCTGCCGGCCACGAGCCTGCTCGGCATCCCCGGCGTGCCGCTCGCGAGCGACGTCGTGGCCGTGGTCGGCTGGCGCGCCGCCTGGCGGGCGATGCTCGACGAGCTCATCCCGGGCACCGTCGGCGATCGCGCCCCCTCGCTCGGCGCGCTCGTGCGCCGACGGATGGGTGCCGGGATGCTCGAACGGCTCGTCGCCCCCGTCGTGATGGGGGTGCACTCGCTGCATCCCGACGGGCTCGACGTCGACCGGGTGGCTCCGGGGCTGCGCGCCGCGATGCGCCGCGAGGGCTCGCTCGCGAAGGGGGTGCGCGACCTGCGCGAGCGCGCGCCCGCGGGGGCGGCGGCGCTCGGCATCCGCGGCGGCGTGCACCGCATCGTCGACGAGCTCGTCGCCGACGTCGAGCGCTTCGGCGTGCGCATCGAGCTCGGCCGCCGGGTGCGTCCCGAGGAGGGCCTGCCCGGCGAGGTGGTCTGGGCCGCGAACGACACCCCGGTGGCGGCCCGGGTCTGGCTGGCGACCCTCGTCGTCGACCAGCCGGCGCTCGACGACGCCCCGCGCGGCAACGGCGTGCTCGTCGTCCCCGGCACCGCGGGCGTCGGCGCGAAGGCGCTCACGCACGCCACGGCCAAGTGGGACTGGCTGCGCGAGCGCGCCGGCCGCGGCCGGCACGTCATCCGGCTCTCCTACGATCACGAGCCGACGGTCCCGGAGGCGCGGGCGGATGCCGCGACCCTGCTCGGTGCGCCGCTCGGCACCGTCGTCGACGCGGCCGTCGTCGCCTGGACCCGGTGCTCGCCGCGGCGACCGGACGGGCACCGGCACCGCGTCGGCGAGTCGGTGGCCGGCACCGGCATCGCGAACGTCGTCGCCCAGGCCGAACGCCTCGCCGCCGAGCTCCTCGACCGCTGACCGCCGGCGCCGCTGCTGGTGCTGCTGCCGGCTCGTCGATCCGTCCCAATTGGGACGGATCGAC
>JASGFF010000018.1:0-39986 GCA_047605685.1 Microbacteriaceae bacterium
CGGCGCGGCAGCGGGGCGGCGCGGGGCGGCAGCGCAGGCGGCGCAGGCGGCGCCCGGTCCGAGCAACCGCACCATCAGGCATCCCTCGGGGCGCCGCGTACCCTCGGCGACACCGCCCTCGGCGACCGCCCGCGCGGCGGCCTCACGCCCGAGCCCGACCCGCCCGAGCCCGACCCGCGCAGCCCCCGCACGCTCGGGCCTCGCACGCTCGGGCCCCACACGCTCAGACAGGGCCGCGATCCTCATGATGCCCCGATGCTACGCGCGCCCGCGTCGCCCCGCCGCCCGAACGCCGCCAGCCGAACCCCGCCAGCCCCGACCCGGGCGATCGGATCCGGGCCGCTCAGTCCTCGGTGCCGAACTCGACGAGCTCCGCCACCCGGCGCAGCACGCCGACGAGCCAGCGCAGCGCCGGGTCGGTGGTCTTGGAGGGATGCCAGTACACCGCCTCGACGAGCGTCGAGGGCGGCAGCGCCGTCTCGGCGATCACGAGCTCGAGCCGCTGGGCGTACAGGTCGGCGACCCGGGAGGGCACGAAGCCGACCATCGAGGTGCCCTGCAGCGCGAAGGGCACGGGCATGAAGCCCACGACCGTCATACCGACCTTCGGGCTCACCCCCGCGGCCGAGAGCGCGTCGTCGACGGGGGTGACGTTGACGGCGCCGAACGTCGCCTGCACGTGCCGCAGGTCCGCCAGGTCCTTGAGCGAGAGCATCCCGTCGCGCAGCCGCGGGTTCCGGGCGCTCACCAGGCAGGCGAAGCTGTCCGAGAACAGCGACTGCCGCTTGCCGGGGATGTTCCGGCCGGTCGCCGCGATCACGACATCCCGCCGCAGCAGGTCGACGGGGGTGATCGCCGTGTCCAGCGGCAGCGAGTCGAAGTCGACCGAGGCGCCCGGCGCCTCCTTGCGCAGCACGGACAGCAGCGGGCTCGTCATCGTGGCGAGCACGTAGTCGGATGCCGAGATGAAGAACTTGCGCTCGCTCGTGGCGGGGTCGAACGTCGGCCGCAGATTGAACGTGCGGCCGATCTCGAACATCGCCTCTTCGACGATCGGCCGCAGCTCGAGGGCGCGCGGGGTGAGCTCGAAGGAACGTCCGACGCGCACGAGCAGCGGGTCGTCGAGCAGCCGGCGCAGCTTCGCGAGCGAGCCGCTCACCGCCGGCTGGGTGATGCCGACGGCCTCCCCCGCCCGGGTGAGGTTCTTCTCGGCGAGGATCGCGTCGAGCACCACCAGCAGATTGACGTCGATTCCGCGAAGATCGGACATGCCTCCACCGTTCGAGCCGTGGCATCCACGATACCCGGCGGCCGGGGCGGCAGCCGTCATGCGGGGGTCAGAGCCGGTCCTCGCCGTAGGTGCGCCGGGCCCGCGGCACCGTGTGGCCGGGGCTGGCCACCGGGCCGATGCGGTTCGAGATCGAGCCGAGGCCCTCGACCGTCATCGTCACGACGTCGCCGACCTCCAGCGGCGGCGGCGTGCGCTCGCCGCTGCGGCTCCAGAACTCGCAGAGCGCGCCGCGGGAGGCGGTGCCGGTGCCGAGCACGTCGCCGGCACCGACGACGGCACCGCGCGAGGCGTGCGCGAGCAGCTCCTCGAACGACCAGGACAGGTTGCGCAGGTTGTCCTCGCCGATGACCTCGCCGTTGACGGCGACCGTCATCGCGAGGGCGAGCCGGTCGCCCTCGCGGTACTGCTCCAGCTCGTCGGGCGTGACGAGCCAGGGGCCGAGGGTGTTGGCGAAGTCCTTGCCCTTGGAGGGGCCGAGACCCACGCGCATCTCGCCGGCCTGGATGTCGCGCGCCGACCAGTCGTTGAGGATCGTGTAGCCGGCGATGTGCTCGGCCGCCTCCTCGACGCTCAGATCGCGCACGGTGTCCTTGACGATGATCGCCACCTCGAGCTCGAAGTCGAGCGCCGAGGTGAGCGGCGGCATCGGGATCTCGTCTCGCGCCCCGTAGAGCGACCACGGGTTCATGAACAGGAAGGCCGGCGCCTGGTACCACTGCTCGGGCACCGTTCCGTCGCCCGGCTCGCCCTTCTTCATGCCGGAGATGTGCCCCTCGAAGGCCACGAAGTCGCGCATCGCGCGCGGCTCCACCGGCGGCAGCAGCCGCACCTGCTCGACCGGGGCGCGGAAGTGACGCCCCGCCTGCGCGACGAGCAGGTCGCGCTCCGCCGCCGGCATCCGGACCACGTCGAGGATGTCGAGCGCCTCGGGCAGCGACTGCACCCTGTCGTGGAACACCACCCCCGGGTGGACGAAGCCGTTGTGCTCGTAGCGGACGAGCTTCACCTCAGAAGTCCAGCGTGGTGTAGAAGTCCCGCTGCCGGGTCTCCAGGGCCGGGATCGCCTGGCCGAGCGCCCACTTCTCGAAGTGCGGGTAGCCGCCGTGCGCCTTGAACGCGTCCTCGTCGGCGTACACCTCGAAGATCCGGAAGATCCGCGGTTCGTCCGGGCTCTGATAGGCCTGGTAGTAGATGTTGCCGGGCTCGGTTCGGCTCGCCGGCGACAGCTGCTCGAGCGCGCTGCGCACGGTCTCCTCCTCGCCGGGCTTGGCCGTCCAGGTGGCGCTGCAGACGAATGCCATGGGGGATTCCTTTCGGGATCAGGACCGGCGGTTGCGCCGGCCGAGGTAGGTGGACAGGGCGACCGCGATGAGCAGGGCCGCACCGTTGAAGACGTTCGTCGCCCAGCCGCTCGCGCCGCTGATCGTGAGGCCGCTGACCGAGAGCGAGACGAAGATCGCGCTGATGATCGTGCCCCAGACGTTGAAGAAGCCGGGCGTGATCGCGGTGGCGCCGAGGAACACCGAGGCGAGCGCGGCGAACATGAGCGAGCCGCCGTCGGATGCCGTGGCGCTGCCGATCCGGGACAGCTGCAGCACCCCGGCGAAGCCGGAGATCGTCGAGGAGGCGATGAAGCTCCACCAGATGTTGCGGTCGACGCGCACACCGACGAGGCGGGCGCTCGCGGCGTTCGAGCCGATCGCGTACAGCGAGCGGCCGAACGGGATGTGCCGGAAGAAGTACCAGACGAAGAGCGCCGCGATGAGCACGACGACGAACACCGCGGGGATGCCGAACCAGCGGGCCGAGCCGAAGTGGATGAGCGACTGGTCGATGCCCGAGATGAGCGTCTGGCCGCCGGTGTACCAGATCAGCAGGCCGGAGAGCAGGATGGACATGCCCAGCGTGGTGACGAGCGGGTCCATCTTCAGCCGGGTGACGAAGAAGCCGTTCACGGTGCCGATCACCACCGAGATCGCGAGGGCGACGATGATGCCGAGCCACAGCGGCAGGCCGTAGTTGACCATGATGCCCGCGCAGGCGACCTGCGATGTCATCGTCGTCGCACCGATCGAGAAGTCCATGAAGCCGCAGACGAGCGGGAACAGGGCGGCGAGGGCGATGAGCGAGACGACGGCGTTGCTGCCGAGCACCACGGCGAGGTTGTTCGCCGTCGGGAACGCCGCGCTGCTGGCCGGTGCGAACGAGAAGAACGCGAAAGCGGCGGCCGTGATGATCACGAGCGCGTAGGCCTGGAAGAAGTGCGCGACACCGCGGTGCTGCTGCCGGGGCTGCGGCGCCGACTTCGCGATGGCGTTGAGCTCGGTCTGGGTGATGTCGGCGGCCTGGGGGGTCGCGGCCGGCGGGGTGGCGGCCCGTTTCGTATCGGTCATCTCTGCGAGTCCTTCTGAGGTTCCTTGAGCACGAGGGCGGTGAGCTGGTCGACGTCGAGCTCGCTCGCGGCGACGTCGTGCGTGATCCTGCCGCCGGCGAGGACGAGCACCCGGTCGCACAGGGCGTGCAGCTCGCTCAGGTCGCTCGAGGCGATCAGCACCGCGCTGCCGTCGCGAGCGGTGTCGCGGACGACAGCGTAGATGTCGGCGCGCGACATGACGTCGACACCCTGGGTGGGCTCGTCGAGCAGGATCAGCCTCGGCTTGCGCTGCAGCCAGCGCGCGAGCACCGCCTTCTGCTGGTTGCCGCCGGACATCGAGACGAAGGCCGCATCCGGGCCGGCGACCTTGACGCCGAAGCGGTGGATGAGGCCCGCGGCCGCGCGGCGCAGGCCGCTGCGGGAGGTGAAGCCGCGTCTCCAGCTCTCCTTGAGCACGCTCATGCCGATGTTCTCGGCGGTGCTCAGCTCGGCGAACGCCGCCTGGCGCAGCCGGTCGCCGGGTACGAGCGCGACGCCCGCGCCCATCGCCTCGTCGACGTGGTGCGGAGCGTAGGGCGTGCCGCCGAGACGGGCGATGCCGCTGTCGGGGCGGATGGCGCCGAACACCGTCTCGAGCAGCGTCGAGCGCCCGGAGCCGGCGAGACCCGCGAGGCCGACGATCTCGCCGCTGTGCACGGTGAGGCTCACGTCCTCGAGCGGGCCGACGCGCAGGTGCTCGATCTCGAGCACGGGCTCGGCCGTGGCATGGCCGATCGTCCCGGTCGGCTTGAGCGCGGCGACGGCGCCGCCGGCCATGATGCCGACGATCTCGTCCTCGCTGGGATGTGCGTCCACGAGGGTGCCGACGACACGTCCGTCGCGGAACACGGTGAAGTCCTGGGCCACCGAGAGCACTTCCTGCAGCCGGTGGGAGACGATGATGAAGGTCTGCCCGAGGTCGGCGCGGCGGCGCACCTGCGAGAGCAGCTCCTCCGACTCGCGCTTGCCGAGGCTCGCCGTGGGCTCGTCGAGCACGGCGATGAGGCGGCCGCCCTCGTCATCCTGCAGCGCCCGCGCGATCGCGACGAGCGTGCGGTCCGAGGGACGCAGCTGGTTGACCGGGGTGTCCGGGCGGGCGTCGATCTCGTAATCGGCGAGCAGGCCCGCCACCCGGCGGTGCAGGGCACGCCAGTCGATGCCGCCGATCACGGTGCGCGGGTAGCCGGCGTCGAGGGCGAAGTTCTCCTCGACGGTGAGGTCCTCGAACAGGCCGAGGTCCTGGTGCACGAAGCGCAGGCCGATGCGCTCCGCGGTCGTGGGCAGATAGCCCGAGAGCGGGTAGCGCTCGCCGAACACCTCGAGCTCGCCGCTGTCGGCCGGGTAGATGCCGGCCAGGATCTTGATCGTGGTGCTCTTGCCGGAGCCGTTGCCGCCGAGCAGGGCGTGCACGGTGCCGGGCCGCACGGTGATGCCGGCGTCGAAGAGCACCTGCACCGAGCCGAACGTCTTGTTCAGACCGCTCAGCCTCAGGGCAGTGCCGGCGTGGGCCGCGGCGGCCGGGGAGTTCTCCCCGGCCGCCGCGCTGCGGAATGCAGTGGTCATGGAACTGGTTACTCCACGCCCCAGGCCGTCAGGAACGCCGTCTTCCAGTCGACATCCGCCGGACCGGTGTAGTCGCCGGAGTCGGGCAGGTTGTTGTCGGCGTCGATGGCCTGCACCCAGTCGCCGATCTCCTGCGGGTCGTCACCGGCGAGGATGCGGGCGACGGTGTCGACCGAACCCCAGGCGCCCCAGTCGGAGGAGTAGCCGATCGTCGCGGTCACACCCGAGTCACCCTGCTCGATGAGGTCGAGCACGGCCTCCTCGCCGCCGCGGGCGACGACGGTGATGTCGGTGCGGCCGGCCTGCACGATCGCGGCCGCGAGGCCGTTGGCGGTCAGCCAGGCGGAGACCGGCACCACGAGGGTGTTGACCTCGGGGTGGGCGACGAGGGCCGAGGTGACCTTCGCGACGAAGGAGCTGTCGGACTCCTCCGTGCCGCTCACCTGGATGTCCTCGACGACCTCGCCACTGCCGAGCGTCGTGAGCTCGTCGGTGAAGCCGTCCGTGATCGTCTGACCCCAGCCGGCACCGGTGGAGGTGAGGGTGATCGCCTCGACGTCGCCGTCGTTCACGCCGTAGGCGTAGTCGGCCTGCAGCTGGCCGATGACGGCGAACTGGTCGTCATCGGTGAGACCGTCGACCCAGAGCCGGGCGGAGTCCCAGATCTGCGGGTCGCAGCCGTCGGTGCCGCCGCCGCCGACGATCACGATGCCGGCGTCCTTGGCCTCCTGGAAGGCGGCCTGGGCGGCCTGGCAGGGGATGCCGATCGGGATGATCGCGTCGACGCCGTCGGCGACGAGCTGGCGGATGGCGGCCGCGAAGCCGTCAGGGGTGAGCTTGCCGTCCGCGATCTCGCTGTCCCAGCCGAGCTCGTCCGCGGCATCCTGCATGGCCGCGGCCGGGCCGGAGCAGCCGGGCTGCGACTGGCCGCAGGACATGATGCCGAGGGTGATGCCCGAGGGCACGTCGACGCTGGGCAGGTCGGACAGGGTGCTGCCCTGACCGGTGTAGGCGGTCTCGAGGGCGGCCTGCGCCGCCGCGCTGAGGGTGGATGTGGCGGTTGCCGACGAGTCGTCGGACGTCGAGCCGTCCGAACATCCGGTGAGCGCCGCTCCGGCGATGGCCACTGCCACCCCGGCGGCGAGGTACTTCCCGATCTTCATTGATGTGACCTCTCTGCTGTGGGCTTGACGTGGAGCGCACCACCGGGGTCCGGCTCCATCGCCTTCGGGCAACCTCCATTAGCTGCCCGATGCATGCAGTCAAGCGCACTCGGCGCGAAAGACTGCACGCACTGGAACGTATAGCAGTTATCGCGACGGGCGATGCATTCGGGCACCGACGGCGACGGGCGGGCCCGAAGCGGCCTCAGCCGCCGGCGGCGGTGGCGCCGGCGGTGACGACGATCTTGCCCGGATCGTGCGGTGTCTCGAGGGCCGTGAACGCCTCGACGACGCGGTCGAGTTCGAAGGCGGCGGCCACCGGCAGCACGAGCCGCCCGGCGGCGATCTCGGCCGCCAGCCGGGCGAGATCGGCCACCGAACGCTCGCCTCGGGGCGGGCTCGTGGCGCCGAGCCTCGCCACGGCGGTGTGGTCGGCGATGCCGCAGATGCGCCCGCGCGGCACGCCGAGGGCGATCCCCACGTACATCGCGTCGTGGCCGTGGTTGTCTTGCACGGCGGTCGGCCCGGCCGGGACGAGGGCGCTCACCCGCTCGAGCAGGCCGTCGCCGTAGCCGATCGGCTCGACGCCGAGCGAACGCAGGAAGTCGTGGTGCCGGGGGCTCGCGGTGCCGATCACGCGCGCGCCGCGGGCGATCGCGAGCTGGGCGTAGACGATCCCGACGGCGCCCGCCGCCGCGGCGAGCAGCACCGTGTCGTCCGGGCCGAGCGGCACGGTGCGCAGGCTCGCGACGGCGGTGAGCCCGGCGACCGCGAGGCCGCCGGCCACCGGCTCGGGCAGCGCCTCGGGCCGGGGAGTGAGCGCGCTCGCCGGGGCGGTCACCCGCTCGGCGACCGATCCCTCCGCCCAGCCGAGCACCGCGTCTCCGGGGCGCACCGGGCTGCCGTCGGCGTAGCGGGCCTCGGCGCCGGCGGCGAGCACCGTGCCGGCGAGATCGGAGCCGATGCGTCGGGGGAACGGCGCCGCGAGCGGGACGATGCCCGCCCGCACCTTGCGGTCGAAGGGGTTGAGCCCGGCGACGTGCACCTCGATAAGGGCCTCGTCCGTGCCGGGCTCGCGATCCGGCTGCTCGGCGAGACGGAGCACCTCGGGGCCGCCGGTGTGGTCGTAGAGGGCGACGCGCGACATCCGCTGCCCCCTACCGCTCGATCATCCAGCCCTCGATCGTGCCGGAGCTCTCGTACTCGCTCACGTTCACGATGCGACGGGCGTCGTCGAGCTCCCGGTCGAAGTCGGTGGCGAGGAACACGGCGACGGATGCCGCTGCCACCTCCTCGGAGAGCCGGCGGCCGGGCAGCACGATGACGTTGACGTCGACGGTGGCGCGCGCGTTGCTGACCAGGTCGTCGTCGACGGCCGGCACCGCGCGCACGCCGTTGACCTTCGTGACGGCCACGGTGCCGCCGATGACGTTGCCGACGGAGAGGATGCCGCAGGCGTCGACGCCCGCGTCCTGGTCGGCGACGACGGCCTGGCCGAGCGCGACGGCGAACAGCGGGTAGTCGTCGCCCTCGTCGTACTCGTCGGCACCGTGCCAGACGGTCTCGTAGCCGTCCGCCGCGAGCCGGACCTCGAGGCTGCGACCGAGCTCGTAGCCTCCGTAGTCCGCGGCGAGGTGGATGCGCATGGGGGACCTCCTAGAGCGTCCAGTGGTTGCGGTTGAGGGTAGCGGGGTCTTTGGCGAGGTGACGCGCGAAGCGCCCCCCGGGGTCGCGCTCGGCGATGATCCGCTGCAGCCGCGCCCAGTTGTCGGGGTGCATGAAGCGCAGCTGCCGGACCGTCATGTCGGAGTCGCCGAGGTACTGGCCGGCCGTCACCGGCTCGGCGTAGGCCATCGCGCGATCGAGCCAGGCGCGGTTGCGCGCCTCCTCGGCGGGGTCGTGGTACACGGTGTACGCCGCGACGTAGGCCTCGGTCTGCAGCGAGAACGCCATGTCCGGCAGCGGCGTGCGCATCGGCGCGTTGCTCATCCAGATCGCGAAGCCGTCCTGGGTGGGGTTGTCGACGAACAGCGGGCGCAGCCGCTCGACGGCCCGGGCGATGCCCGCGTCGGTGTTCTCGGCGTCGATCCAGGCGTTGTCGGTGAGGTACTGCGCGTGCTCGGGGTTGTCCCTCTCCTGCTGGCGGCGCTGCTCGGCAAGCGTCGACGCCTCCGCGTCGCGCAGGATGACCGCCCGGCCGATCGCCGGGCAGTCGTTGAACGGGGCGAGGATGCGGCGGGCCGTCTCGGCATCCTCGGCGAAGGCGAGACCGGTGACGACGAAGACCCGGCGCGGGCTCGCCGGCCCGCCGCCGGGCGCCGGCAGCGACAGCCGTTGCGAGACGGCGACGATCTCCACGTCCGGCGAGATGTGGTGATGCGCCCGGTACAGCCAGCCGAGCACCTCGGCGAAGTCGTCGAGCTCGTAGGCGTGCACGGTGTGCGCGAGGTGGCCGAATATCTTCCGGGTGCGGATGTGGAAGCGCACGACGACGCCGGGGAACGTCGGGCCCGCGCCGCGCGCCGCCCAGTACAGGTCGCTGTTGCGCACGGCGTCCGCGCGCACGAGCTCACCGTCGGCGGTGACCACGTCGACGGCGACGACGGACTCGGCCGCCCAGCCCCAGCCGCGCTGGTTCCAGCCCTGGCCGCCCTGCAGCAGGAAGCCGCCGATGCCCACCGAGGGGCAGTGGCCGCCGTTGAAGAACCGGCCGCGCTGCTCCAGGAACGGCGACAGCTCGTCGCCGCCCTTCGTCGCGGGCCCGGCCGAGACGATCCCGCTGCCGGCGTCGTAGGAGATGTCGCGCAGCGCGCCGAGGTCGATGAGCAGGCCGCCCTCGCGCACGCTCCAGGCGGCCCAGGAGTGGCCGCCGCTGCGCACGGCGACGCTCCAGCCGCGCTCGGCGGCCAGTCGCACGCCGCGCTGCACGTCCTCGACGCTGCCGGCGAGCAGCACGGCGTCCGGCTGCCGGTCGGGGCGCCGGCCGTTGAAGACGCGACCGACCCGGGCCTGCTCCCAGTCGGCGTCGGCCGGGAGCACGAGCCGGCCGTCGAGGCCGCTCACCGCCGGGCCCCCCGCGAGCCGCAGCGCGCGCGGGACGGGCTAGCCGAGCACACTGCCGCCGCCGTCCACGACGAGGTTGACGCCGGTGATCCAGCCGGCCTCGTCGGAGGCGAGGAACAGCGCGGCGTTCACGATGTCGTCGGGCTGCCCGACGCGGCCGAGCGGGATCCGGGCGATGTTGTCCTTGAACGGCTGCGGGCCGGAGTCGACCAGCCACGCCGTCGAGGGCGTCACCGTGAAACCGGGGCTCACGCAGACCGCGCGGATGCCGTGCGGTCCGCCCTCGACCGCGAGCTGCTGGGTGAGGTTGATCACCCCGGCCTTCGCGGTGCCGTGCGCGTTCTGCGGCATGAACTCGACGCCGCGGGTGCCGGCGATCGAGCCGACGTTGACGACGACGCCGCCGCCGCGCCGCTTGAGGTGCGGCCAGACGGCCCGGGTGGCGTAGAAGACCAGGTTGAGCTCGTTGTCGATGACGAAGTCCCAGTCCTCGACGCTGAGCTCGTCGATCGCGCCGAACTTCGGGCTCGAGGCGTTGTTGTAGAGGATGTCGACGCCGCCGAAGACCTCGGCGGCGGCATCCACCCAGCGCGCCGCGTCGGCCGCGTCGGAGAGCTGCACCGGGGCGAAGCTCTCGATCTCGCCGCCGCGCTCGCGCACGAGCCGCACGGTCTCATCCGCACCCTCCGGGAACAGGTCGCAGCCGACGACCCTGGCGCCCTCCGCGGCGAAGCGCAGCGCCGCCGCGCGTCCCATTCCTCCGCCGGTGCCGGTGATCAGCGCCACCTTGCCCTCAAGCCGTCCCATGGGCTCCCTCTCTCGCCTCATCGCGTCACCGCGGACCGGATGCGCCGGGCCGCGGCAGTCGGACCCACTCTCGCAGCGCAGCCGGCCGGCGCGCCACGCCGGCGACGAGATTCCAGCTATCGCCGCGCCGCGACCGTGCTGCGCGCGGCGGTGCCGAACACGGCCCAGCCGAGCCAGGCCAGCATGGCGCAGACGCTCGCCACGAGCGCGAAGGGCAGCGGGTCGCGCTCGCCGCCGAGGCCCACGAGCGGGGACACGATCCCGGCGGTGAGGAACTGGCCGACGCCGAGGATCGCGAGCGCCGTGCCGGCCGTGTCGCGCAGCTCGCGCAGCGCGAGGGCGGTCGCCGGCCCGAAGAACAGGCCGATGCTGGAGGCGATCAGGAACAGTGCCGGCAGCAGGGTCCAGGGCGAGACGGCGTCGGCGAGCACGGTAAGCAGCACGAGGAGCGCGCCGGCCGACTGCAGCGCGAGCGCCGCGGCGAGCAGCCGGCGTTCGCTGACCCGGCCGGATGCCCGCGCCGCGATCGTGCCGGTGACGGTCAGCCCCAGACCGTTCGTCACGAAGATCGCGGTGTAGGCCACCGCCGAGAGGCCGAGCACCGACTGCACCAGGAACGGCGAGGCGGCGATGTAGGCGAACAGCGCGCCGAAGCCGAACCAGAGCACCGTCGCCCCGGCGTAGTAGCCGCGAGTGCGCAGCACCCGGCGGATGTTGCCCACGAGGGCGCGCGGGCCGCCGGCGGCGCGCCGCTCGGGCGGCAGGCTCTCCGGCACGACGGCGAGCGCCACCACGGCCGCCGCGACGCCGAGAGCCGCGAGCATCCAGAACACGCCGCGCCAGCCGGCGAGCAGCAGCGCGAGCACGCCCGCCAGCGGGCCGAGGATCGGGCCGAGACCGCTGAGCAGCCCGATGAGCGAGTAGGCGCGAGCGAGCGCCGCGCTGCCGGCCAGGTCGGAGACGATCGCCCGGGCCACGATCACGCAGCAGGAGGCGCCGAGGCCGATGACGGCGCAGGCGGCCACCAGCATCGGCAGTGAGCCGGCGCAGGCCGCAACGACGCCCGCCGCCGCCATCGTCGCACTGCCGGCGAGCAGCGGCCGCCGCCGGCCGAGGGCGTCCGAGACCGGGCCGACGAGCAGCTGGCCGAGCGCCATCCCGATCGTGATGCCGCTCAGCGAGAACTGGACCGCAGCCGCGGTCTCGCCGAGGTCGCCGGCGATCGAGGGCAGGGCGGGCAGGAAGGCGTCGGTGCTGAACGGACCGAGCATGGTGAGCGCGCCGAGCAGCGCCAGCAGCGCGGCGCTGAGGACGCGCGGAGGCGGGGGCTCGGCACCGAGTGGCACCGGTGCCATCGGACTCCTCCGGCGGCTCAGACCGGCGGGGCGACGAACAGGCCGCGGTCCACGTCGTTGAACGACTCGCGCGCGACGAGCTCGCTCATCTCGTTCGCCGTGCCCCACTGGTCCTGCGTCGTCGTGGCGTTCACGTCGAGCAGGTGCGGGTGCCAGGAGTCCTCGTCCTGGATGTAGGCGAGCTCGGTCGTGTACTCGAAGGTGTTGCCGGCCGGGTCGAGGAAGTAGGCGAAGGTGTTGTCGCCGGCGTTGTGGCGGCCGGGGCCCCACACCATCCGGGCACCGGAGCGCAGGATCTTGCCGGCGCCGCGCATCCACTCCTCGACGCCGCGCATCTCGAAGGAGGCGTGGTGCAGCGACGGGTGCGGGCCCGCGGCGATCGCGAAGGAGTGGTGGAAGTTGTTGCAGCGCATGAAGTGCATGAGGTTGCCCATGACCGGGCTGTAGAGCGTGTCGCTCACCGCGAAGTCGAGATTGTCCTCGTACCACTGCCGGGTGCGCTCGAGGTCGGTGCTGTTGACGACGACGTGGGAGAGCTTGACCGGCACCGGCTCGCGCTCCTCGATCTTGCGGTGCTCGCGCAGCGTCACCCCGGTCGAGACCTCGATGGTGCGCCCGTCGCAGTCGAAGAAGCGGATGCCGTAGCCGCCGCCGAACTGGTCGAGCTCCTGCGGGCCGTGCACGAACTGCACGCCCGCCGCGCTGAGCCGCTCGTGCAGCGCCTCGACGTCGGCCCGGTCGGCCGCGCCGTAGGAGATGAGGTCGATGCGCTTCTCGCCACGGCGCAGTCGCATCACGTAGGGCTCCGGGGAGCCCTCGGCGGCCAGGTAGGCGACGTCGCCGTCGCGATGCACCTCGGTGAGCGACCAGTGCCGTGTGAGGAACTCGTGCTCCTCGTCGAAGTTCTCCACGGCGATGGCGAGATAGCGCAGATGCGAGATGAGCCGTCGAGGAGTCATCGTTGACCTTTCCGAAGTGGTACCGGGCATGCAGTTGGGGGGCAGGCGCGCGGCGCCCCACTATGCCCACGAGACTACGACCCGCCGCCGCCGGCCGCAGCCCCGGGCGACCCGATACCACCTATCGGGTGCACCGGCCGACTAGGCTGCCCGCACGGGCGCGGATCACTTTCGACGGTCCGGGCCACCGGACCGCGCGGACAGGTCGCGCGGGCAAGGCACGCAGACAATGCACACAGGCAATGCACGCAGGCAATGCACGCAGGCAAGGGGGCACGCCACGGCCGCACCGGGAACCGACCTGAACCTCCTCGTCGCCCTGCGCGCGCTGCTCGAGGAGGCCAACGTCACGCGCGCCGGCACGCGCATCCACATGGGCCAGTCGTCGATGAGCGCCGCCCTGGCGAAGCTGCGCCAGCAGTTCGACGACGAGCTGCTCGTGCGGGTCGGCCGCGACTACGAGCTCACCCCGCTCGCCCGGCAGCTGCTGCCGCAGGTGCAGCTCACCCTGCCGCTCGTCGAGCAGGCGCTCGGCCATGAGCACGTCTTCGACCCGGCCGTCTCGCACCGCGCCTTCACGATGCTGCTCACCGACTACGCGGCCGTCGAGCTCAAGCCCTGGCTGGTGAGCGTGATCGAGGATGCCCCGAACGTGCGCCTCGACCTGCGGCACCTGCCCGCGGCCCCGACCGACTCGGACCACGACCTGCTCGACAACGACTTCATCGTCGCGGTGCCCGGCATCGGCATCGAGGGCGAGAGCGTCGAGCTGTTCCGCGACGAGTACGTCTGCCTCGTCGACCGGCACAACCCCGCGGTCGCCGAGGGCCGCATCGGCCTCGAGGACTTCCTGCGGCTGCCGCACGCCGACTGGAACTTCGGCCGCGCCCACGTGACGCCCGCCGAACGGCGCATCCGCGAGCTCGGCCTCGTCTTCGAGACCCGGGTGACGACGGCGAGCTTCCTCGCGCTGCCCTCGATCGTCGCGGGCACCGACCTCGTGGCCGTCGTGCCCTCCCGGCTCGTCGAGCACACCGGGCCGCAGACCGGCACCGTGGCGGTGCCGACCCCGTTCGCGCCGGTCGAGCTCATCGAGTGGCTGTGGTGGCATCCCTCGCGCACCCACGACCCGGGGCACGCCTGGTTCCGCCACAGCCTGCTGGAGGCGATGCGGGCCTCGCGATAGCTGGCATCGCATCGACTGAGTTCCCGCACGTCATACGCTCCTCTAGCGTCGAGACCGGACCGCAATGTCGCGGTCGAGTAGGAAAGGGATGCCGCGATGACCGTGCGGAACGTTCTCGTCGTCGGTGGCGGGTTCACCGGCCTGACAGCGGCCATCGCGCTGGCCCAGCGCGGGGTGACAGCGACCGTGGCCGAACGCGTGCCGCAGTGGCTGCCCGTGGGGCACGGGATCACCGTGCAGGGCAACGCGCTCAAGGTGTTCCGCGAGATCGGCGTGCTCGATCGGATGCTGGAGCGGGGCCAGGGCTTCAGCACGCTCGCGCTGTGTCACGCCGACGGGCACGTGCTCGAGCTGCTCGACACGCCGCACACCGGCGGCGAGGACCTGCCCTCGACGATGGGCGCGCTGCGGCCCGACCTGCACGCCGCGCTCGTGGAGCGCGCCGCCGAGGTGGGCGTACGGCTGCGGATGGGCACCGAGCTGCTCTCCTTCGAGGACCACGGCGACTCCGTCTCGACGCTGCTCTCCGACGGCTCCACCGAGTCCTGGGACGTCGTGATCGCCGCCGACGGCATCAAGTCCTCCACCCGGCCGAAGCTCGGCATCCCCGAGGACCGCGCCCCCTCCGGCATGGGCATCTGGCGCGTCGTCACCGCGCGCGCGCCGGAGATGTCGCCCTCGGCCGTCTACTACCACGGCCCGCAGTACAAGGCCGGCTACACGGTGATCAGCGACACGCAGTGCTACGCCTACGTGCTCACCGACCCGGAGCGTCCCGAGAACGGCCTCAGCGACGCGGCGGAGATGCGCCGTCTGCTCGAGGGCTACCACGGCGCCTTCGACCGCATCCGCGAGTCGATCAGCGAGGACGACTACCTGAACTTCCAGCCCATCGAGTGGCTGTTCGTCGAGGGCCCGTGGCACCGCGGCCGGGTGATCGCCATCGGCGACGCCGTGCACGCCTGCCCGCCGCTCATCGCCCAGGGCGCCGCCCAGTGCGTCGAGGACGCCCGGCTGCTGGCCGAGTACCTCACCGCCGCCGACACCGACCTGGAGAGCCAGTTCCGGGCCTTCGAGGCGCGCCGCAAGCCCCGGGTGCGCGGCGTCGTCGACGCCTCCATGCAGCTCGTGGACTGGGAGCTGCACCCGGACACCCCCGGCGCCGACCCCGGCGCCCTGATGGGCTCGTCGCTCGCGGCGCTGACGGTCGCCGCGTGAGCCTCGAACTGCACGTGCCCCGTCGCATCGTCACCGGGCACGACGAGAGCGGCCGGTCGGTCGTGCTGAGCGACGGCCCGGTGCCGGTGAGCCGCGAGCTGCCGGCGGACCGCGTCGGCTTCCACGAGGTCTGGGTCACCGAGCAGACCCCGGCGCCCATCGCCGCCGTCGAGCCCGGCGAGCCGACCGAGCGGGTGCTGCAGGTGCCGCCGCCCCGGCACGGCACGCGCATCCGCGTCAACGAGTTCCTGCCCGGCGGCCTGGACGAGAACGGCCTGCAGTCGCCGGTGCACCGCACCGAGTCGGTCGACTACGGCATCGTCATCGAGGGCGAGATCACCCTGCTGCTCGACGACAGCGAGGTGGTGGCGCGCGCCGGGGACATCATCGTGCAGCGCGGCACCTCGCACGCCTGGGCGAACCGCGGCGACACGCCGGCGCGGGTGGTCTTCGTGCTCATCGGCGGCAGCTTCGAGCAGAGCCTGCTCGACGTGCTGCCGGATGACGTGCACGCCGACCTCATGCGGCACGGGCCGCGCGACTGAGAGGGGCCGGACAATGCATCTCGACCACGTCGGGCTCAGCGTCGAATCGCTCGACGACCAGCTCGCCTGGTACCGGAAGGCCTTCGGCTTCCCCGCGGCACTGCCCTTCGAGGTGCCACCGCTGGGGATGCGGGGCGCCTTCCTCGTCATCCCCGGCGGCCTCGCCATCGAGCTGCTCGAACGCCCGGGCTCGACGCCGGGCCTGCGCGCGGCGAACCCGGGCGAGGCGGCGCTCACCCGCGGCTACGGCCACATCTGCCTGCGCGTCGATGACGTCGACACGCTGCACGCCCACCTGCTCTCGGTCGGGGCCGGCGAGCGCCTCGCCCCGCAGGACTCCCCGGAGCCGGGGGTGCGCTTCTGCTTCGTCGCCGACCCCGAGGGCAACCTCATCGAGCTGCACGACCGCAAGGGACCGGTGACCCCGTGAACGAGCTGCCCCGGATCGCCCTGCCCGGGCTCGACGGCGCCGTCGTCGTCGTCACCGGCGCCGCCGGCGGCCAGGGCGCCACCGAGGCGCTGCTGCTCGCCGCCAACGGCGCCGAGGTCGTCGCGCTCGACGTGCGCGAGAGCGCCGAGGAGCTGCTGGAGGCGGCATCCGGCCTCTCGGGCTCGGTGCGCTACCGCCGCCACGACGTCGCGAGCGAGGCCGACTGGGCGCAGCTCGCCGCCGAGCTCGCCGGGCGCCGGGTGAAGGGCCTGGTCAACAACGCCGGCATCACCCACCGCGCCCACATCGGCAGCATCGAGCTCGCCGACTGGAACCGGGTGTTCGCCGTCAACGTGACCGGCCCGATGCTCGGCACCCAGGCGCTGCTGCCGCTCATGGGGCGCGGCTCCTCGATCGTCAACATCGCCTCGGCCGCCGCCATCTCCGGGCACTACACGACCGCCTACACGGCGAGCAAGTGGGCGCTGCGCGGCCTCACCCACAGCACCGTGACCGAGGTGGGCGAGCGCGGCATCCGGGCCAACCTCGTGCACCCCGGCTTCATCGAGACCGAGATGATCGCGAGCGCGCCCGCCGCCTTCCTCGGCGCCCAGCTGGACGTCACGCCGCTGAACCGCCCCGGCCGGACCGCGGACGTCGCCGGCATCGTCGCCTTCCTGATCTCGGATGCCGCGGGCTACATCTCCGGCGCGGAGATCCCCGTGGACGGCGGTGCCGCGCTCTCCGGCATGTCGAAGTACATCAACGACACCATCCAGAAGTCCCTGCGTTAGGAGCCCCACCCGTGTTCATGTACTTCCCCACCAACTACGTGTGGAGCATGGCGGTGGTCGCCACCCTCAACAACGGCGGGCTGATCGACGAGGTCGACAAGGCCTGCCGGCCGGTGCTCGAGGCGTCCCGCAACGGCGACGACGCCGGCACCGAGGAGCTCTACGCCGCCTGGAAGGCCGTCGCCGACCGACTGGTCGCCCTCGCCGAGGAGCAGGTCGCCCGCGGAAGCCTGCTCGGCGCCGGCGACAGCTACTACCGGGCGAGCCTGTACACCTCGCAGTCGGAACGGCTGCAGTCCCCCACCTGGCCGGGCCGCAACGCCGCCTACCAGCGCTCGATCGACCTGCTGCTCGAGCACGTCAAGCACAGCGGCTCCGGCCTGCGCGCGGTGGAGATCCCCTACGAGGAGGGCGCGCTGCCCGGCTACTTCCACCCGGTGCCGGGCGCGACCGGGCCGACGCCCGTCGTCATCCAGTGGAACGGCCTGGACTCGACGAAGGAGATGATGTACTACTCGGGCTTCCCGCAGCAGCTGGCCCGGCGCGGCATCGCCACCCTCATGGTCGACACCCCCGGCTCGGGCGAGGCGCTGCGGCTGCGCGGCCTCACCGCCCGCCACGACACCGAGGCCTGGGCATCCGCCTGCATCGACTACCTCGAGACGCTTCCCGAGGTGGACGCCGGGCGCATCGGCATCGTCGGCTGGTCGCTCGGCGGCTACTACGCGCCGCGCGCGGCCGCCTTCGAGAAGCGCATCAAGTTCGCCGTCGCCTGGGGCGCCAACCACAACTGGGCCGAGGTGCAGCACGCCCGCCGCAATCGCGAGGGCGAGAACCCGGTGCCGCACTACTGGGCGCACGTGCAGTGGGTCTGGGGGGCGAGCGACATCGACGACTTCTTCGCCAAGACCCGGGACATGCACCTGAACGGCGTCGCCGAGAGGATCACGGTGCCGCTGCTGGTCACCCACGGCATCGGCGACCGGCAGATCTCGGTGGACTACGCCCACCAGACCTACGAGCAGGCGGTGAACAGCCCGAAGCGCGAGCTGCGCATCTTCGACCAGGTGGAGGGCGGCGCCGAGCACATCGGCCTGGACAACATGCCCTACGTGGTCGGCTACATCGCCGACTGGATCGCCGAGACCGTCGCCGAGCTCTCCTGAGGCCCCGCTCGCCGGGCGGCCCGCCCGTGGCACGATAGCGGGACGCGGGCCGGGGCCCGCCCGCGGGAGGGTGAGCGGCGATGAGCGTCTACGACCTCGACATCCGCACCGATCCGGTCCGGCTGCACCGGATGATCGACGACGCCTCGACGCGACCGTTCTGGCTCGACCGCCCGGACCGGCCCGCCGCCGCCGAGCCGCTGCCCGGCCCCACCGACACCGGGCTGCTCGTCGTCGGCGGGGGGTACTGCGGCCTCTGGACCGCGCTGCTGGCGAAGCGGGAGGACCCCGGGCGCGATGTCCTGCTGCTGGAGGGGCGGCGGATCGGCTGGGCCGCGAGCGGACGCAACGGCGGCTTCGCCGAGGCGAGCCTCAGTCACGGCGAGGTCAACGGCGGGCGCCGTTTCGCCGCCGACCTCGAGACGATCCGACGGCTCGGTGCCGAGAACTTCGCCGGCTTCGCCGCCGACATCCGCGACCTCGGCCTCGACGTGGAGTGGGAGCAGGGCGGCACGCTCGCCGTCGCCGTCGAGCCGCACCAGGTCGAGGCGCTGCGCGCCGCAGCGGGCGAGGGCTCGGCCGGCTCGGCCAGGTTCCTCGAGGGCGAGGCCCTCGCCGACTACACCCGCTCCCCCGTGGTGCGCGCCGCCCTGCTCGAGACCGAGGGCGAGGCGCTCGTGCACCCGGGCAGGCTCGCCGCGGAGCTGGCCCGGGCCTGCCGCGAGTTCGGCGTGCGCATCCACGAGCACAGCCCGGTGCGGCGCATCCGGGACGCCGGCACGGCCGTGCACGCGCTGACGGACACCGGCACCGTGCGCGCCCGCTCGGTGGTGCTGGCCACGAACGGCTTCCCGGCGCTGCTCAAGCGCACCCGGCTGCTGACGGTGCCGATCTACGACTACGCCATGGTCACCGAGCCGCTCGGCGCCGAGCAGCTGGCCGCCATCGGCTGGCGAGGGCGGCACGGCTGGACCGACCTCGGCCGGCAGTTCCACTACGCCCGCAAGAGCGCCGACGACCGCATCCTCTGGGGCGGCTTCGACGCCGTCTACCACCGCGGCGGCCGGGTGCGGCCGGAGCACGACCAGCGCGAGGAGACGTTCCTGCGGCTGGCCGACCACTTCGTGCGCACGTTCCCGCAGCTCGGCGACGTGCGCTTCAGCCACCGCTGGGGCGGGATGATCGACATGTCCAGCCGGCTGGTCGCCTTCCACGGCACCGCCCTCGGCGGCAGGGTCGCCTACAGTGCGGGCTTCACCGGCCTCGGCGTCGTCGCCACCCGGTTCGCGGCCGCCGTCATGCTCGACCTGCTCGCCGGCCGACGCACCGAGCGCACCGAGAGCGCGCTCGTGCGCGGCCGATCGCTGCCGATCCCGCCCGAGCCGATCGCCTACCCGGCGGTGCAGCTCGTGCGCGCCGCCGTCGCCCGCTCCGACCGCGACGGCGGCCGCGACGGCCCGCTGCTGCGGCTCGCCGAGCGGCTCGGCTACTCGTTCGACTCCTGAGCGGGCCGCGCCGGGTCGGCTGCGCCCCGGCCCGCCGCGCCCTGGCGCCCCGGCGGGTCCCTCGCTCAGACCGCGGCGAGCACCCCGTCGATGATCGCGAGGCCGCGGGCGACCTCCTCCGGTGTGATGACCGCCGGCGGCACCACGTGGATGCGGTTGTCCTGCACGAAGGGCAGCAGCCCGGCGTCCAGCAGCCCGGCCTTGATCCGCGCCATCGTCGCCGCGTCGAGCGGGGCGCGGCTCGCCCGGTCGGCGACGAGCTCGACCGCCCAGAACACGCCGGTGCCGCGCACCTCGCCGATCAGCTCGTGCCGCGCCGCGAGCGCCGCCAGGCCCGGGCCCAGGTGCTCGGCGCCGATCGTGCGGGCGTTCTCGACGATGCCCTCCTCGCGCATCGCGTCGATCGAGGCGACGATCGAGGCGGCGGCGAGCGGATGCCCCGAGTAGGTGAGCCCGCCCGGGAACACCCGCTCGTCGAACAGGCGGGCGATCGGCTCGGAGATGATCACGCCCCCGACCGGCACGTAGCCGGAGTTGACGCCCTTCGCGAACGTGATCAGGTCGGGCCGCACCCCGTGCGCGTCGAAGGCGAACCAGTGCCCGGTGCGCCCGAAGCCGGCCATCACCTCGTCGAGGATGAGCACGATGCCGTACCGGTCCGCGATCTCGCGCACCCCGGCGAGATAGCCCGGCGGCGGCACCAGGATGCCGGCCGTGCCCGGCACGGTCTCGATGAGGATGCCGGCGACGGTGTCGGCCCCCTCCGCCTGGATCACCCGCTCGAGGTGGTGCAGCGCCCGCTCGGCCTCCTGCTCGGGCGTCTCGGCCCAGAACTCGCTGCGGTACAGGTAGGGGCCGAAGACGTGCACGTGCCCGCGAGCGTACTCGTTGGGCATCCGTCGCCAGTCGCCGGTGGCGACGATCGCGCCGCCGGTGTTGCCGTGGTAGGAGCGGTAGTGCGAGACGATCTTGTCGCGGCCGGTGCTCAGCCGCGCGAGCCGCATGGCGTTCTCGTTGGCGTCGGCGCCGCCGTTGGTGAAGAACACTCGCTCGAAGCCCTCGGGCGCGAGCGCGGCGATGCGCTCGGCGGCCGCGGCGCGCACGGCGCTGGCGTGCGCCGGCGCGATCGTGGCGAGAGTCGCGGCCTGCTCCTGGACGGCGGCGACGACCCGCGGATGCTGGTAGCCGATCGTCGCGTTCACGAGCTGGCTGGAGAAGTCGAGGTAGCGCCGGCCGTCGTGGTCCCACAGCTCGCAGCCGAGGCCGCCGGCGAAGACGAGCGGGCTGAGCGAGCCCTGCGCGCTCCAGGAGTGGAAGACGTGCGCGCGGTCCTGCGCCCGCACGGCGGCGTTGTCGCCGGTCGCGTCATCGAGGGTCATGCCGCCATGCTGCCGTCGGATGCCCCGTCGCCACAACGGCCACTGTGGCGCGCCGTCTAGCCTGGAGGCGCCGAAGCCGACAGCGCCCGGCCCTCGCCGGCGGGGATGGAGGAGGAGAGCCGATGCCCGTCACGCTGCGCTCGCTGCTCGACGAGGGCCCGTTCCGGCTGCGCCTCGTCGTGCCGCCGGGTGAGGCGGCCGTGCTCGACACCCCGATCGCCTGGGCGCACAGCTCCGACTTCCCCGACCCCACGCCCTGGCTCGAGCCCGGGCAGCTGCTGCTCACCGACGGCGCGCACTTCCTCGAGCATCGCGACGCCCGCGCCGCCGAGGGCTACGTGGAGCGGCTCGTCGCACGCGGCATCCTCGCGCTCGGCTTCGCCACCGGCATCCTGCACGAGACGATCCCCGGGAGCGTGGTCGCCGCCTGCGCCGCGCGCGGCTTCCCGCTCGTCGACGTCGCCGAGCGCACGCCGTTCATGGCGATCATCCGGCACATCGCCGACGCCCGGGCCGCCGAGGAGCGCGGCCGGCTGGAATGGTCGCTCGCGGCCCAGCGCGCCGTCGCGCTCGCGGCGCTGCGGCCCAACGGCCTGGATGCGATCCTCGCCGAGCTCGAGCGGCGCCTCGACGGCTGGGCGACGCTCTACGACGCCGCCGGCGAGCCCTCGCACGCCTCGCCGAGGCTCCGGATGCCGGCGGCAGCCGCCCCGCGGGTGCAGCGGGCGGTGCGGCAGGCCCTCGGCCGCGGGCTGCGCTCCTCGGTGCGCCTCGACGTCGACGGCGCGGGCGTCACCGTGCAGACGATCGGCAACCGCGGACAGCTGCGCGGGGCGCTCGCCGTCGCGCCCGCGGCACCGCTCGACGTCGCCGCGGACGAGCTGCTCACGAGCGTCATCGCGCTCGCCTCGATCGCCCTCGAGCAGTCGCACGCCCTGCAGAGCGCGCGCGACGACCTGCGCAGCGCGCTGCTCGAGCTGCTCATCGCCGGCGAGCTCGGCACCGCACGGCGCACGGCGGAGCGCCTCGACCTGGCGCTGCCGGGGGAGGTGCCGCTGCGGGTGCTCGCGACGGCCGCCGACGGCCGGCCGGTCTCGGCGTGGGCGTCGCGGCTCGCGGCCGGGACGGCGGCCGGGGCCGCTTTCGTGGCCGACCGGGGCGCGCTCACGGTCGTCGTGGCGGCGGACGCCGCCGCCGAGGCGGTCGCCGAGGCCCTCACCGGCCAGGGCCGGGCCGTCGCGGTCTCGGCCCTCGAGAGCTGGTCCGGCCTCGCCACGGCGCTGCGGCAGGTGCGGCTGCTGCTCGCCGAGGGCGTCGCCCCGGCCTCGGTGCGCCGCTTCGACGCCGCTGCCGACGAGCGGCTGCTCGGCGCGCTGCGCCGCGGCGGCGGCGATCTCGTGGCGCAGCGGCTGCTGGCCCCGCTGGGCGGGCGCGGCGAGGAGGGACGCCGGCTGCTGCAGAGCGCACGGGTCTGGCTCGGCCACAACGGCGCCTACGACCCGGCGGCGCGGGAGCTCGGCATCCACCGGCACACGCTGCGGATGCGGATGGCGAGCCTCGGCCGCGCCCTGGGCCTCGACCTCGACCGCTTCGGTGACCGCGCCGAGCTCTGGGCGGCCCTGCAGCTGGCCGCCGAGGCCGATGCCGAGGCCGATCCCGAGGCCTGAGCGGCGGGCTCAGTTGCGCGGGAAGCCGAGGTCGATGCCGCCGTGCGAGGGGTCGAGCCAGCGGCTCGTGACCGCCTTCTCCTGGGTGAAGAAGTCGAAGCCGGCCGGACCGTAGGCCTTGCTGGCGCCGAACAGCGACTGCTTCCAGCCGCCGAAGGAGTAGTAGGCGACGGGCACCGGGATCGGCACGTTGACGCCGATCATGCCCACCTGCACCTCGCGCTGGAAGCGCCGGGCCGCCCCGCCGTCGTTCGTGAAGATCGCGGTGCCGTTGCCGAAGGCGCCGGCGTTGATGAGCGCGAGGCCCTCCTCGTATGAGGCCACCCGCACCACCGAGAGCACCGGGCCGAAGATCTCCTCGGTGTAGACCCGGGAGCTCGTCGGCACCCGGTCGATGAGGGTCGGGCCGAGCCAGAAGCCCGCCGCCGCGCCGTCTGCCGTGACACCGCGGCCGTCGACGACGACCTCGGCGCCGTCCTCGAGGGCGAGGTCGATGTATCCGGCGACCCGGTCGCGGTGCTCGCCGGTCACGAGCGGGCCCATGTCGGTGCCGCGGCGGCCGTCGCCGACCCGCAGCGTCGCGATCCGCTCGACGATGCGGGCGATGAGCTCGTCGGCGACGGGCTCGACCGCGAGCAGCACCGACACCGCCATGCAGCGCTCCCCCGCCGAGCCGAAGCCCGCGTTGACGGCGCTGTCGGCCACGAGGTCGAGGTCGGCGTCCGGCAGCACGAGCATGTGGTTCTTGGCCCCGCCGAGCGCCTGCACCCGCTTGCCGTGCCGGGCCGCGGTCTCGTAGATGTGCTGCGCGATCGGCGTCGAGCCGACGAAGGAGATCGACCGGACATCCGGGTGCTCCAGCAGGCCGTCCACGGCGACCCGGTCGCCCTGCAGCACCGTGAACACGCCGTCGGGCAGGCCCGCCTGCTGCCACAGCGCGGCGAGCCAGAGGGATGCCGAGGGGTCCTTCTCGCTCGGCTTGAGCACCACCGTGTTGCCGGCCGCGATCGCGATCGGGAAGAACCACATCGGCACCATCGCCGGGAAGTTGAACGGGCTGATGACGCCGACGACGCCGAGCGGCTGCCGGATGGAGTGCACGTCGACGCCGCTGGAGACGTTCTCGGAGTGCTCGCCCTTGATGAAGTGTGGGAAGCCGGTGGCGAGCTCGACCACCTCGAGGCCGCGGGCGATCTCGCCGCGGGCGTCCGCGACGACCTTGCCGTGCTCGCTCGTGATGATCTCGGCGAGCTCGTCCTTGCGCTCGTCGAGCAGCTCGCGGAAGCGGAACAGCACGGCCTGCCGCCGCGCAATCGAGGTGTCCCGCCAGGCCGGGAACGCTGCCGCGGCGGAACGGACGGCGGCGTCGACGTCCGCCGCGGAGGCGAGCCCCACCGAGGCCGTCGGCACGCCGAGGGCGGGGTCGTAGACCGGTACGGTGCGCCCGCTCGTCGCGGCCACGGGGGCGCCGTCGATCCAGTGCCGGAGCACGGGCAGCGCCTCGGGCGTGGACGGGGCCCCTGGTTCGGACGGGGCCCCTGGTTCGGACGGGGTCTGTGGCGTGATCAGGATCTCGGACACGGCGCTCCTTCGGCCTCGACGGCGACTGCCACGCCGCCGGCCGCTGGCGACCCTCGGCGACGGCGCGGCGCTGCCTCGACGCTAGGCGCCCGCGCCCGGCGCGTCCATCGCCAGAGCGGCGGTCGCGACACGGGGCGCCCGCCAATCCGGCACAGAGAACCGGGCCGGCACAGAGAACCGGGCCGGCGGACGACCGGGCCGGCGCGGGCCGGGCGCGACCTCAGCGCGCCGAGTCGCGCGGGGCGACGCCGGCGGCGAGCTCGCGCAGCAGGTCGGTGAGGCGCTCGATCGCGTCGACCGGCCAGTCCCGCACCCCGGACTCGATGACGTGCTCGAAGGGGATCCGGGCGGCGGTCACGCGCTCGCGCCCCGCGGGAGTGACCTCGACGAGGCGCGCCCGCCGGTCGCCGGGATCGGCGCTGCGCTCGACGAGACCGCGCTCCTCGAGCTCGCCGAGACTGCGGCTGATGAAGCCCTTGTCGGTGCGCAGCCGCTCGGCCAGGCAGGATGCCGTGATCGGCCCCTGCCGCTCGGTCGCCACGAGCAGCTTGAGCACTCCGGGCTGCAGGCCGCCCCCGGCGGCCCCGGCCGCCTGCAGCGCGATGCGACGGAACTGGGTGACGAGCTCGGAGAAGGCGGCCTCGAGGTCGTCGACGGCCGTGCGGCGCACGTCCACGGTGACGGCGGCGCCGCGCGCGTCCGCCGGGGCGGCGGGCGACGCCGTCCCGGCGGACGGGGTGGGGGTCATCGCGAGCGGTCGTCCGCGCCCGCGGCATCCGCCGCGCGCTGCACCGGGATGCTGCCGGTGGCGCTGAGCGTCTCCATCGCCCTCGGCACCGAGACCGTGGCGAGGTCGGCCTCGCTCGCCTCGAGCCGCTCCCGTGTCGTCATCCGGGTGAGCGGATTGTTCGGCAGGAACACGATCGCGATCAGGCTCAGGACCGCGAAGGGCACGCCGATGAGGAAGGAGTGCGAGATGCCGTTCGCGTAGATGTCCTCGAACACCACCCGCAGCGCCGTCGGCATCGAGGAGACCGAGGGGACGGAGCCGGACTGCAGCTGCTCGGCCCAGTAGCTCGCCTTGTCGCCCAGGCTCGCGATGGCCGTCTGCAGCTCGTCGGCGCGGTCGGTCACGAGATCGGTGATCCGGGTGGCGAGCGCGGCGCCCATGACGGAGACGCCGATCGTGCCGCCGAGGCTGCGGAAGAACGTCACGCCCGAGCTGGCCACGCCGATCTGGGAGGGCTCCGTGGTGTTCTGCACGATGAGCACGAGGTTCTGCATCGTCATGCCGACGCCGGCGCCGAGCAGCGCCATGTAGAGCGAGACGAGCGCGAAGTTCGTGTCGTAGTGGATCGTGGACAGCAGGTAGGAGCCGGCCACGAGCAGCACAGCCCCGACGACGAGGTAGGGCTTCCAGCGGCCGAAGCGGGTGACGAGCTGGCCGATGACGATCGAGGACAGCAGCATCCCGGCGATCATCGGGATCGTCATGAGGCCGGCCTGGGTGGGGGTGGCGCCGCGGGCGAGCTGCATGTACTGGCTGAGGAACACGGTCGCGCCGAACATGGCGATGCCGGTGGCGATCGAGGCGACGACGGCGAGCGTGAACGTGCGGTTGCGGAACAGCGTGAGCGGCACGAGCGGGTCGCTCACCCGCAGCTCGACGACGACGAACAGGATGACGCCGACGATCGCGCCACCGACCATGAGCACGGTCGTGAGGCTCCACCACTCGAAGCTGTCGCCGGCGAGGCTCACCCAGATGAGCAGCAGCGAGACGGCCGTCGAGAGCAGGACGATGCCGAGGTAGTCGATCGAGACCTTCTTCTTCTCGTGCGGCGACAGGCGCAGCGTCTTCTGCACGATCGCGAGCGCGACGACCGCGACCGGGAGGGCGACGAAGAAGTTCCAGCGCCAGCCGAGGCCGTCGGTGATGACACCGCCGAGCAGCGGGCCGCCGATGGTGGCCAGGGCCATCACGGCGCCGAACAGGCCCATGTACTTGCCCCTCTCGCGCGGGCTGATGATGTCGGCCATGAGCACCTGGCTGAGCGCGGCGAGACCGCCGGCGCCGAGGCCCTGCACGGCGCGGGAGGCGATGAGCATCGCCGGCTCCTGGGCGAAGCCGGCGGAGGCGGTGGCGAGGATGAAGATGACGATCGACAGCTGGAAGAGCAGCTTGCGGTTGACCAGGTCGGCGAGCTTGCCCCACACCGGCGTCGAGATCGCCGTCGTCAGGAGCATCGCGGTGACGACCCAGGTGTAGGCGGTCTGGTCGCCGTCGAGGTCGTGGACGATGACGGGCAGGGATGACGAGACGACGGTCGATGCGAGCATCGACACGAACATCCCGAGCAGCAGGCCGGAGAGCGCCTCGAGCACCTGACGGGGCGTCATGGCGCGCTTGACGGCGGAATCCGGGGCTGCGGCGGTGGTCGAGGACATGGCAGAGCTTTGCTTTCTGTGCGTGCGGAGGGGCTGCGACGACACTGGCGCACTGGTTGACCGTGGTCAACATTTGACGAATGTCAACAATAGGAGGCCGGTTGACTTCTGTCAACCACACAGCCCGCGGCACGGCCCCGCGGCCACCGGCCCCACGACCACCGGCCCGCGGCATCCTCACGGCCGAGCGCCGGGCGTCGCGGCGGCCTCCGCGGCCGGCACCTCGGCGTCCGTCATCTCGGCGTCCGGCACCTCCGCGGCCGGCACCTCCGGGGAGTGACGCAGCCGCCGCTCCCGGATCAGCACGATCACGGCCGCGAGCCAGAGCGCCCCGGCGATGAACGGCGAGACGGTGCCGATCAGGTCGGCCGCGGTGCCCACCGCGTTCGGCACGCCGACCCGGGTGAACACCCAGCCGATCGCGGCGATGCCGGTGACGCCGGCCGCGCCGAGGCGCAGCGGCCGATAGAGGCGGGTGCGCGCGAGCACCATGAGCGGCGGCAGCACGAGGGCCACGACGACGAGCTGCATGATCTCGATGCCCAGGTTGAAGCCGAGCAGGCTCAGCGCGAGCTGCGAGCCGCTCAGCCGCATCTCGGTGAGCGTCTCCGAGAAGGCCATGCCGTGCACGAGGCCGAAGCCGGCGGCGATGAACGCCTCCCTGCCCGGGAACAGCGGGTGGATGGCGTGCAGGGCGGCGATCAGGATGCTCAGGGCGATCGCGGCCTCGATCGGCTGCTGCGGCACCGGCAGGCCGAGCGCGCCGAGCGCGAGCGTCGTCGAGTGCCCGAGCGTGAAGGCGATCGTGATCGCCGCGATCCGCCGCACCGACCTGCCGGTCGTCGCGACGGCGCTCCAGCGCCGGCCGACCGCGATGAGCGGGGCGGGCAGCAGCAGCGTGAGCAGGAACAGCTGGTGGTCGGTGCCCTCGGCGATGTGCGAGATGCCGAGCGTGACCATGCCGACGAATCCCCGCCAGGCGCTGCCCGAGTCGAGGTCGACCTGAAGCGTCGGGATCTCACCCGTGACGGTGTTGACGGTGATCGTGCCGAGGGCCCGCGCGGAGCCGAAATCCCCGGCGGCCCAGTCGCTGCCCAGCACGACGTAGATGTCCGCGGTGATCACCTGGTGGATGATCGCGTCGTAGTCGAGCGTGAAGCTGCGCAGCTCCGCCGTCGTCGGCGGCACGAGCGTGGCGGCGGCGGTCAGGGCGGTGAACTCACCGGTGCCCCACTGCTGGGTGGTGGTGAGGGCGATGTCGCCGACGGTCACCGACCAGTCGCCGCTCGCCGACTCCACCACGAAGTGCTTCTCCAGGTACGCGGAGACCTGCCTCGCGGCATCCGCCGTGATGGCGCTGCCGTCCGTCGGGACGTCGATCCCGCTCGCGGTCACGAGGTCACTCACCGGCATGGTGAGAGCGGCGGTGATGTCGGAGGAGTGCACGTCGAGCACGATCTCCGTGGACGGCACGACGTGCGCCGAGGCCGGCGCGGCGATCGCGAGAATCGCCGCGCCGGCCAGGGCGACCACGAGCGCCGCACGGCCGCACGGCCGCATCAGGAGGTCGATCCGCCGTAGTCGCTCTGCTTGTCGCGCCACACGGCGTGCGGGTGGGTGCCGCTCAGCACGACGCCGTCCTGCTCCGAGAACTCGATCCACACCGACGGCCCGTCGATGCGCACGTAGTCGTCTGTGCTGCTCACCTCGGTCGAGCCGGTGTACGCCACGTAGGTGTCGTCGAGCTCGCTCTCGTACTCGGCGAGGATCGTCGCCGCGTCCGCGTCGTCGACGTCGTCGACGTAGGTGTTGATCGCCGCGAGCAGGAGCGCCTGCTGGTCGTCCGAGAGCTCTGAGCCCTTGATGCCCTCGTAGCTGTCCGGGAAGGCCCAGTCGGAGCCCGGCCCGAGGAGCACGTCGCCGAACGTCTCATCGAGCTTCGCCTCGCTCAGCTGGTCTTCGTCGAAGGACTGCAGCAACGCCGCGAAGGCGGCCTGCTCCTGCTGCTCCGCCTGCAGCTCCACGCCGTCGACCTCGGTGGTCGTGAAGGGCTCGATGCCGCGGAACGAGGGGGTCGCGCCGGCAAGGGCGCCGTCGGTGTAGGTGTTCGAGACCGCGAGGTGGTGGCCGCCGAACTGCAGCTCCCAGGTGCCGGAGTCGGAGGGCTCGCCGAGGAAGGCGATGAAGAAGTTGCCGTGGCCGTAGGAGTCGCCGCCGCCGTTCTCGTCGAGGTAGTCGTCGGCGAGCAGGTGCTGGTAGATCTCGTCGAAGCCCTCGCCGTCGCCGCTTCCGGTCGCCGCGGCGAGCAGCGCGTAGAGCGCCTGCCACTGCTCGTCGGAGAGCGAGTCGGTCTGCAGGCCGACACGGCTGCTGGTGGTCGAGGTGGTACCGGTGCTCGCGTCGCCACCCACGGTGCCACCGCCACCGCCGCTACCGCCGAGGAAGCTGTTCGGCAGGTTCGACCAGTCGGAGGCGTTCGCGAAGGTGTAGTCCTGGTAGAGCGCCTCCTTCTGATCGTCGTCGAGGGTGTCGGCGAAGGCCGTGGCCAGCTCGACGACGTCGCCGCTGCCGATCGTCGTCACGTCCGGGGTGGGCAGCGTGCTGCTGGACGTCGAGCTCGTGCTCGAGTCGCCGTCGTCGGAGGTGCATCCGGCGAGGACGAGCGCGATCGTCGCCGTCGACCCGACGATGGCCCATGCAAGAGGACGGCAGGGACGCCCGGAGTCTGCAGGTGTCATGCCGCAGAGGGTATCCGGCAAGCGGCAGGGCGCGATACCCCGACTCGCGCCGCCCCGATCGCGGGCGCGACCCGCCGATTCCCGCGGCGGGAGGATCGGATCCCCTGCCACAGCATCGCGATCGGCATCGACCGGACTCACAGCCATCGGGCAACCATTGGGCTCACCCGCCCGGGATGTCCCGAGACATCACATGGCGGTGACGGTGGGATTTGAACCCACGGTGGACTCATCGCCCACACAACTTTTCGAGAGTTGCACCTTCGGCCGCTCGGACACGTCACCGCGGACGAGTGTAGCCGATCGGCGACACCGCGCCGGCCGAGCGAACTTCACCGGCCTCAGCGCTTTCTCAGGACCGCCATACCCCGGGCATATCCCGGCCCGGCATCCTCGCGGATCATGAAGATCTCCCGCCGTGCGCTCATCAACATCGCACTGGGCGTGATCATCGTCGTGGTCGTCGTCGTCGGCCTCGTCATGTTCTTGCCCAGGACCTCCTCGTCATCGACCGAGACCACCCAGCTCACATCGACGGTGCAGCAAGGGACGGTGAGCACCACGATCAGCGCGAGCGGCACCCTCGCGGCCTACAAGGAGACCAGCATCAACTTCTCGGTGAGCGGCACGCTCACGCACGTGAAGGTGGCGGTCGGCGACACGGTGTCGAAGGGCGATGTGCTCGGCACGATCGACACCTCCGACTACGAGGATGCCGTCAGCGACGCCGAGGACACCGTCACGGAGGCCGAGGAGTCGCTCTCCGACGCGGCGGACGATGTGAGCGACGCCGAGGACGCGGTCTCGGACGCCGAGGACGACATCGACGACGCCAAGGAGGAGAAGGCCTCGAGCAACTCGGAGACCGCGGCCCAGGGCGTCACCGACCTCGCCACCGCGAAGGAGGCGCTCGAGACCGCCGAGGACAAGCTCGACACGGCTCAGGAGTCCTACGAGACCGCCCAGGACAACCTCTCGGACGCCGAGGACGCCCTCTCCGACGCCGAGGACAACCTCGACGCCACCACCCTGGTCTCCCCGGTCTCCGGCATCGTGACCGCGGTCAGCGGCGCGGTCGGCGGCGCGGTCTCCTCCGGCGACACCACCTCCACCTACGACACCAGCAGCTCCTCGAGCACGAGCAGCTCCTCGGCCTTCGTCACGATCGACAACATCAGCAAGCTGGTGATGACCGCCTCGATCGCCGAGGCCGACATCTCGGACGTCGCGGTCGGCCAGGCCGTCGACATCGACTTCCCGGCCCTCGACGACGTCACGACGACCGCCACCGTGACGGCGATCTCACCCACGGGCACCACCTCGAACTCCGTCGTGACCTACTCGACGACGATCACCCTGGACAGCATCCCGGACGGCGTGCGCCTCGGTCAGACCGCCGACGCCACCATCACGACCGCCTCCAGCGCGGATGACGCCCTGTACGTGCCCGCGGCGGCGATCACGACGGCGAGCGACGGCACCCAGACCGTCGATGTCGTGCAGGACGACGGCACCACCGAGACGGTGACCGTCGAGACGGGCGTCGTCGGCGACGACGGCACCGAGATCACCTCCGGCCTCGAGGCCGGCGAGACGATCGTCATCGGCACGGTCTCCGCCTCGAGCAGCGACACCGACAGCAGCGACACCGAGGAGTCCGACCAGCAGCAGAGCGGCGACATGAGCGGCTTCTCCGGCGGCGGTAGCGGTGGCGCGCCCGCCGGTGGCGGCGGCGCCCCGGGCGGCAACTGAGATGGCACGCAGGAGCAAGAACGGCACTCGCGTGCCCGCAACCCCCGGTGAGGTCGTCCTCACCCTGGACGGCATCCACCAGGTCTACGGCCACGGCGACGCCGCGGTGCACGCCCTGCGCGGCATCGACCTGGAGGTGCGCGCCGGCGACTACATCGCGATCATGGGGCCCTCCGGCTCCGGGAAGTCGACGCTCATGAACATCCTGGGATGCCTCGACGTGGCCAGCCACGGCGTGTACACGCTCGCCGGCCACGACGTGGCGGACATGTCCGAGGACGAGCTCTCCCGGGTCCGCAACGAGGAGATCGGCTTCGTCTTCCAGTCCTTCAACCTCATCCAGCGGATGACGGCGCAGACCAATGTCGAGCTCCCGCTCGTCTACGGCGGCGTCAAGGGCTCGCTCCGTCGTCGGCGCGCCACGGAAGAGCTCAGCCGGGTGGGCCTCGCGGCCCGCGCCGACCACGAGCCCGTCGAGCTCTCCGGCGGCCAGCAGCAGCGGGTCGCGATCGCCCGTGCGCTCGTGACGAACCCGACGCTCGTGCTCGCCGACGAGCCCACCGGAAACCTGGACAGCGAGTCGACCGAGGAGATCCTGTCGATCTTCGACGCGCTCGCGGCATCCGGTCGCACCATCATCATCATCACGCACGAGGACGAGGTGGCCGCACGCGCCCACCGGGTTCTCACGATCGCCGACGGCCTGATCGTCAACGACACCGCGAAGGTCGCCGCATGAGCCCGTTCGAACTCTTCCGCAGCGCGCTGCGCGGCATCACCGCCAACAAGCTGCGCTCCGTGCTGACCCTGCTCGGCGTCATGATCGGCGTCGGCGCGGTCATCCTGCTGCTCGCCGTCGGCAACGGCTCGGCGCAGGCGATCCGCGACTCGATCAACAGCCTCGGCACGACGACGATCACGGTGCGCACCACGAGCAGCGGCGGCTTCGGCGCATCCGACTCGACGTCGGAGAAGCAGATCACCGCCGACACCGCGACCCAGCTCGAGGCCGCCGGCCTCGGCCATGTCGCCGCGGTGGTCCCGCAGGTGTCGACGAGCCTCACCGTCGCCACCGCGGACGCCTCCGAGGACGACGTCAGCGTCATCGGCACGACGAGCGAGTACTTCGACGTGGGCACCACGGAGATCGCCAGCGGCGAGGCGTTCACGGATGACGACAACGAGACGGCCCAGAAGGTGGCCGTCATCGGCTCGACGCTCGCCACCGACCTGTTCCCCACCGGGAGCGCGCTCGGCGAGACGATCGAGGTGGACGGCACCTCCTTCACCGTCGTCGGCGTCCTCGCGGAGCAGTCGAGCACCGGCACGACAGACGCGAACTCGGTCGTCGTGGCCCCGCTCACCCGCATCCAACGCTCCTGGACGGGCTTCGGCTCGGTCTCGACGCTCACCGTCGAGGCCATCGACTCCGACAGCGTCGACGCGGCCGAGGGCGAGATCGAGGTCATGCTCAACCAGCTGCTCGGCGAGACCGAGGACGACGAGTCGTACACCATCACGAACCAGTCCTCGCTGCTGGAGACGCAGGAGGAGAGCGCGAACACGTTCACGGTGCTGCTCGGCGCCGTCGCGGCCATCTCGCTGCTGGTCGGCGGCATCGGTGTGACGAACGTCATGCTCGTGACGGTGACGGAACGCACCCGGGAGATCGGCATCCGCAAGGCGCTCGGCGCCACCCGGCGCGCGATCCTCGGCCAGTTCCTCACCGAGGCGGCATCGCTCACGCTCCTCGGCGGCGTCCTGGGGGTGGTGGCGGCCCTCATCGGCGCCAACTTCGAGATCAACGGCACCGAGCCGGTGATCCTCGGCTACTCGATCCCGCTCGCGCTCGGCGTCTCGGTGGCCATCGGGGTGTTCTTCGGCTCCTACCCGGCGGCGCGCGCGGCCGGGCTGAGGCCCATCCAGGCGCTCCGCTCGGTCTGACCCCGGCAGCCACTCGCACAGCAGAAGGAAGCACATGTCCACACCTCAGATCCCGGCGACCCCGGCCCCTCGCAAGAAGACCCGCGGTCGCTGGGTGACGCCCGTGCTCGCGCTCGTCGCCGCCCTCGTCGTCGGTGGCTTCGGCGGAACGCTCTACGGTCAGAGCCTCAGCGGCTCCTCGGGCGGCGGCGGCAGCGCCGCCGGCGGGGGCAGCGCGGGCGGCGAGCTCCCCGGTGACTCGAGCACGAGCGCCGCGGGCGGCGGCGTCACGACCGGCACCGTGACGGCCAACGACGACGGCACGCTCACCATCGAGACGCAGGACGGCTCGACGGTCACGGTGACGACCACGGACGACACGAGCGTCACGGTGACCACCGACGGCAGCGTGAGCGACCTGGCCGAGGGCGACACCGTCACGATCGTCGGCAGCACCGCCGACGATGGCAGCGTCACGGCCGACTCGATCAGCGAGGGCTCCTCCACCACGACGAGCTTCGGCGGCGGCGGCGGGATGCCCGGTGACAGCTCGACGAGCAGCTCGGACGGCTGAGACTTGACCGGCTGAGACCCGACCGGCTGAGACCCGACGACGCAGCGGCGGGGCCCGGCATCCCTCTCGGATGCCGGGCCCCGCCGCGTTGTCGTGTCTGGCCGTCTCGTGTCTGGCCGTCTCGTGTCGGGCCGTCTCTCGTGTCTGGCTTGCCGTCGGGGGGCGCTCGGGTCAGGCGCCGAGCGGCACCACCTGCTGAGCCCGCGGGGCGGTGCGCACGAAACGGTACTCGGTGAAGTAGGCGCCGAACATCGTGCTGGCCCGGGTGCGGTTGCCCATGCCGCGCACGGCGCGCACGACCTCGGGCTTGAAGCCGCGCTTGTCGTAGAACCGGCGCGTCTTCTTCAGCCCCTCCCACAGCCACATGTAGTCGGGGTCGGCGGCGGCGAGCAGCCGCTGGCCGAGGCCGGTGTCGCGCGCCTTGGGCGCCACGTAGATGAAGTACAGCTCGGTGAGCCGCTCGTCGCCGGGCTCGCGGCCGGGGCCGATGCCCGCGAAACCGAGCACCTCGCCGTCCCTCTCCGCGACGTACTGGATGTACGGGTCGCCGCGGGCGACGAACTTCTCCCACAGGCCGGTCATCGTCTCGATGCTCAGCTGGCCGAGCACCTCCTTCGACAGCTGCGCCGAATAGAGCTCCATCCAGCAGTACGCGTGCAACTTGCCGAGCGCCGGCGCGTCGCGAGTTTCGGCGCGTCGAATCGTTGCTTCCCCCATACGGTGGATGCTATCCAGCGCCGGGACGGCGACCGGTCGGTCTACCCTCGTCCGGCGTAGGAATTTACGCGGGTTTTACACCTGTGCGGCGACGTGCTGACCGGGTGTTGGCGCGGGTGCCGGCCTGTCGGATGCCGCACCTATGCTGAGCGGATGGCCCGGGTTTCCTCCGCGTATCGCTGCGGCGTGTGCGGCTGGTCCACGGCGAAGTGGGTCGGGCAGTGCGCCGAGTGCCGGGCGTGGAACACGCTTCAGGAGCAGGCGGATGCCGTGCCGGTGCGCCGACCGGCCACCGCCCGCCTCGCGACGCCCATCACCGAGGTGGACCCGGTGCACGCGGAGCACTGGCCGAGCGGCATCGCCGAGTTCGACCGGGTGCTCGGCGGCGGGCTGGTCCCGGGCGCGGCGATCCTGGTCTCCGGGGAGCCGGGCGTGGGCAAGTCGACGCTGCTGCTCGAGGTGGCCGCGCGCGCGGCGTCCGACGACGCGCGCGTGCTGTACGTGAGCGCCGAGGAGTCGGCCAGCCAGGTGCGGCTGCGCGCCGGCCGCACCGGCGCCCTCCAGCCGAGCCTGTACCTCGCCAGCGAGACCGACCTCGCGACGGTGCTCGGCCAGATCGACGCCGTCGCACCCCGGCTCGTCGTCGTCGACAGCGTGCAGACGGTGTCCTCCGCGCTCAGCGAGGGGCTCGCGGGCGGGCCGGCGCAGGTGCGCGAGGTCGCCGCGACGCTCATCCGGGTGGCGAAGGAGCGCGGCATCCCGATGCTCATCGTCGGCCACGTCACCAAGGACGGCAGCATCGCCGGGCCCCGGCTGCTCGAGCACCTCGTCGACGTCGTGCTGCACTTCGAGGGCGACCGGCAGACCGCGCTGCGCTTCGTGCGCGCCCTCAAGAACCGCTTCGGCCCGACCGACGAGGTGGGCTGCTTCGAGATGACCGGTGAGGGCATCGCCGAGGTGCCGGACCCCTCGGGGCTGTTCCTCTCCCGCAGCCGGCAGGCGGTGAGCGGCACCTGCGTGACGATCGCGATCGAGGGCCGCCGGGCGCTGCCGGTGGAGGTGCAGGCGCTCATCGTCGCGACGCAGGCGCCCCAGCCGCGCCGGGTGGTCAACGGCGTGGACGCGAGCCGGGTGGCGATGCTGCTCGCCGTGCTCGAGCGGCGCGCGGGCGTCCGGCTCTCCGGCCACGACGTCTACGTGTCGACGGTGGGCGGCATCCGGGTGGCCGAGCCGGCGGCCGATCTCGCGATCGCGCTCGCGCTCGCGAGCGCCGCCCGGGACGCGCCCCTCGGAGCCGGCCTCGCCGCGATCGGCGAGATCAGCCTCGCCGGCGAGATCCGGCCGGCGACGGCGGCTCGGCAGCGCGCGACCGAAGCGCGCCGGCTCGGCTTCGGGACGCTCGTCGACGCGGACGCCGGGCAGCTGCGCGAGGCGCTGCGACTGGCGCTCGCCGGCTGATCCGCGCCGCCGCCGCGAGTGGTGGGCCACGATTCGGGAGGCCCGCCTGTGCCCCAAAACGCTGTTCTCGGGGTTGGCACATACTCAATCAGCAAGGACATTCTCATTCGCACGGAACCCTCCGAGACCCAGATCAGCACGGTGGAGGTCAGCACGATGGAATGGCACTTCTTCACCGGCGACGAGTACCGTCTCGGTCCCGACCCCGAGATGCGGATCTCCGACCACGGCGGACGCTCGACACTGCCCTCGCGGTATCAGCTCGGCATCATCGACCAGACCGCCGCCTATCTCGCCCACGTCATCCAGACCATCCGCCCGGACGCCCAATGGTCCATCTACCGCCACCGCCACGAGGTCCTCGACGGCGAAACGGTGCCGCGGGTCACAAGCGGTCGCGCCGAGGCGAATCTCCTCTCGCGCGGAACACGACACTGGCTCGACAGCCGGTCAGGCGCATGACGTGGCGTCCGCAGCCCGGCACTCGGCGTCCGCCCCGGCGGCTGCCCGGCTCGGCGGGCGGATCGCGCCCCCGCTCGTGCTCGCCGCGTCACGGACAACGGACACGGCGGCGTAGCCTGAGCATCGTGCCGCCCGAGCCGAGCGATCCCCCCGCGCCGGCGGTCGGCGGGGCTGACGCGGTCGCCCTCGACGCCGCGATCGGCGACATCGACTGGCGGGCACTGCCCGAAGGTGCTCGGCGCGGCGCGTTCGCCGCCCCGAGCGGGACGCTCGCCACGCTCGCCATCGGCGAGCCCACGGCACCCACGGTCGTGCTCGTGCCGGGGATCACCGGCTCGAAGGAGGACTTCCTGCTCATGCTCCCGCTGCTGGCAGCCGCGGGTCTCCACGCGCTCTCCTTCGACATGGCCGGCCAGTACGAGTCGGCCGCGGCCGGTCCCGTGAGCGGCCGCTACACGGAGCGGCTGTTCGTGGACGACCTGCTCGCACTGCTCGGCTCGGTGCGCACGCCGGCCCATGTGCTCGGCTATTCGTTCGCCGGCACCGTGGCACAACACGCGCTCACGCTGCGTCCGGAGCTGTTCGCGAGCCTCACCCTGCTGGGCACCCCGCCCGTGCCCGGCGACGCGCTGCACGCGATGGCGCACTTCGGGCCGCTGAGCCCGCTCATCCCCTCGCGCCTCGGCGCCGCCTTCATGATCGCCGGCGTCCGAGCGAACTACACCCGGGTTCCGCCCGGCCGGCTGAGGTTCGTGCGCGAACGCTTCGCGCTCACCCGGCGCTCGAGCGTCATCGACGCCGTCGCGCTCATGAGACGCACCCCGGACCTCGCCTCGGCCGTGCGCTCGAGCGGCCGGCCGGTGCTCGTGGCCGTCGGCGAGCACGACCTCTGGCCGGCCGCGGCGCACCGGTCCTTCGCCGAGCGGCTCGGCGCCCGGCTGGTCAGCTATCCCACCGGCCACAGCCCCTGCGAGACGACCCCGCACCAGCTCGTGCGCGACATGCTCGCCCTGTTCCCGCCGGGCTGACACCGCCGCGGCCCGGGCCCCCGGCGGTGTCCTCCAAGAGCCTCAGCGGGACGGCCCAGCCAGACCCAGGCGGAGGGTGTGGAAGGCCATCCGGATGCGGCGCCAGAAACCGGCCCAGCTGGCGAAGGGCCGCGCCGAGACGCCGACGACGAGGGTGCGATCGTAGCGCACCCTCACCCGGCGACCGAGAGCGAAGGCGAGGTCGAGGTCGTCGTGCACCTCCGGATCGTCGCGGTGCACCCGGTGGCGCACCCGCCGCCACCCGGCGGCGGGCAGCGCCAGATTGGAGCCGAACAGCGGCGGATGCCCGAGCAGCGGCCGCATGAGGACGAAGTAGGCGCCGAGGTAGAGGCCGCGGCCGAGCAGTCGGACGACCGCGGGGGCGCCGTAGAACCGGCCCGGCCCGGTGAGCGCGGCGAGGCCGGGGTCCGCGGCGAACGCGGCCTCGACCCGCTGCAGCCAGTCCGGGCCCGGCAGCGAGTCCGCGTCGAGACGGGCGAGCAGCTCGCCGTGGGCCTCGTCGAAACCGCGGGCCGTCGCCCGGGCGACCCCGCGCACCGGCTCGACGACCACTCGCGCGCCGTGCCGGCGCGCGACGGCGGCCGAGCCATCCCTCGAGCCGTTGTCGACGACGAGCACCTCGTCGGGGGCGCGACCGCCGGCCTCGAGCGCGGTCAGGCAGGCGTCGAGGAGGTCGGCGTCGTCGCGGCAGGGGATGACGACGGAGATGCGCACCGGATGTCGACCGCGCTCAGGAGACGAGGACGATGTTGACGGGCTTGGACGACACCCCGTCGACGGTGACGGTGAGCTGATATGTCGCCCCGGTGGGGACCTGGTCGCGGGTGGTGTCGCAGGTCGTCGTCGAGGAGCGGGTGCGGTCCCACTCCAGCGGGGTGTTCGAGCTCACGTCGCCGCCGGCCTCGATCGTCACCTGGTAGGGGGTCGAGTCGGTCTGGCAGTCGGTCGACTCCCAGTACTTCTCGTCCTCGGTGCCGCTCGTGATCAGGAAGTCCTGCTTGTCGGTGCCGCCGTCGAGCACGCAGGCGGTCGCGCCCTTGTTCGTGACCTTGAACGACATCTGCGGCATCTCGCCGGAGGAGTAGCCGCTCTGGTCGAGAAGGGCCGTCACCTTGAGGTCGTCCGGGTCGCAGGCTGCGGCGGTCGCGGTGGCGGTCGCCGAGGGCGTCGGGGTGCCGCTCTGCTGCTTCGTGGGGGTGTCGCCGCCCTTCGGCACGAAGATGATGAGCAGGATCACGACGATGACGACGGCGAGTCCCGCGCCGACGACGAGTCGTCGGCGCCAGTACACGCTCGGCGGCTGGGAGCCGACCGGATGACGGAACGTCGACACGCTGCCAGAGTAGGCCGAGGCACCACGGATGCCGGGGAGGACGCGCCACCCGGGCCGTACCTTCAGAGCTGCTTGAGCATCCGGGTGTTGCCGAGGGTGTTCTGCTTGACCCGCGAGAGGTCGAGGAACTCCGCGACACCCTCGTCGGGGCTGCGCACCAGCTCGGCGTAGGTCTCCGGGTCGACGATGCGCTCGGGCACCTCCACGAAGCCGTGCCGGCCGAAGAAGTCGGTCTCGAACGTGAGGCAGAACAGCCGGCTGAGGCCGAGCTCGCGGGCGTCGGCCTCGAGCCTGTCGAGCAGGACGTGCCCGACCCCGCGGCCGCGCCAGCCCTCCGCGGCCACGAGGGTGCGCACCTCGCCGAGGTCCTCCCAGAACACGTGCAGGGCGCCGCATCCGACGGTCGCACCGGTCTCGTCCTCGGCGATGCGGAACTCCTGCACCGCCTCGTAGAGCACGACCCGCTCCTTGCCGAGCAGGATGCGCCGCTGCACGAGCGGCTCGATGAGATCGAGGATGGCCGGGATGTCGCCCGTGCGGGCGCGGCGCACGCTCATCCCGGTCATGCCCTCAGCCTACGGCCGCGCTCCGCCGCGCACCCCTCGCCCAACGCCCCGCTCCCCCACATCCCGAAACGCCATCCCGAAATGCCATCCCGAAATGCAGGAGATCCCGCACGAGACGCCGGCCCGGCCGGTCGAGCCGCTCGTTTCCCCCGCGTTTCGGTGGGCGGGAGCCGCAGCGGCGGGCTACTCCTCGATGGCCCCGGCGGAGGCGAGCTCGCGGCCCGGCTGGCGCGTGGTCGCGAACGTGAACTCGCCGGCGCCGTCCTCGCCGACGGCGAAGTCGACGGCGACGTGGTCGCCCGCCTCGAGCTCGCCGTGCAGGATCTTCTCGCTGAGCCGGTCCTCCACCTCGTGCTGCACGGCCCGGCGCAGCGGGCGGGCACCGAGGGTGGGGTCGAAGCCCACCTTGATGAGCTGCTCCTTCGCCGCGGCGCTGAGCTCGATCGTCAGGTCGCGGTCCATCATCCGATCGCCCAGGCGCTTGATGAACAGGTCGACGATCTGCAGCAGCTCGTCCTGGGTGAGCTGCGGGAACACGATCGTCTCGTCGACGCGGTTGAGGAACTCGGGCTTGAAGTGCTTCTTGAGCTCCTCGACGACCTTGCCGCGCATCGTCGCGTAGGTCACCTCGGCGTTGCCCGAGATCGTGAAGCCGACCGGGCCGCCGGTGATGTCCTTCGTGCCGAGGTTCGTCGTCATGATGATGACGGTGTTCTTGAAGTCGACGACCCGGCCCTGGCCGTCGGTCAGCCGCCCCTCCTCGAGGATCTGCAGCAGCGAGTTGAAGATGTCCGGGTGCGCCTTCTCGATCTCGTCGAACAGCACCACCGAGAACGGCTTGCGGCGCACCTTCTCGGTGAGCTGGCCGCCCTCCTCGAAGC